>NZ_CAACVB010000393.1 GCF_900659635.1 Actinomadura roseirufa | reverse complement strand
GGTCCGGGTGTACGTGGCGCAGAAGCGCAAGATCACCGATGGGGACAAGCTCGCGGGCCGGCACGGCAACAAGGGCGTCATCTCCAAGGTGCTGCCGGTCGAGGACATGCCGTTCCTGGAGGACGGTACCCCGGTCGACATCGTCCTGAACCCGCTGGGCGTCCCGGGCCGCATGAACGTCGGCCAGGTCCTGGAAACCCACCTCGGCTGGGTCGCCAGCCGCGGCTGGAAGGTCGAGGGCGAGGACGCCGACTGGAAGCGCGCCCTGCACGCCATCGGCGCGGACGAGGCTCCGGCCTGGACCAACACCGCCACCCCGGTGTTCGACGGCGCCCGCGAGGACGACGTCACCGGCCTGATCGAGAGCACGCTGCCCAACCGCGACGGCAACCGGATGGTCGGCCCGGGCGGCAAGGCGAAGCTGTTCGACGGCCGCACCGGCGAGCCCTACAAGGACCCGATCTCGGTCGGCTACATCTACATCCTCAAGCTGCTCCACCTGGTCGACGACAAGATCCACGCCCGCTCGACCGGCCCCTACTCCATGATCACTCAGCAGCCGCTCGGCGGAAAGGCCCAGTTCGGCGGCCAGCGCTTCGGTGAGATGGAGGTCTGGGCCCTGGAGGCGTACGGCGCCGCCTACGCCCTGCAGGAACTGCTGACCATCAAGTCCGACGACGTCCTCGGCCGCGTCAAGGTCTACGAGGCCATCGTCAAGGGCGAGAACATCCCCGAGCCCGGCATTCCCGAGTCCTTCAAGGTGCTCATCAAGGAAATGCAGTCGCTGTGCCTCAACGTCGAGGTCCTGTCCAGCGACGGCATGTCCATCGAGATGCGCGACACCGACGAGGACGTCTTCCGCGCCGCGGAGGAGCTCGGCATCGACCTGTCCCGGCGTGAGCCGAGCAGTGTCGAAGAGGTCTGATCAACTCAAGGGGAAAACAGTTGCTTGACGTCAACTTCTTCGACGAACTACGCATCGGCCTGGCGACCGCTGACGACATCCGCCAGTGGTCCCACGGCGAGGTCAAGAAGCCGGAGACGATCAACTACCGCACCCTCAAGCCGGAGAAGGACGGGCTCTTCTGCGAGAAGATCTTCGGCCCGACCCGGGACTGGGAGTGCTACTGCGGTAAGTACAAGCGCGTCCGGTTCAAGGGCATCATCTGTGAGCGCTGCGGCGTCGAGGTGACGCGCGCCAAGGTGCGCCGTGAGCGGATGGGCCACATCGAGCTGGCCGCGCCGGTCACGCACATCTGGTACTTCAAGGGCGTCCCCTCGCGCCTCGGCTACCTGCTGGACCTGGCCCCGAAGGATCTCGAGAAGATCATCTACTTCGCGGCCTACATGATCACCAGCGTGGACGCCGAGCGCCGCGACCGCGACCTGCCGACGCTGGAGGCCCACATCTCCGTGGAGCGTCAGCAGATCGAGCAGGCCCGCGACGCGCAGGTCGAGGCCCGCCAGCAGAAGCTGGAGGGCGACCTGGCGGAGCTGGAGGAGGCCGGCGCGAAGGCCGACCAGAAGCGCAAGGTGCGCGACGGCGCCGAGCGGGAGATGAAGCAGCTGCGCGACCGCGCGCAGCGCGAGATCGACCGTCTCGACGAGGTGTGGAGCCGCTTCAAGAACCTCAAGGTCCAGGACCTGGAGGGCGACGAGCTGCTCTACCGCGAGATGCGCGACCGGTTCGGCAAGTACTTCGAGGGCGGCATGGGCGCCGCGGCCATCCAGGCCCGGCTGCAGAACTTCGACCTCGACGCCGAGGCCGAGAAGCTGCGCGACATCATCCGCACCGGCAAGGGCCAGAAGAAGGCCCGCGCCCTGAAGCGGCTGAAGGTCGTCTCGGCGTTCCTCAACACCCGCAACAGCCCGCTGGGCATGGTGCTGGACTGCATCCCGGTGATCCCGCCGGACCTGCGCCCGATGGTGCAGCTGGACGGCGGCCGGTTCGCCACGTCCGACCTGAACGACCTGTACCGCCGGGTGATCAACCGGAACAACCGGCTCAAGCGGCTGCTCGACCTCGGCGCGCCCGAGATCATCGTCAACAACGAGAAGCGGATGCTGCAGGAGGCCGTCGACGCGCTGTTCGACAACGGCCGCCGCGGCCGCCCGGTCACCGGGCCGGGCAACCGCCCGCTGAAGTCGCTGTCGGACATGCTCAAGGGCAAGCAGGGCCGGTTCCGGCAGAACCTGCTGGGCAAGCGCGTCGACTACTCCGGCCGTTCGGTCATCGTCGTCGGCCCGCAGCTGAAGCTGCACCAGTGCGGCCTGCCCAAGCAGATGGCGCTGGAGCTGTTCAAGCCGTTCGTCATGAAGCGGCTGGTCGACCTCAACCACGCGCAGAACATCAAGTCCGCCAAGCGGATGGTCGAGCGGGCCCGCCCGGTCGTGTGGGACGTGCTGGAAGAGGTCATCACCGAGCACCCGGTGCTGCTGAACCGCGCGCCGACCCTGCACCGCCTCGGCATCCAGGCGTTCGAGCCGCAGCTGGTCGAGGGCAAGGCCATCCAGATCCACCCGCTGGTCTGCACCGCGTTCAACGCCGACTTCGACGGCGACCAGATGGCGGTGCACCTGCCGCTGTCGGCCGAGGCGCAGGCCGAGGCGCGGATCCTGATGCTGTCGACCAACAACATCCTGAAGCCGTCCGACGGCAAGCCCGTGACCATGCCCACCCAGGACATGATCATCGGCCTGTACTGGCTGACGACGCAGAAGGACGGCTCGGAGGGCGAGGGCCGGGCGTTCGGCGGCATCGCCGAGGGCATCATGGCCTACGACCGGGGCGAGCTGGACCTCCAGGCCAAGATCCAGATCCGGCTGAAGGACGTCCCGCCGCCGCGCGGCTGGCAGGCACCCGAGGGCTACGAGCCCGGCCAGCCGTACCGGCTGGAGACCACGCTCGGCCGCGCGCTGTTCAACGAGACGCTGCCCGAGGACTTCCCGTTCGTCAACGACGAGATCGGCAAGAAGCAGCTCTCGGCGATCGTGAACGAGCTGGCCGAGACCTACCCCAAGGTCGCCGTCGCCAACGCGCTGGACGCGCTCAAGAGCGCCGGGTTCCACTGGGCCACCCGGTCCGGTGTGACCATCGCGATCGACGACGTGATCACCCCGCCCAACAAGCAGGACATCCTGGGCGGGTACGAGGCCCGCGCCGACAAGGTGCAGCGGGAGTTCAACCGCGGTCTGATCACCGACGATGAGCGCAAGCAGGAGCTCATCACGATCTGGAACAACGCGACCGCCGACGTCGCCAAGGACATGGAGCAGGCGTTCCCGAAGGCCAACCCGATCTGGATGATGATCCAGTCGGGCGCCCGCGGCAACCCGCTCCAGCTGCGGCAGATCGCCGGTATGCGCGGCCTGGTCTCCAACCCCAAGGGCGAGACCATCCCGCGTCCGATCAAGTCGTCGTTCCGCGAGGGCCTGTCGGTCGTCGAGTACTTCATCTCGACGCACGGCGCCCGCAAGGGCCTGGCCGACACCGCGCTGCGCACCGCCGACTCGGGGTACCTGACCCGGCGCCTGGTGGACGTCGCGCAGGACGTCATCGTCCGCGAGGAGGACTGCGGCACCGACCGCACGATCCCCTTCGAGGTCGCCGAGCGCGCCGCCGACGGGTCGCTGGTCAAGCTGGCCACCACCGAGACCAGCCTCGTCGGCCGGACGATCGCCGAGGACGTCGAGGTCGACGGCACGGTCATCTTCCCGGCCGACACCGACCTGTCCGACACGGTCGTCACCCGCCTGGTCGAGGCGGGCGTGGAGCGCGTCCGCACCCGCAGCGCCCTGGTCTGCGAGGCCAAGATCGGTGTCTGCGCCGCCTGCTACGGCCGCTCGCTGGCCACCGGCAAGCGGGTGGACGTCGGTGAGGCCGTCGGCATCATCGCCGCGCAGTCCATCGGTGAGCCCGGCACGCAGCTGACGATGCGCACCTTCCACACCGGTGGTGTGGCCGGTGGCGACATCACGCACGGCCTGCCGCGCGTCCAGGAGCTGTTCGAGGCCCGCATCCCCAAGGGCGTCGCGCCGATCAGCGAGGTCGCCGGCCGAGTCAAGATCGACGAGACGGAGAAGGCCCGCAAGGTCGTCATCGTCCCCGACGACGGCTCGGACGAGATCGCCTACCCGGTGCCGATGCGCTCGCGCCTGCTGGTCAAGGAGGGCGAGGCCGTCTCGGTCGGGCAGAAGCTCATCGCCGGTGCGATCAACCCGCACGAGGTGCTGCGCATCCTCGGCCCGCGCGCCGTGCAGCTCCACCTGGTCCACGAGGTCCAGGAGGTCTACCGGTCGCAGGGCGTGTCGATCCACGACAAGCACATCGAGATCATCGTCCGCCAGATGCTGAAGCGGGTGAACATCCTCGAGTCGGGCGACACCGACCTGCTGCCCGGCGACCTGGTCGAGCGTCCGATCTTCGAGGAGACGAACCGGAACGTCGTGGCCGAGGGCGGGGTCCCCGCCGCCGGCCGTCCCGTCCTGATGGGCATCACCAAGGCCTCGCTCGCGACCGAGTCGTGGCTGTCGGCGGCGTCCTTCCAGGAGACGACCCGGGTGCTCACCGAGGCCGCGATGCACGCCAAGAGCGACCCGCTGCTGGGCCTCAAGGAGAACGTCATCATCGGTAAGCTCATCCCGGCCGGTACCGGCATGCCGCAGTACCGCAACGTCCGGGTCGAGCCGACCGAGGAGGCGAAGGCGGCGGTCTACTCCGTCGGCTCCTACGACGACGGCGCCGAGTACGCCTTCGGCCAGGGCTCCGGCGAGGCCGTCCCGCTGGAGGAGTACGACTTCGGGCAGTACAACCGCTGATCCCCGAAGACGGTCCGGGAAGGCCGCTCCCCGCTCGCGCGGGGGGCGGCCTTCCGCGTTCCGGGGGGGCCGCTGTCACACCCCGGGCGGTCATCTCGTCCCCATGACGTGGACGAAGAGGAGGCGGCGCGACGGTTCCAGGCGCTGCGCGGGCGGCTCATGGGCGTGGCCTACGGGCTGCTGGGCAGCGTGGACGAGGCCGAGGACGTCGTTCAGGAGAGCTGGCTGCGGCTGCGCTCGGCGGACCGCGCGCAGATCGCCGACCTGACCGGCTGGCTGATCGTCACCGTGGCCCGGCTCGCGCGGGACGTGCTGCGCTCGGCCCGGCATCGGCGCGAGGAGTACGTCGGGCCGTGGCTGCCCGAGCCGCTGGTCGGCGGTGTGGAAGGCGGCGGGTACGGCGACCCGGCGGACCGGGTGACCCTGGAGGAGTCGCTGAGCGTGGCGATGCTCGTGGTGCTGGAGTCGCTCACCCCCGCCGAGCGGACGGCGTTCGTCCTGCACGACGTGTTCGGGGTGCCGTTCACCGAGATCGGCCAGGTGGTGGGGCGCGGCCCGGCGGCCTGCCGGCAGCTCGCCGCGCGGGCCCGGCCAAGAGCAAGGAATGATCTTGCGCTAGTGGCTGCGCGCCACGTACCGGT
>NZ_CAACVB010000392.1 GCF_900659635.1 Actinomadura roseirufa | reverse complement strand
CCCCGCGCCGCTCGGGTGCCCGCGCCGCCGGGCCCGCCGCCCGGATGGCCGGGACGCCGGCCCCCGGCGGACCCGCGTCCGCGATCGCGGCGGCACCGAAGGGGACCGACCTGGTCAACGGTCTCCCGCTGGTGGGTGACCTTCCGGTCGGCACGCTCACGCCGCACGATGGCCCTATGGGGAAGGAGATCCCCTCGACGGACGGGCGCCCCGCTTCCGAGAACAGGTCCGGTACCCGCGGTAGGCCCGCCGGGGGCGACTTGCCCGACCTCGACCTGCCCGGCCTGGACCGGCGAGCGTCGGGAGGCTCCCCGTCCCCCGGACTCGGGCCGGACGACCTGCCCGCGGTGGCGAAGGCGCCCGCCTTGGAAAGGAAGGCCGTGTCGACGGCGCGACCGCCCTCTGGCGGGGACCTGCCGCTGGTCAAGGGCCTTCCGAAGGGGACGAAGGCACCGGTGGCGGGCCGCGTGCCCGCCGGGAATCGGCGGTCCACGGTGGGCTTTCCGGTCGGCAGCGAGGGGCTGCCCTTGGTGGGCGGGCTCTATGAGTTCAACGGCATCGCCGCGGCCCAGGGATTGGTCAAGCCGGACGGTTCTTCCACGGTGAACGCGATCGCCGAAGGTAAGGCGGTGCCGTCCAAGGCCGGTCTGCCCGGCGGGAACGCGGCCGGTTCCAGGAGGGCCGCACCGGGCGGCGGTCGTGCCGGTGCGGAGCAGCCGGTGGTCAAGAAGCTGTCCAAGGTGAAAAAGGTCCCGATCGTGGGCGGTGTGCCCATGGCGAACCGGCGGGTCGCCGGTGGCGATCTGGTGGACGGGCTGCCGGCGAGTCGCCTGGTGGGGAACATCACCGATGGCGGTAAGGGCCTTCCGGTGGTGGGCGGTGTGCCAGGGACGGGGCAGCGCGTGGCCGGGGGCGGTAAGGGGCTCCCGGTGGGGAAGGGCGTGTCCGTCGGGAAGGGCCGCCTGCCGGTGGCGCAGGCGGTGCCGGGGAACGGGCGCGCGTCGGGGGACGGCGGCAAGGAGCGGGAGGACCAGGGCAGCGACGGTCCCCTGATCGGCGGGCTGACCGGCGAGAACGGGTTCGGTCGTCCGGAGGCGCGGGAGATCCGGACCGAGGGGATACGGACCGAGGGGATACGCGCTGAGGGGATGCGGACCGTCGCGGCGACGGAGGGCACCGGTGACGGCGGGGCCGGAGTGGCCGGGGTGGCCGCGGTGATCGCCGGGCTGGCCGGGAAACTGGCGCTGACACGCCGGGTGCGGCCGCGCCGGCGGTGAGACGGGGGCGGCCCGGGCATGGTGCTGTGACGGCCCGGTGAGCCCCGTACGACGCTTTGCCCGTCCCGGGGGCGCGGTCCGGGGCGGGCAAAGCCCGTTTCCAGCGAATATGATTACGCCACGTCAGGTGTTCCGTACGTGGTGCTACGCTCCGGGCGGTGCGGGCGTGACGGACGCGGGGTCACGGGACGGTCAGAACGTACGGACCTGACGGATGACCTTGCGGCGGAGTTGAATACGGCGGCTACCGTCTGGGTAGAGGCGCAACCGATCGATTTCCCAGCCGTCGTGTTCGGCGTGCTCGGTCAAGATCCGCCGGGCGGCGTCACGTGTGGTGCCACGCGGCAGTGACAGGACGAGGTAGGTGTACTCCACCATTGCGACCATTATTACTTGGTCCGCCGGGGATCTGGCACCGTACGGTGGCCCGGTCCGCGCTTCCCGGGGCGGCATGTCATCCTGTCGGGGGCGCGCGGCGGTGAGCGTTGCGGCCGTCCTACCGGGCGGAGCGGCGATCGCGGAGCGGTGGTGGGAACCCCACGGGCATGAACGCGCCGTCATGCGACGTTGTAGGAAGCCTGTGTAAGAAGAGCCTGACGAGAAGACCAAGACAGCGAGGTTGGAGCGACTGTGCCAGCCAAGAACGGCACTGCGAAGAGTGGCCAGGGCAACGGGGCCGGGACGCGCCTGGTGATCGTGGAGTCGCCCGCGAAGGCGAAGACGATCGCCGGGTACCTGGGCCGTGGCTACATCGTGGAGTCCAGTATCGGCCATATCCGGGACCTGCCCGGGAGCGCCTCGGAGGTGCCGGCCAAGTACAAGGGCGAGCCGTGGGCCAAGCTCGGCGTGAACGTCGAGCACGACTTCGAGCCGCTCTACGTGGTCAACACCGACAAGCGGAGCCAGGTCGCCAAGCTCAAGAAGCTGCTCGCCGAGGCCGACGAGCTCTTCCTCGCGACGGACGAGGACCGGGAGGGCGAGGCCATCGCCTGGCACCTCCAGGACGTCCTCAAGCCGAAGGTGCCCGTGCACCGGATGGTCTTCAACGAGATCACCAAGGACGCGATCCAGCGGGCCGCCGCGAACCCGCGTGAGCTGAACATGCGGCTCGTGGACGCGCAGGAGACGCGCCGCATCCTCGACCGGTTGTACGGGTACGAGGTCAGCCCGGTGCTGTGGAAGAAGGTCATGCCGAAGCTGTCGGCGGGCCGGGTGCAGTCGGTCGCGACGCGGCTGGTGGTGGAGCGGGAGCGGGAGCGGATCGCGTTCGTCCCGGCCCACTACTGGGACATTCTCGGCCAGTTCGACACCGGGAAGGACGAGGAGCCCAAGGCGTTCAAGGCCGGGCTCGTGTCCGTGGACGGCAGGCGCGTGGCGCAGGGGCGTGACTTCGCCTCCGACGGCACCCTCAAGACCAAGGACGTGCTGCACCTCGACGAGCCCGCCGCGCGCGCGCTGGCCGAGCGCCTGCGGGAGCGGCCGTACGAGGTCAAGTCGGTCGAGCGCAAGCCCTACACCCGCAAGCCCTACCCGCCGTTCCGGACGACGACGCTGCAGCAGGAGGCCAGCCGCAAGCTGGGGTTCTCCGCCAAGTACACGATGTCGGTGGCGCAGAAGCTGTACGAGAACGGCTTCATCACCTATATGCGAACCGACTCGATCACGCTGTCGGAGACGGCGATCACGGCGGCGCGGCGGCAGGCGGCGTCGCTGTTCGGCGGCGAGTACGTGCCGGACAAGCCGCGCGTCTACGCCTCGAAGGTGAAGAACGCGCAGGAGGCGCACGAGGCGATCCGTCCCGCGGGTGACAGTTTCCGTACTCCGGGGGAGACGGGGCTGTCGGGTGACCAGTTCCGCCTGTACGAGCTGATCTGGAAGCGGACGATCGCGAGCCAGATGAAGGACGCCGCCGGGCAGTCGGTGTCGATCCGGGTGACCGGGGTGTCGACGGCCGGTGAGACGGCCGAGTTCGGCGCGACCGGCAAGACCATCACCTTCTACGGCTTCCTCAAGGCGTACGTGGAGAGCGCGGACGACCCGTCCACCGACCGGGACGACCAGGAGCGGCGGCTGCCGAACCTGGTGGAGGGCGACCCGCTCACCGCGCTCGCGGTGGACGCCGAGGGGCACTCGACCCGCCCGCCGGCCCGCTACACCGAGGCGAGCCTGGTCAAGGAGCTGGAGGAGCGGGAGATCGGGCGGCCGTCGACGTACGCCTCGATCATCGGGACGATCCTCGACCGCGGGTACGTGTTCAAGAAGGGCACGGCGCTGGTGCCGTCGTTCCTGGCGTTCGCCGTGGTGAACCTGCTGGAGCGGCATTTCGGGAACCTGGTCGACTACGACTTCACCGCCCACATGGAGGACGGTCTCGACGAGATCGCCCGGGGCGAGGCCGAGCGCGTCCGCTGGCTGACGCGGTTCTACTTCGGCGACAACGGCGAGGAGGGCCTGAAGGAGCTGGTCGGCGACATCGGCGACATCGACGCCAAGGGGATCAGCTCGTTCCCGGTGAAGGGCACCGACATCATGGTGCGGGTCGGCCGGTACGGGCCGTACCTCGACCGGGACGGCGAGCGGGTCAACATCCCCGAGGACATCGCGCCGGACGAGCTGACCGGGGAGAAGGCCGAGGAGCTGTTCGCGCAGCCGAGCGGCGACCGGGAGCTCGGGACCGACCCGGAGACGGGGCACACGATCGTGGCCAAGTCGGGGCGGTTCGGGCCGTACGTCACCGAGATCCTGCCGGAGCCGGAGGCGCCCGCCGAGGGCGAGAAGAAGAAGCGGGTGAAGAAGGCGGACGCCCCCAAGCCGCGCACCAGCTCGCTGTTCAAGTCGATGTCGCTGGACACCGTCACGCTGGAGGACGCGCTGCGACTGCTGTCGCTGCCGCGCACGCTCGGCGAGCTGGACGGGGAGCCGGTGACCGCGCAGAACGGGCGGTTCGGCCCGTACATCAAGCGGGGCACCGACAGCCGTTCGCTGGAGTCGGAGGCCGATCTCTTCACGGTCACGCTGGAGAAGGCCAAGGAGCTGCTCGCCCAGCCCAAGCAGCGGGGGCGGGGTCGTGCCGCGGCCGCGGCGCCGCTGCGGGAGCTGGGCGACGACCCGGCCAGCGGCAAGCCCGTGGTGGTGAAGGAGGGGCGGTTCGGTCCCTACGTCACCGACGGCGAGACGAACGCGAGCCTGCGCAAGGGCGACGAGGTCGAGTCGATCACGATTCAGCGGGCCGCGGAGCTGCTCGTGGAGCGCCGGGAGAAGGTGGCCGCGGGCGGCGGGAAGAAGAAGCCGGCGCCACGCCGCCGAACCTCGGCGAAGTCGGGCTCCTAGGGACATCCACGCCGATACCCTGACCGACATGACCAGAACGGGCGCCACCCGGTCGCATCCCGCCGAGCCGCCGGGCGTTTCGTCGCTTTCGTCGATCAGGTCGTTCCGGCGGCTGTGGGTCGCGCTGGCGCTGTCGGGCCTCGGCCAGTGGCTGAGCGTGCCGGCGCTGACGGCGATGGCCGTGCTGCTGGCCCGCGACTCCGACGCCGCGGGGCGGGCGCAGGCGGCCGGCGGCGTGCTGGTCCTGCTGGTGCTGCCCGCGGTGCTGTTCGCGCCGCTCGCCGGGGCGCTCGCGGCGCGGCTGGACCGGCGGATCGCGCTGCCCGCCCCCGACGTGCTGCGGTTCCTGGTGGTGCTGTCGGTGCCGCTCGTGGACGCGCGGGCCTGGACGCTGGCCGCGGCGTTCCTGGTCGGCTGCGCGGCCGTGCTGTGGGCACCGGCCGCCGCCGCGACGCTGCCCGGCCTGGTCCCGGGCGAGCTGCGCGCGGACGCGCGGCGCTCGGCCGGCCGGGCGCTGTGGGGGCCCGCGCCCGTCGCGGCGCTGCTGTTCTCGATCATCGCCCTCGTCGCGGCCGGGACGTCCGGCCGGGACGACCGCGCCGACCTGGCGCTGTACGTGACGGGCGCGCTGTTCCTGGCCTCGGCGAGCATCGTCGCGACGCTCAAGGAGCCGCCGGTCCGCGCACCGGCGCCGGAGCAGGGCACGCGGCCGAACCAGGTCCTGAACACGGGGCCGCTCGCGGTGCCCGACACGGCCCCGGAGCCGGAGCCGATCGCGGTGCCCGCGCCGCTGCGGCTGCTGGCGCGGGGACCGGGCGGGGACGTCCCGTCCGGGGCGCGCGGGCTCGGCCTG
>NZ_CAACVB010000391.1 GCF_900659635.1 Actinomadura roseirufa | reverse complement strand
CCGCTTCGGCGTTATAACCTCACACTCAATCTTTTATCACGAAGTCATGATTGAATCGCGAGTGGTCGGCAGATTGCGATAAACGGTCACATTAAATTTAACCTGACTATTCCACTGCAACAACTGAACGGACTGGAAACACTGGTCATAATCATGGTGGCGAATAAGTACGCGTTCTTGCAAATCACCAGAAGGCGGTTCCTGAATGAATGGGAAGCCTTCAAGAAGGTGATAAGCAGGAGAAACATACGAAGGCGCATAACGATACCACTGACCCTCAGCAATCTTAAACTTCTTAGACGAATCACCAGAACGGAAAACATCCTTCATAGAAATTTCACGCGGCGGCAAGTTGCCATACAAAACAGGGTCGCCAGCAATATCGGTATAAGTCAAAGCACCTTTAGCGTTAAGGTACTGAATCTCTTTAGTCGCAGTAGGCGGAAAACGAACAAGCGCAAGAGTAAACATAGTGCCATGCTCAGGAACAAAGAAACGCGGCACAGAATGTTTATAGGTCTGTTGAACACGACCAGAAAACTGGCCTAACGACGTTTGGTCAGTTCCATCAACATCATAGCCAGATGCCCAGAGATTAGAGCGCATGACAAGTAAAGGACGGTTGTCAGCGTCATAAGAGGTTTTACCTCCAAATGAAGAAATAACATCATGGTAACGCTGCATGAAGTAATCACGTTCTTGGTCAGTATGCAAATTAGCATAAGCAGCTTGCAGACCCATAATGTCAATAGATGTGGTAGAAGTCGTCATTTGGCGAGAAAGCTCAGTCTCAGGAGGAAGCGGAGCAGTCCAAATGTTTTTGAGATGGCAGCAACGGAAACCATAACGAGCATCATCTTGATTAAGCTCATTAGGGTTAGCCTCGGTACGGTCAGGCATCCACGGCGCTTTAAAATAGTTGTTATAGATATTCAAATAACCCTGAAACAAATGCTTAGGGATTTTATTGGTATCAGGGTTAATCGTGCCAAGAAAAGCGGCATGGTCAATATAACCAGTAGTGTTAACAGTCGGGAGAGGAGTGGCATTAACACCATCCTTCATGAACTTAATCCACTGTTCACCATAAACGTGACGATGAGGGACATAAAAAGTAAAAATGTCTACAGTAGAGTCAATAGCAAGGCCACGACGCAATGGAGAAAGACGGAGAGCGCCAACGGCGTCCATCTCGAAGGAGTCGCCAGCGATAACCGGAGTAGTTGAAATGGTAATAAGACGACCAATCTGACCAGCAAGGAAGCCAAGATGGGAAAGGTCATGCGGCATACGCTCGGCGCCAGTTTGAATATTAGACATAATTTATCCTCAAGTAAGGGGCCGAAGCCCCTGCAATTAAAATTGTTGACCACCTACATACCAAAGACGAGCGCCTTTACGCTTGCCTTTAGTACCTCGCAACGGCTGCGGACGACCAGGGCGAGCGCCAGAACGTTTTTTACCTTTAGACATTACATCACTCCTTCTGCACGTAATTTTTGACGCACGTTTTCTTCTGCGTCAGTAAGAACGTCAGTGTTTCCTGCGCGTACACGCAAGGTAAACGCGAACAATTCAGCGGCTTTAACCGGACGCTCGACGCCATTAATAATGTTTTCCGTAAATTCAGCGCCTTCCATGATGAGACAGGCCGTTTGAATGTTGACGGGATGAACATAATAAGCAATGACGGCAGCAATAAACTCAACAGGAGCAGGAAAGCGAGGGTATCCTACAAAGTCCAGCGTACCATAAACGCAAGCCTCAACGCAGCGACGAGCACGAGAGCGGTCAGTAGCAATCCAAACTTTGTTACTCGTCAGAAAATCGAAATCATCTTCGGTTAAATCCAAAACGGCAGAAGCCTGAATGAGCTTAATAGAGGCCAAAGCGGTCTGGAAACGTACGGATTGTTCAGTAACTTGACTCATGATTTCTTACCTATTAGTGGTTGAACAGCATCGGACTCAGATAGTAATCCACGCTCTTTTAAAATGTCAACAAGAGAATCTCTACCATGAACAAAATGTGACTCATATCTAAACCAGTCCTTGACGAACGTGCCAAGCATATTAAGCCACTTCTCCTCATCCAACGCGTCAGTTTTTGACAGAATCGTTAGTTGATGGCGAAAGGTCGCAAAGTAAGAGCTTCTCGAGCTGCGCAAGGATAGGTCGAATTTTCTCATTTTCCGCCAGCAGTCCACTTCGATTTAATTCGTAAACAAGCAGTAGTAATTCCTGCTTTATCAAGATAATTTTTCGACTCATCAGAAATATCCGAAAGTGTTAACTTCTGCGTCATGGAAGCGATAAAACTCTGCAGGTTGGATACGCCAATCATTTTTATCGAAGCGCGCATAAATTTGAGCAGATTTGTCGTCACAGGTTGCGCCGCCAAAACGTCGGCTACAGTAACTTTTCCCAGCCTCAATCTCATCTCTCTTTTTGCGTTCTGCTTCAATATCTGGTTGAACGGCGTCGCGTCGTAACCCAGCTTGGTAAGTTGGATTAAGCACTCCGTGGACAGATTTGTCATTGTGAGCATTTTCATCCCGAAGTTGCGGCTCATTCTGATTCTGAACAGCTTCTTGGGAAGTAGCGACAGCTTGGTTTTTAGTGAGTTGTTCCATTCTTTAGCTCCTAGACCTTTAGCAGCAAGGTCCATATCTGACTTTTTGTTAACGTATTTAGCCACATAGAAACCAACAGCCATATAACTGGTAGCTTTAAGCGGCTCACCTTTAGCATCAACAGGCCACAACCAACCAGAACGTGAAAAAGCGTCCTGCGTGTAGCGAACTGCGATGGGCATACTGTAACCATAAGGCCACGTATTTTGCAAGCTATTTAACTGGCGGCGATTGCGTACCCGACGACCAAAATTAGGGTCAACGCTACCTGTAGGAAGTGTCCGCATAAAGTGCACCGCATGGAAATGAAGACGGCCATTAGCTGTACCATACTCAGGCACACAAAAATACTGATAGCAGTCGGCGTGTGAATCATTAGCCTTGCGACCCTCGGCAGCAAGAACCATACGACCAATATCACGAAAATAGTCACGCAAAGCATTGGGATTATCATAAAACGCCTCTAATCGGTCGTCAGCCAACGTGAGAGTGTCAAAAACGATAAACCAACCATCAGCATGAGCCTGTCGCATTGCATTCATCAAACGCTGAATAGCAAAGCCTCTACGCGATTTCATAGTGGAGGCCTCCAGCAATCTTGAACACTCATCCTTAATACCTTTCTTTTTGGGGTAATTATACTCATCGCGAATATCCTTAAGAGGGCGTTCAGCAGCCAGCTTGCGGCAAAACTGCGTAACCGTCTTCTCGTTCTCTAAAAACCATTTTTCGTCCCCTTCGGGGCGGTGGTCTATAGTGTTATTAATATCAAGTTGGGGGAGCACATTGTAGCATTGTGCCAATTCATCCATTAACTTCTCAGTAACAGATACAAACTCATCACGAACGTCAGAAGCAGCCTTATGGCCGTCAACATACATATCACCATTATCGAACTCAACGCCCTGCATACGAAAAGACAGAATCTCTTCCAAGAGCTTGATGCGGTTATCCATCTGCTTATGGAAGCCAAGCATTGGGGATTGAGAAAGAGTAGAAATGCCACAAGCCTCAATAGCAGGTTTAAGAGCCTCGATACGCTCAAAGTCAAAATAATCAGCGTGACATTCAGAAGGGTAATAAGAACGAACCATAAAAAAGCCTCCAAGATTTGGAGGCATGAAAACATACAATTGGGAGGGTGTCAATCCTGACGGTTATTTCCTAGACAAATTAGAGCCAATACCATCAGCTTTACCGTCTTTCCAGAAATTGTTCCAAGTATCGGCAACAGCTTTATCAATACCATGAAAAATATCAACCACACCAGAAGCAGCATCAGTGACGACATTAGAAATATCCTTTGCAGTAGCGCCAATATGAGAAGAGCCATACCGCTGATTCTGCGTTTGCTGATGAACTAAGTCAACCTCAGCACTAACCTTGCGAGTCATTTCTTTGATTTGGTCATTGGTAAAATACTGACCAGCCGTTTGAGCTTGAGTAAGCATTTGGCGCATAATCTCGGAAACCTGCTGTTGCTTGGAAAGATTGGTGTTTTCCATAATAGACGCAACGCGAGCAGTAGACTCCTTCTGTTGATAAGCAAGCATCTCATTTTGTGCATATACCTGGTCTTTCGTATTCTGGCGTGAAGTCGCCGACTGAATGCCAGCAATCTCTTTTTGAGTCTCATTTTGCATCTCGGCAATCTCTTTCTGATTGTCCAGTTGCATTTTAGTAAGCTCTTTTTGATTCTCAAATCCGGCGTCAACCATACCAGCAGAGGAAGCATCAGCACCAGCACGCTCCCAAGCATTAAGCTCAGGAAATGCAGCAGCAAGATAATCACGAGTATCCTTTCCTTTATCAGCGGCAGACTTGCCACCAAGTCCAACCAAATCAAGCAACTTATCAGAAACGGCAGAAGTGCCAGCCTGCAACGTACCTTCAAGAAGTCCTTTACCAGCTTTAGCCATAGCACCAGAAACAAAACTAGGGACGGCCTCATCAGGGTTAGGAACATTAGAGCCTTGAATGGCAGATTTAATACCAGCATCACCCATGCCTACAGTATTGTTATCGGTAGCAAGCACATCACCTTGAATGCCACCGGAGGCGGCTTTTTGACCGCCTCCAAACAATTTAGACATGGCGCCACCAGCAAGAGCAGAAGCAATACCGCCAGCAATAGCACCAAACATAAATCACCTCACTTAAGTGGCTGGAGACAAATAATCTCTTTAATAACCTGATTCAGCGAAACCAATCCGCGGCATTTAGTAGCGGTAAAGTTAGACCAAACCATGAAACCAACATAAACATTATTGCCCGGCGTACGGGGAAGGACGTCAATAGTCACACAGTCCTTGACGGTATAATAACCACCATCATGGCGACCATCCAAAGGATAAACATCATAGGCAGTCGGGAGGGTAGTCGGAACCGAAGAAGACTCAAAGCGAACCAAACAGGCAAAAAATTTAGGGTCGGCATCAAAAGCAATATCAGCACCAACAGAAACAACCTGATTAGCGGCGTTGACAGATGTATCCATCTGAATGCAATGAAGAAAACCACCATTACCAGCATTAACCGTCAAACTATCAAAATATAACGTTGACGATGTAGCTTTAGGTGTCTGTAAAACAGGTGCCGAAGAAGCTGGAGTAACAGAAGTGAGAACCAGCTTATCAGAAAAAAAGTTTGAATTATGGCGAGAAATAAAAGTCTGAAACATGATTAAACTCCTAAGCAGAAAACCTACCGCGCTTCGCTTGGTCAACCCCTCAGCGGCAAAAATTAAAATTTTTACCGCTTCGGCGTTATAACCTCACACTCAATCTTTTATCACGAAGTCATGATTGAATCGCGAGTGGTCGGCAGATTGCGATAAACGGTCACATTAAATTT
>NZ_CAACVB010000390.1 GCF_900659635.1 Actinomadura roseirufa | reverse complement strand
TGCGCGGCGCCGCGTTCGGCCTGGCCCGCGCGCTCGGCGACACCGGCGACCCGGGCCGCGCGATCCGCGGCGCCGCGGCCCCCGGCACGTTCGGCGACTGGCTCGCCGGCCTGTTCGCGCTGGCCAGGCAGGAGGTGCTGGAGCCCGGCGCGGCGGTCCTCGGCGTCCTCGACGACCTGGTCACCGCCCTGGACGGGGACGACTTCCTCGTGGCGCTGCCCGCGCTGCGGCAGGCGTTCGAGTTCTTCCCGCCGCGCGAGCGCGAGACGATCGCGCGGGGTCTGCTGGAGCGGCGCGGCCTGCGCGGCTCCGCTCGCGGGCTGCTGCGCGTCCAGGCCGACCCGCTGGTCCTCGCCGAGGCGCGGGCGCTGGAGGAACGCGTGGACCGGGCCCTCGCCGCGGCTGGCCTGACCAGTGCGGACAGTGCCGGCGCTGACGGTGCTGGAGCGAAGCATGCCGGTGCGAACCATGGCGGCGCGAACCATGCGGGAGGGGATCTCGGATGACGACACCCGACCTGGAGCGCTGGCGGCTCGTCCTGGGCCTGCCCGCCGAGCCGGCGACCGGGGCCCTGAGCGGTGACGCCGCCGAGCGCGACCGCATGCTCGGCTGGCTCTACGGCCGCGACCCCGACCTGGACCGGCGCGGCGTGCGGGCGGGCTCCGGCCGGAACGGCTCGGACGAGCGCACCGGCGGATCCGGCCCGTCCTCGCTGACCACGGTCGACTGGCTCGACGCCGTGCACCGGCTGTTCCCCAAGGAGACGATCGAGCGGCTGGAGCGCGACGCCGTCGAGAAATACGAGATCCACGAGGTCGTCACCGATCCCGCCGTGCTGGAGCGGATCGAGCCGGACGAGGCGCTGCTGCGCGCCGTGCTGCGCACCAAGCACCTGATGAGCCCCGACGTCCTCGCGATGGCCCGGCGGATCGTCGAGGCCGTCGTCCGGCAGCTGATGGAGCGGCTCGCCGTCGAGGTCCGCGAGGCGTTCCACGGCACCCGGTCGCGGCGGCCGAGCCGCGTCAAGAACGCCCGCAACTTCGACTTCCACGGCACGATCCGCGCGAACCTCGCCCACTACCGGCCGGACGAACGGCGCGTCTACATCGAGCATCCGCGCTTCGTGTCGCGGACGCGCCGGCACGTGGAGCAATGGCAGATGATCCTGCTGGTCGACCAGTCCGGGTCGATGCTCGCCTCGGTGGTGCACGCCGCGGTCACGGCCGCGTGCCTGTGGGGGCTGCCCGGCCTGCGGACGCACCTCGTCGCGTTCGACACCTCCGTGGTGGACCTCACCTCCGACGTCACCGACCCCGCCGAGCTGCTGATGAAGGTGCAGCTCGGCGGGGGCACCGACATCGCCCGCGCCGTCGGCTACGCCGCCGGGCTGGTCGACAACCCGCGCCGCGCGATCGTCGCCGTGATCAGCGACTTCTACGAGGGCGGGGACGCGCACCTTCTCGTCCGGACGGTCAAGGGGCTCGTCGAGCAGGGCACGCACGTGCTCGGGCTCGCGGCGCTGGACGAACGGGCCGACCCGTCCTACGACCGGGCCATGGGACAGCGGCTCGCCGACGTCGGCGCGCACGTCGGCGCGATGACGCCGGGGAAGCTCGCCGCGTTCGTCGCCGAGCGGATCGGCCGGTGAGCGCGCCGCCGGTCCGCGCGGACCTGCTCGCCCTGACGGGGGACACGCTCGCCGTCCTCACCAACCGCGGCCTCGTCAAACGCGCCGCGAAGGACCTCGACGCGGGGAACGGCCCCTCGGTGGACGTCGCCGCCGACGGTGGTGTGCACGGCGTGTTCCCCGACGGCACCGCGGCCGCGCTGCCCTCCGGCGCCGGGCTGGACGCGGCGACCTGCACCTGCGCCGCGCCGTCCGCGTGCCGCCACAAGGTCGGCCTCGTCCTGGCCTACCAGCGCCTCTTCGCCGCGCCGGAGCCGGCTCCCGAGGTCCCTGCGGAACCGTCCGCCGGCGAGTCCGCGGGAGGGGAGCCGCCACCGGCGCGCGACGGCGGAGAGGAACCGCCCGCGGAGCGGCCGGGATGGTCGCCCGGCGCGTTCGACGACGACGCGCTCGCCCGAGTCCTGGGCCAACGCGCCCTGACCGCCGCACGTCGCGCGTTCCGCGCGGGATACGCGGCCCGAATCCACCGGCCCTCGTGGGACGACCGCGTGGCGCGCGTGGAACTGCCGTCCTGCACGGTCCGGTTCCTCGTGCCCGGCGAGCTGGGCTACGTGGACACCGACGCCTCCGCCGCTGTGCGGGGCGAGGTCGTCGCCCTGGCCGTGTGGGCGTTCCGCGCCGCGGACGACCTGGGGCTCGCCGGCGCCGACGTCAGAGTGGACGTCGGCGGGCAGGGACGATCCGGCGGAGGAGGGGACGGCACGGGGCTGGAACCCGCCCTGGACATCGTCGGCCAGGTCCTCATGGAGGGCGCGATGCACGCCGGGCCCGTCCTGGTCACGGCGCTGCGGCGGGCCGCCGCCGAGCTGTCGGCACGGAACCTGCACTGGCCCGCGGCCGCCGCCGGCGACCTGGCCGGGCAACTGGACGCCTACCGTGAGCGCCGCGCCGACTACGAGCAGGGCCGGCTCGCCGCGCCGGCCGCCGAGATCTACGCGCGGCACCGCGCGGCGCTGGGCGGCGGCCTCCGCTCGCAGGCGCTCGGGACCGACGAGTCCGCCGACACGCCGCTGCGCCGCGTCCGCCTGGCCGCGCTCGGCTGCCGGATCGGGGGCACCGCGTCGTCCCGCACCGCCGACGTCTACCTCGCTCACGCCGACACGGTGCTCGTGCTGAAACGGCAATGGGCGGTCCCGGACGGGGAGACGCTGACCGGCGCCGGGGTGGCCGGGCGGCGGCTGCTCGGCACGACGCTGCGCGACCTCGCCGCGGCGAACGTCGTGTCCGAGAGCGCGACCCGCAGCGCGAGCCGCGTCGTGCGGGTCGCGGCGGGCCGGGTCGCCCGGACGACCGTCACCCCGCTCGGCGACGCCTGGACGGGCCTGCCGCCCGCGCTGCTCGTCCGGGACTTCACGGCGGCCGAGCGGGCGCTGGCGGCGCTTCCGCCGCGCCCGGTCCGGCGGCGCGTCGAGGCGGACCAGGTCCGCGTGTTCGAGGTCGCCGAGGTTCGCGACGTCGGCTACCACCCCGGCGCGCAGCGGCTGGAGGCCGTCGTCGCGGACACGGCGGGCGCGACCGCCGTCCTGTCGGCCGAGTACGCCCCGTACCGGCCCGCCGCGCTGGACGCGCTGGCCGGGGCGCTCGCCGCCGGGCCGAGGTTCGTCAGCGGGGCCGTCCGCCGGGAGCGCGGCACGCTCGTCATCGACCCGGTCGCGGTCATGACCGCCGATGGCGTCATCGTGCCCGACCTCGCGCCGGGCGAGGCGGCGGCGGCGCTGGACGGTCCGTCCCATCGCCCCCCGGACCCCCTGGGCGCCGTGCTGGACGCCGCCCTCGCGGTCTGCGCGGAGGTCGCGCACCACGGCGTGCTGCACGTCCGGCCGGGCCTGCGGGACCGCGTCACGGCCGCCGCCGCAGACCTCGCCCGCTCCGGCCTGACCGCCGCCGCCGAGGCCACGACCCGCCTGGCCGACGCCCTGCACGGCGACGACCCGCGCCGCACCGCCGAAATCTGGGCGGACACCTGCCTACGCCTGACCATCACCGCCGAACTCCGCTGACACCGCTGGACGGGATGGGAACGGACACGCCCCGGCCCGGTCGGGGGCGACCGGGCCGGGGCGCGAAGTGGTGCTCAGCCGTCGCACGAGCGCGCGACCTGGCCTTTTGTCGCAAGGGCCGACACTGCCGGACGGAATGGGGGCGGAAACGGTTCCGGCCCCGGTCGGGGGGAGTCGACCGGGGCCGGGGGTGTCCTGAAGTGCTGCTCAGCCGTCACGCGATTCGCGCTCGCACAAGCCCGGTCACGAAGCGAGCGCTAGCGAACGCGGTGGGCCGGGCTTGCAATGAACACGACTAATCAGCACAGATCGCGTAGACGCTGATGCCGACGTCGTTGTAGCCGTCCTGGCGGCCGATGCCGATCCAGCCGCGCCCGTCGTCGGTCGGGAAGGAACCGACCAGGATCGCGCGGTTGCCCTGGGCCTCGGCGCCGCCGCCGAGCACGTGCTTGGAGCCCGGACAGATCAGGGTGCGGCGCTGGAAGTTCGGGACGTTCGCGTTGGCCAGCTTCAGCAGCTGGTAGCCGGGCGGCAGCGCCGCGGCGGCCGGGGCGTGCCCGGTGGACGGCGCGTGCCGTCCCGGCTGGGCGGCGGCCGCGGTCGTCGCGAGGCAGGCCCCGGCGGCGACGACGGCCAGCGAGATGGCGGTGGTCCTCTTCGTTATCACTCTTCGCTCTCCTTCGAGCTCGAGGGGGGATGCACGAAGAGTGTCTTCCATTTCACTTAACGTCGCCATGGCAACATGTGTTCGATCGATTACGGAGTGTATCTATTCAGAAATTGCGCTGTGTAGTTGATTGTGGGGACATCGCTTACGTGCGGTGATTCTTCGAGGTCGCCGCGGGGGCCGTCCGGAAGCGGTCACATGCGGTGGCCGTGTCATCCGGCGGCCCCACGGCCGCGTCCGTCAGCCGCGTCCGTGAGTCGCGTCCACCAGGTCTTGGACGGTCCGCCGGGCCTCGGCGGGCTCGTGCGTCGGGGCACCGAAGCTGACGCGGACGCGCGTGCGGCGCAGCCGGCCGTGCACGCCGAGCAGGTCGCGGGTGCCCGTGAGTCCGGCGGGGACCAGCGGGACGCCCGCGAGGTCGGCCAGGCGCGCTGCCCCGCCGCGGAACTCGCCGACCGTGCCGTCCCGGGAGCGCGTGCCCTCGGGGAACACGATGACGCAACGGCCCCGGGCGAGCTGGGCCGCCGCGGCGGCCAGGTCGCCGAACCCGCCCCGCGACCGGCGGACCGGGAAGCCCGCGACCGCCGTCCGGCAGACGAACGACCGGAACCGTCCCGCGAACCAGTAGTCGGCCGCGGCGGCGACGACCGGGCGGCGCCGCGCGGGCAGCGCCGCGAGCAGCGCCGCGGTGTCGGCGTGCGAGGCGTGGTTCGCGACGATCACGCACGGTCCGTCCGGCGCGGGCCCGGTGACCTCCAGTCCGCCCGAGAGCCCGAACGCGGCCCGCCACCCGGCCCGCCGCAGCGCCGCCGCGACCAGCCCGCCCCGTACCCCGCCGTGCTCCCCCATGACCCGTCCCCTCATGACCCGTCCCTTCATGACAGCAGCATCGCCACGGCCAGGGCGACCAGCAGCGAGTCGATCCGGTCCAGCAGGCCGCCGAAGCCGGGCAGCCACGTCCCCGCGTCCTTCACCCCGGCGCCGCGCTTGAGCATCGACTCCAGCAGGTCGCCGAGCGGCGCGCCCGCCGCCACCGCGACGATCGTCGCCGGGGTCGCGGCGCCGCACAGCGCCAGCACCATGGCGCCCGCCGCGGCGCCCCCGGCGACGCCGCCCCAGCGCTTGGCCGGGCTGAGCG
>NZ_CAACVB010000389.1 GCF_900659635.1 Actinomadura roseirufa | reverse complement strand
CCCGCGAGCCGGGCGCGCCGCGGCCGGGCGCGCACCGCGGCGACGGCCCGCTGGCCACCGCGCTCGGCAGGCTGACCGGCGGCGCTCTCCCGCCGCTGCCTGGAACGTTCCTGGCGGCGGCGGTCACGATCGCGCTGCTGGCGGCGGGCGCGGGACCCGACCCGGTGCCGGCGCTGTGCGCGCCGCTGCTGGTGCTGCCGCTCGCCGGAGCGGTCTCCGCGCACCCGCACCGCGGACATATGGACTGGCTTGTACCGCCCATAATCCGAGGGATCGAGTATGGTTACCTCGCCGTACTGGGGTTTGCGCAGGGAGTGTCGGCGCCGCTCGTCTATGTGCTGACGGCCGTCCTCGCGTTCCACCACTACGACACCGCGTACCGCACCCGCCTGGGGCTACGGCCTCAGGAGTGGGTCCTCCGCGCCGGGCTCGGCTGGGAGGGCCGGATGCTCCTGGTGGCCTTCGCGGGCCTCTTCGGGCTCCTCCCGTTCGCGTACGCCGCGCTCGCCGCCTACCTTGGCGTGTTGACCGGCGGCGAGAGCGTCACCACTTGGGCCCGGACGGGACGCGGCAGCGGCGTGATGGTCGACCTGGAGGAAGAGGAAGCATGATCGGCATGGTGCTGGCGGCGGGCGCTGGCCGGAGGCTGCGGCCCTACACCGACACCCTCCCCAAGGCCCTCGTCCCCGTGGACGGGGACACCACCATCCTGGACATCGCCCTGGGCAACCTGGCCGAGGTCGGGCTGACCGAAGTGGTGATCGTCGTCGGCTACCGCGCCGGCGCCGTCGAGGAACGCAAGCGCGCCTTGGAGGAGCGGTACGGCGTGTCCATCACGCTCGTGCACAACGACAAGGCCGAGGAGTGGAACAACGCCTACTCCATGTGGCTGGCTCGGGAGCACTTCTCCAGGGGCGTCCTCATGGTCAACGGTGACACGGTTCATCCGGTGAGCATTGAGAAGACCCTATTGTCCGCCCGCGGAGCGGACATCCTCCTGGCAGTGGACAATGTGAAAACTCTGGCCGACGAGGAGATGAAGGTGACCCTCGACGAGGCCGGTCACCTGCGGTCCATCACCAAGCTGATGGACCCGTCCACCGCGTACGGCGAGTACATCGGCGCCACCCTGATCGAGCCCGCGGCCGCGGAGCCCCTCGCGGACGCCCTCAAGGCCACCTGGGAGGGCGACCCCGACCTCTACTACGAGGACGGGTACCAGGAGCTGGTCAACCGGGGCGGGCGCATCGCCGTCGCGCCCATCGGCGCGGTCGACTGGGTGGAGGTCGACAACCACGACGACCTGGCGAAGGCCCGCCTGATCGCCAAAACCTACTAGGGCACACCCCGCGCCGGCCGGCGCCGGGCCCGCCCGGCGCCGCGGCCGGCGCACCCGAGCGACCGACGAGCCCGAGCGAGGAGGCCCATGCCCCTGCTGACGCGGATGCTGACCGCGCCGCTTTCCATCGACGTGCGGCGCGGCGCGGTGGCCGCCCTCGGCGATCTGCTGGCCGACCGGCGGATCGCCACCGAGGGAAGGGTCGCCATCGCGGTCGGCCCCGGCCAGGGCGACCAGATAGCCGATCACGTCCGCGGATCCCTGACCGAGTGCGAGGTGTTCCAGGTCGACGCCGGCACCGTGGAGGGCGCCGTGAGCCTCGGCTCCAAGCTGCGCGCCGGATCCTACGAGGCCGTGGTGGGCATCGGCGGCGGCCGCACGATCGACGCCACCAAGTACGCGGCGACGCTGTCGGGCATCCCGATGGTGTCGGTCGCCACGAACCTCTCGCACGACGGGATCTGCTCCCCGGTCGCCTCGCTCTCCCACGACGGGGGCAAGGGCTCGTTCGGCGTCGTGATGCCGCTGGCGATGGTCGTGGACCTCGACTACGTCCGCGCCGCGCCGGACCGGCTCGTCCGCGCCGGCATCGGCGACGTGGTGAGCAACTTCTCCGCCGTGGAGGACTGGCTCCTCGCGGCGGACGAGTGCGGCGAGCGGGTGGACCGGCTGGCGCTCACCGTCGCCCGCACCGCCGCCGAGTCGCTGCTGCACCAGCCCGAGTCGATCGAGTCGGACCGGTTCCTCACCGTCCTCGCCGAGGCGCTGGTCCTGTCGGGCATGGCGATGTCGTTCGCGGGCGACTCCCGGCCGGCGAGCGGCGGCGACCACGAGATCCTGCACGCCATCGACCAGCTGTACCCCGGCACCGCCAACCACGGCGAGCTGGCCGGGATCGGCGCCGCGTTCTGCTACCACCTGCGCGCGACCCGGCTCGGCGCCGGCGAGGAGCGGCTGGCGGAGATCCTGGCCTGCCTCGACCGGCACGGGCTGCCGCGCTTCCCGGGCGACGTCGGGCTGACCGTCGAGCAGTTCGCCGAGGCCGTCCAGTACGCCCCCCGCACGCGGCCCGGCCGCTACACGATCTTGGAACACCTCGCTCTCGACCAGGGGGCGACCCTCAAGGCGGTGGAAGAGTATGTCCAGGCCCATGGAGGCTGAGCTCCCCGGCCGTGAGGACGGCCGCGCCGAGGCACGTCCGGAGGACCAGCGCCCGCACCGCAAGGGCGCGAGCGTCGCCGACATCCGCAAGTACGGGCAGCCGCCCGGCCTCAAGGACCGGCGCAACGAGGAGCACTGGGCGGGCCGCCTCTACATGCGCGACCTGTCCCCCTACTTCGCGTGGGTGTTCCTGCGCCTCGGGTTCAGCCCCAACCAGCTCACCTACCTGATGATGCTGAGCGGCGTCGTCGCGGGCGTCGTGGTGTCGCTGCCGGCCGGAGGCATGGCCGCGCTGTGGACGGCGCTCGGCGGCGCCGTCCTGATCCAGGTGTACCTGCTGCTCGACTGCGTGGACGGCGAGGTCGCCCGCTACCTGCGGCGGACGTCGGTGGCCGGGGTCTTCCTCGACCGGATCGGCCACTACCTCTCGGAGGTGTCGCTGCTCATCGGGCTCGGCTTCGCGGCCCAGGGCGGCTGGAAGAACGGTGGCTGGGCCGAGCTCGGCCTCGTCGCCGCGCTCGGCGCCGCGCTCATCAAGGCGGAGACCGACAACGTCGTGGTGGCGCGGGCCAAGTCGGGCCTGGCCGCCGACCCGACCGGCGGCGACCGGGCGCTGCGGCCCCGCTCCACCGGCATCGCGCTGGCCCGGCAGGCCGCGTCCATGCTGCGCTTCCACCGGATCATCGGCGCTGTCGAGCTGTCGCTGCTGATCCTGGCCGCGGCGGCGCTGGACGTCGCGCTCGGGAACGACACCCCGGCCGCGATCCGGGTCCTCACCGTCGCGGTGGCCGCCGTCGCCGTCCTGCAGACCCTGCTGCACCTGGTGAGCATCCTGGCGTCCAGGAGGCTCAAGTGAAGCTGAGCGTCGTCGTCCTCACGATGGGGAACCGGCCCGCCGAACTGGCCCGCGCCGTCCGCAGCGCCCTGGAGCAGGAGCACGTGGACGTCGAGGTCGTCCTCGTCGGCAACGGCGTCGACCCGGTCGGCGGCCAGGAGGACGTGGCCCCGTTCGACGACGAGCGGGTCCGCACGCTCAGCCTGCCCAGCAACGTCGGGATCCCCGCCGGGCGCAACCGGGGCGTGGAGGCGTCCTCCGGCGACGTGGTCCTGTTCCTCGACGACGACGGCTGGTACCGCTCCACCCGCCTCGGCACGTACCTGCGCGACCGGTTCGCGGCCGACCCGGGGCTCGGCGTCGTCTCCTTCCGCGTCCGCGACCCCGAGGGCGGCCGCGGCGAGCGCCGGCACGTCCCGCGGCTGCGCGCCGGCGACCCGGAACGCTCCTCCGAGGTCACCACGTTCCTCGGCGGCGCCTGCGCGATGCGCCGCGCCGCGTTCGACGCGGGCGGCGGCCTGCCGGAGGACTTCTTCTACGCCCACGAGGAGACCGACCTCGCGTGGCAGATCCTCAACGCCGGGTACCGCATCGTGTACGACGCGTCCGCCGTCATGTTCCACCCCGCCGTGCTGCCCACCCGGCACGACATGTTCTACCGCTACAACGCCCGCAACCGGGTGTGGCTGGCGCGCCGGAACCTGCCGTGGCCGCTCGCGCTGACCTACCTCGGCGTGTGGGTCGCGATGACGGTGCTCCGCGAGCGCAGGCCGAGCTCTCTCAGGCCCTGGTTCAAGGGCTTCGCCGAGGGCTGGCGCAAGCCCGCCGGGCCGCGCCGCCCGATCTCCTGGCGGACGGCGTGGCGCATGACCCGCACCGGCCGCCCGCCGATCATCTGACCGGGACCGGCCGCGCGGCCGGTGCGGGTCGTCGCCCGGTCAGGCCGCGTCCGGCGGGGCGTTCGGCCGGGGGGCGGTGACCACCGCGAGGACGAGATGCGTCAGCTCGGCGATGACGTCGTCCAGCGGGACGTCCTGCCCGCGCGCCGACCAGTGGTGGACGAGATTGTTCACCGCCCCGATGACGGCGATCACCGTCAGCCGGTGGTCGCGGTCGGGGGCCTCGCCGCGGGCCACCGCCTCGGCGATGATGGCGAGCACCGCCTCGGCCCACTGCGAGCGCCAGCCGAGCCGGTGCGCCTCCAGTTCGGCACTGACGCCGACGACCTCGACGAACGCGATCCGCGCCCAGCGCGGGTCGCTCGCGGTGACGGTGACGAACACCCGCACCGCCTGCTCGACCCGCTCGGGCAGCCCGGCGCCGGACCCCTCGGCGCGGGCCGCGGCGAGCGCGTCGCCGGCGCGCTCGTTGATGATCGCGTGCAGGGTCGTGAGCAGTTCCTCGCGCCCGGAGAACTCCTCGTAGAAGTTCCGCGTGGACACGCTCGCCGTCGCGCAGAGCCGCTCGATCGAGGTGGCCGCGTAGCCGCGCGTCCCGAACAGCTCCAGCCCCGCGGTGAGCAGCCGCTCCCGCCGCTCGGCACGCCGCTCCTGCGCCGAGCGGCCGCCGTAGCTGCGCCGGGGGGCGGGATTTCGCCCGGTCATCGGTCTCCGTCCACGGGTAGGGGGCTCGCGCCAGCCTAACCGCGGGGCGGCTCGCCGCGCCGCCGTCAACCGGAGAGCAGGGTCCGCTCCCACTCGGGGTCGGCGGTGAGGACGGTGAGCCGCTGCGTGGCCCGGGACACCGCGACGTAGAGGACGCGCAGGCCGCGCGGCGACTGCGCGGCGACGGTCTCGGGGGCGATGATGACGGCGGCGTCGAACTCCAGCCCCTTGGCCTCCAGGACGTCCAGGACCTGCACGCGTCCGGGCAGCCCGGCGCCGAGCCGTTCGCGGGCGCCGGCGTCCCAGGAGACGCCCCGGCCGGCGTCCGGAGCGGCGTCCTCGGGGGTGGCGTCGTCCGCGTCGTCTGCGTCGTCCCAGAGGGCGTCCTGGGTCACGCGGCTCCGGGCCGGTGGAGGCGCCTCGCCGTCCAGGGCGAGCGGGACGATGACGCCGATCGTGCCCTCGACCCGGTCGAGCAGCTCCTCGGCCGCCTCGCGCGCCGCGGCGGCGAGCCGCTCGGCCGGGACCGTCCGCACCCGCGGCTCCACGCCGGACGTGCGGACGGCGCGGGCCGGGCGCGCG
>NZ_CAACVB010000388.1 GCF_900659635.1 Actinomadura roseirufa | reverse complement strand
GGCGCGGGGCGCGCTTGTCGCCGTCCTCGCGCCGCTCACGGCCCTCGCCGGAGTCGCCGGAGTCGCCGCCGTCGGCCTCGGCCACGGCGCCGTCCTCGTCGGGCGCGTCCTTGCCGGCGCGGTCGGCGGCCTCGCGCTCGACCACCTCGACCGGCACCAGCGACAGCTTGCCGCGCTGGTCGATCTCGGTGACCTCGACCTGGATCTTCTCGCCGACGCCGATGACGTCCTCGACGTTCTCGATCCGGGCGCCGCCGTGCAGCTTGCGGATCTGCGAGACGTGCAGCAGGCCGTCCTTGCCGGGCAGCAGCGACACGAACGCGCCGAACGTCGTGGTCTTGACGACGGTGCCGAGGAAGCGCTCGCCGACCTCGGGCATGTGCGGGTTGGCGATCGCGTTGATCGCCTGCCGCGCGGCCTCGGCGGACGGGCCGTCGGTCGCGCCGACGTAGATCGTGCCGTCGTCCTCGATCGTGATGTCGGCGCCGGTGTCGTCCTGGATCGAGTTGATCATCTTGCCCTTGGGGCCGATGACCTCGCCGATCTTGTCGACCGGGACCTTGATCGTGATGATCCGCGGCGCGTTCGGGCTCATCTCGGCGGGCGCCTCGATGGCCTCCTGCATCACGTCCAGGATCGCCAGCCGGGCGCCCTTGGCCTGCCGGAGCGCGGCGGCCAGCACCGAGGCGGGGATGCCGTCGAGCTTGGTGTCCAGCTGCAGCGCGGTGATCACGTCACGGGTGCCGGCGACCTTGAAGTCCATGTCGCCGAACGCGTCCTCGGCGCCGAGGATGTCGGTCAGCGTGACGTACTCGCCGCCCTCGTGGATCAGGCCCATCGCGATGCCCGCCACCATCTGCTTCAGCGGGACGCCCGCGTCCAGCAGCGACATGGTGGAGGCGCAGACCGAGCCCATCGAGGTGGAGCCGTTGGAGCCCAGCGCCTCCGACACCTGCCGGATCGCGTAGGGGAACTCCTCGCGCGTCGGCAGCACCGGGATCAGCGCCCGCTCGGCGAGCGCGCCGTGGCCGATCTCGCGGCGCTTCGGCGAGCCCACCCGGCCGGTCTCACCGGTCGAGTAGGGCGGGAAGTTGTAGTTGTGCATGTAGCGCTTGGTGCGCTCGGGGTTCAGCGTGTCGATCATCTGCTCCATGCGGAGCATGTTCAGCGTCGTCACGCCGAGGATCTGCGTCTCGCCGCGCTCGAACAGCGCCGAGCCGTGCACCCGCGGGATCACGTGCGCCTCGGCGGTGAGCTGGCGGATGTCCTTCAGCCCGCGGCCGTCGATGCGCAGCCCGTCGCGGATGACCCGCTCGCGGACCAGCTTCTTGGTCACCGCGCGGAACGCGGCGGAGATCTCCTTCTCGCGGCCCTCGAAGTCCTCGCCGAGCTTCTCGGCGGCACCGGCCTTCAGCTCGTCCAGCCGGGTCTCGCGCTCCTGCTTGGCGGCGATGGTCAGCGCCTGGCCGAGGTCCTCGGCGACGGCGGCGGTGACGGCCTCCAGCACGTCGTCCTGGTAGTCCAGGAAGACGGGGTACTCGGCGGTGTCCTTGGCGGCGACGGCCGCCAGGTCGCTCTGCGCCTTGCACAGCACCTTGATGAACGGCTTGGCCGCCTCCAGGCCCTGCGCGACGGTCTCCTCGGTCGGCGCCGTGGCGCCCTCGCCGACGAGCTTCAGCGTGTCGCGGGTGGACTCCGCCTCGACCATCATGATCGCGACGTCGCCGTCGGCCAGCACCCGGCCCGCGACCACCATGTCGAAGGTGGCGCGCTCGAGCTCGGGGTGGGTGGGGAAGCCGACCCACTGGCCGTCGATCAGCGCGACGCGGACGCCGCCGATCGGGCCGGAGAACGGCAGGCCCGCCAGCTGCGTGGACATCGACGCGGCGTTGATCGCCACCACGTCGTACAGGTGGTCGGGGTGCAGCGCCATGATCGTCTCGACGACCTGGATCTCGTTGCGCAGGCCCTTGGCGAACGACGGGCGCAGCGGCCGGTCGATCAGCCGGCAGGTCAGGATCGCGTCCTCGGACGGGCGGCCCTCGCGGCGGAAGAACGAGCCGGGGATGCGCCCGGCCGCGTACATCCGCTCCTCGACGTCCACGGTCAGCGGGAAGAAGTCCAGGTTGTCCTTGGGCTTCTTGGACGCGGTGGTCGCCGACAGGACCATCGTCTCGTCGTCGAGGTAGGCGACGGCGGAACCGGCCGCCTGGCGGGCCAGCCGGCCCGTCTCGAAACGGATGGTCCGGGTGCCGAACACGCCGTTGTCGATCACGGCCTCGGTGCTCTGCGCGCCATCGATGCGCACGGCTTCTGTCACGGGAAACCTCCTCAGGTCTCTACGTCGGTCCCCGCGGCCGTTTCCCGTGGCTTTCACGCTGCCGGTCTTCGATCGAAGCACCCGGATCGACAGGTC
Organism: Actinomadura roseirufa; assembly: GCF_900659635.1. Lineage (GTDB taxonomy): Bacteria > Actinomycetota > Actinomycetes > Streptosporangiales > Streptosporangiaceae > Spirillospora > Spirillospora roseirufa. Next base: position 3,113 of record NZ_CAACVB010000388.1, on the reverse strand, counting down.
CGCCGATGGGGCGGAACGGATCCGGAAGCCACTACCGAGGACCGGCCCGCACCAGCGGTGTCCGCGAGGCTTGTCTCCAGTTGTCGGGCGGAGGGGATGCGCGGCCCCCGCCGGCCGAAAGCGAAGAGGGAGTGGCCCGGCGGACCACTCCCTCTCGGTGCTAGCGGCGCAGACCGAGTCGCTCGATCAGCTGCCGGTAGCGGTTGATGTCCTTGTTGCTCAGGTACTTCAGGAGCCGGCGACGACGGCCGACCAGCAGCAGGAGGCCGCGGCGGCTGTGGTGGTCGTGCTTGTGCTCCTTGAGGTGCTCGGTCAGATCGTTGATGCGGCGCGTCAGCAGCGCGACCTGGACCTCCGGCGATCCGGTGTCACCCTCAGTGGTCGCGTACTCGGCGATGATCTGGTTCTTCGTGGCGGTGTCGAGCGACACGTGGCTCCTTCGATGAGATCGTCACCCGCAGAGCCCGGGCCCGATGGGAGCGCGGGTCCGCATGGTGCGTGTTAGAGAGTGGTGAGCCGCATGAGGGTGCAGCCAACCGCGCCGGGGCCCATCCCAGCGACTATTCACCGTACCATGCCCGAAAGCCCCACCGTCACAGCGCGGAACCGGGACGATCACGCAGGGTGCCCTCCGCGCCGCGCTCAGCCCGCGGCGATCTCGCGGGCCCGGGCGACGTCCCGGTGCATCTCCTCGACCAGCGCCTCGACGGAGTCGAACTTCAGGGTGTCGCGGATGCGGGCGGCGAAGTCGACGGCCATGTGCTCGCCGTAGAGGTCGAGGTCGTCACGGTCCAGCGCGTACGCCTCGACCGTCCGCTCGCCCTCCCCCTCGAAGGTCGGGTTGGTGCCGATGGAGATCGCGGCGGGCCAGCGGAACCCCGGGTAGCGGTCGGAGTCGGCGGTCAGCCAGCCGCCGTACACGCCGTCGGCGGGGATCGCGGTGTGCGGCGGCGTCTCCAGGTTCGCCGTCGGGAAGCCGAGCGCCCGGCCCCGCTGGTGACCGCGCACGACCACGCCCTCCACCTGGTGCGGGCGGCCGAGCGCGGTCGCGGCGGCCTCGACCTCGCCCGCGGCCAGCCGCGACCGGATGTAGGTGGAGGAGATCGTGTCGCCGTTGGCGACCAGCGGCATGCCCTCGGCGCTGAAGTCGTACTTCTCGCCGAGCTCCCGGAGCAGTGCGACGTCGCCCTTGGCGCGGTGGCCGAAGCGGAAGTCCTCGCCGACGATGACGTGGGCCGCGTGCAGCCGCTCGACCAAGACGGACTGGACGAACTCGTCCGGCGGCACCTTGGACAGCTCCAGCGTGAACGGCACGACCACGACCGCGTCGGTGCCGAGCCCCTCCAGCAGCCCGACACGGCGCCGCGTGGGCGCCAGCAGCGGCGGGTGGGTGCCCGGCCGCACGACCTCGTCCGGGTGCGGGTCGAAGGTGATCACCACCGAGCGCAGCCCGCGCCGCCGGGCCTCCTCGGCGGCGGCGCCGACGATCCGCTGGTGGCCGCGGTGCACTCCGTCGAACACCCCGATGGTGACCACTGAACGGCCCCAGTCGGCGGGTACCTCGTCGAGGCCATGCCAGCGCCGCACCATGCTCTCCCTGTACTAGGACGTGCCTGCCCGGTTCATCCCTCGTCCCGGGTTCTTTCCGTCAACAAGAGTGCCATGCGCCGCCCCGCGGGGTTACCGGTGGGGCGTGCTTTCTCGCGCCGTCCGGGCTCAGCCGGACTGGTAGACCACCAGGGAGACCGCGATGTACTGAAGGACGTACGCGGCGAGGGTGCAGGCGTGGAAGACCTCGTGGAACCCGAACCAGCGCGGCGAGGGGTTCGGGCGCCGCAGCCCGTAGACGACTCCGCCCACGCTGTAGCAGACGCCTCCCACCGCGACCATCGCGCAGGCGGCGACCCCGGCCCCGGCCAGGAACTGCGGCAGGAAGAACACCGCGACCCAGCCGAGCACGATGTAGAGGGTGACGTAGAGCGCGCGCGGCGCGCCGATCCACGCCGTCCGGAACACGACGCCGGCGATCGCCCCGGTCCACACGATCGCCAGGACGGCGAGGCGGACGCCGCCGTCCAGCGCCACCACGGCGAACGGGGTGTAGGTCCCCGCGATGATCAGGTAGATGTTGGCGTGGTCGAACCGGCGCAGCACCTCGATCAGCCGGTGCGACCGCTGCCGGTGGTAGGTCCCCGAGACGCCGAACAGCATGGCCGAGGTCGCCACGTAGAGCGCCGAGGCGAGCCGCGCCTGCGGGGTCGGCCCCAGCGCGACCAGGACGAGCCCGGCCACGAGGACGGCCGGGAACGCGCCGAGATGGAGCCAGCCGCGCAGCCGCGGGCGGGTGGGGGACGGCGCGGGGGGACCGGGCGGTCCGTCGTCGACGTCCGGCATGTCATTGATGTCCGGCACGGTGCTCATGGGGGCGCCTCCTCGCCAAACGAACCTACGGTTACGTAGGTTACGCGCGCGTAAGTTAGCTCGCACGGGGCCGGCCGGGTGATGCTCGCCACGCCCGGCTCACCACCCCGGCTCCCCGCGCCGCGCGACCCCATCCTGCCCTCCCCGGGCGCCCTCGTGCGGGCTCGGCGGGCGCCCGTGGGACCATGAGCACACCCATGCCGCTCCAGCCCTGCTTCCGCCTCGCCCGCGCGGTGGTCTTCGCGACGGTCTGCCTGACCATGACCACCGCGGGTCACGCGTACGCGGCGCGTCTCTGCGTGCCGCCCGGCGCCGTGGTCCTCGGGTTCGCGCTGGTGACAGGGCTCTCATTGCTGCTGGCGGGCGCCGAACGGTCGTTCGGGACGATCCTCGGCGTCCTCACCGGCGCGCAGTTCGGGCTGCACGCGCTCTTCACCGCGGCGTCCGCCGGAACGGTGCACCACGGCATCCCGCCGCACGTGACGGCCGGGGGCTCCGGTGGTCTCGGCGGCATGACGCTCGTCCACCTCGGGACGGCCGTGGCCGCCGCGTGGTGGATGCGCCGGGGCGAGGCCGCGCTGTGGTCCCTGGCCCGGCGGATCTCCGCCGCGGCCGCCGGTGCCTGGCGTCCGCTCGTCACCGGCGCCCGTCCCGCCGTGCCGGCGGTCCTCCTCCCCCGTCCGCCGGGCCCG
>NZ_CAACVB010000387.1 GCF_900659635.1 Actinomadura roseirufa | reverse complement strand
CGGACGACGCGGCGGCGCCGGCCCGGGGCGCCGCCGGGCGGGACGGCGCCGGGCCGCTCCTCGGCGAGCTGGCCCGGCTGGAGTCCGCGCTGTCGGGCGCACTGGCCGGGCCCGGCCTCGACGAGGGCGGGTTCGGTGCGGTGACGGCCCGCCTGGAAGACCTCCTGACGACGTGGAAGCAGGCCCGCGGGCCGGCGGACGGCGACGGGGCCGAGGCGGCGGACCTGCTGCGGTCCGCGTCCGCCGAGCAGGTCCTCGACTTCATCGACAACGAGCTTGGAGTGTCCTGAATGGTGGCCCGCCATGGCGAATGAAGAGAAGCTGGTCGACTACCTCAAGCGCGTCGCCGCCGACCTGCACGACACCCGCCGGCGGCTGCGCGAGGCGGAGGAGCGCAACGCCGAGCCCGTGGCCGTGGTCGGCATCGCCTGCCGGCTGCCCGGCGGGGTCGACTCGCCCGAGGCGCTGTGGCGGCTGGTGTCCGGCGGCGGGGACGCGATCGCCGGGTTCCCGGCCGACCGCGGCTGGGACCTGGACGGCCTGTACCACCCCGACCCGGCCCGGCCGTGGACGAGCTACGTCCGCGAGGGCGGCTTCGTGGACGACGCCGACAAGTTCGATGCCGGGTTCTTCGGGATCAGCCCGCGCGAGGCGCTGGCGATGGACCCGCAGCAGCGGCTGCTGCTGGAGACGTCCTGGGAGCTGTTCGAGCGCGCCGGGCTCGACCCCGCCGCGCTGAAGGGCAGCCGGACGGGCGTGTACGCGGGCGTGTCCAGCGAGGACTACCTGTCGGGGCTGCCGCGCGTCCCCGAGGGTTTCGAGGGGCACGCCACCACGGGCAGCCTCACCAGCGTCATCTCGGGGCGCGTGGCGTACACGTTCGGGCTGGAGGGCCCGGCGGTCACGGTCGACACGGCGTGCTCGGCGTCGCTGGTGGCCGTCCACCTGGCGTGCCAGGCGCTGCGGCAGGACGACTGCACGCTGGCGCTCGCGGGCGGCGCGCTGGTCCTGTCGTCCCCGCTCATGTTCACCGAGTTCTCCCGGCAGCGCGGCCTGGCGCCGGACGGGCGGTGCAAGCCGTTCGCGGCGTCGGCGGACGGCACCGGCTTCTCCGAGGGCGTCGGGCTCGTGCTGCTGGAGCGGCTGTCGGACGCGCGCCGCAACGGGCGCCGGGTGCTGGCGGTGATCCGCGGCTCGGCGATCAACCAGGACGGCGCGAGCAACGGGCTGACGGCGCCGAACGACGCCGCGCAGGAGCGGGTCATCCGGCACGCGCTCGGCAACGCCCGGCTCGCGGCGGCCGAGGTGGACGCGGTGGAGGCGCACGGGACGGGGACGCGGCTGGGCGACCCGATCGAGGCGGGCGCGCTGCTGGCCACCTACGGGCAGGACCGCCCGGCGGACCGTCCGCTGTGGCTCGGGTCGGTGAAGTCCAACATCGGGCACACCCACGCGACGGCGGGCGTGGCCGGGCTGATCAACATGATCATGGCGATGCGGAACGAGACGCTGCCCGCCACCCTGCACATCGACGAGCCGACCTCGCACGTGGACTGGTCGTCGGGCGCCGTGCGGCTGCTCACCGAGCCGGTGCCGTGGCCGCGGGGCGACCGTCCCCGGCGCGCGGGCGTGTCGTCGTTCGGGATCTCCGGGACGAACGCCCACCTGATCGTGGAGGAGGCCCCGGCGGAGCCCGAGCCGGACGCGGCGCCTCCCGGCGCGGGGCCGCGGGTCGTCCCGTGGGCGGTGTCGGCGCGGTCCGAGGACGCGCTGCGGGCGCAGGGGCGGCGGCTGGGCGCCTTCCTGGACGGCCGGGAGGGCGGTGGCGACGGCGCGGACGCGAGCCCGGCCGAGGTGGGCTGGTCGCTGGTGACGACCCGGTCGGTGTTCGATCACCGTGCGGTGGTCGTGGGCGACGACCTGCGCGCGGGGCTGGACGCTCTCGCGGCGGGCGAGGCGCATCCGGGGCTGGTCACGGGCCACGTGGTCGGCACCGAAGCGGTGCTGGTGTTCCCCGGCCAGGGGTCGCAGTGGGCGGGAATGGGCGTCCGGCTGCTGGAGGAGTCGCCCGTCTTCGCCAAGCGGATCGCCGAGTGCGAGGAGGCTCTGGCGCCGTACGTGGACTGGTCGCTGACTGAGGTGTTGCGCGGGGACGGTTCCGAGCTGGCCCGGGTGGACGTGGTGCAGCCCGTGCTCTGGGCGGTGATGGTGTCGCTGGCCGCCGTGTGGTCCGAGTACGGCGTCGTCCCCGCCGCCGTGGTCGGGCACAGCCAGGGCGAGATCGCGGCGGCGTCCGTGGCCGGGGCCCTGTCCCTGGAGGACGCCGCGAAGATCGTGGCCGTCCGGAGCAGGGCGCTGCGGCGGCTGTCCGGCGGCGGCGCCATGGCGTCGCTCGGCGTGGGCGCGGAGGACGCCGGGCGCCTGCTGGAGTCGGTCGAGGGCGTGTCGGTGGCGGCGGTGAACGGGCCGTCCTCGACGGTGGTGTCGGGTCCGCCGGAGCAGGTCGCGGCGGTGGTCGCGGCGGCGCAGGAGCGGGATCTGCGGGCGCGTCTGATCGATGTGGATTACGCCTCGCATGGTCCTCAGGTCGATCAGATCGCCGACGAGCTGGCCGAGGCGCTGGCCGGGATCGAGCCGCGTGGTGCCGAGGTGGCGTTCTATTCCACCGTCACCGGTGCCCGCATCGACACCACCCAACTCGACACCGCCTACTGGGTCACCAACCTGCGACGTCCGGTCCGCTTCGCCGACGCCATCGACGCCCTCCTGGGCGACGGCTACCGCGTCTTCGTCGAATCCAGCCCGCACCCGGTCGTGACGGTGGGGATGGCGGAGACGTTCGACCAGGCCGGGGTGACCGCCGCCGCCGTCCCGACGCTGCGCCGCGACGAGGGCGGCCTCGACCGGCTCGCGCGCTCGCTCGGCGAGGCGTTCGCCGCCGGCGCCGACGTGGACTGGGCGGCCTGGTTCCCGAACCACCCCGCGCCGCGCGTCGTCGACCTGCCGACCTACGCGTTCCAGCGGACGCGGTACTGGCTCCCCGACCGCGCCGCCGCGCAGGCGGGCACCGGATCGGGGCACCCGCTGCTGCCGGTGTCGGTCGGGCTCGCCGACGGCGGGCGGATGCTGACCGGCCGCGTGCCCGCCTCCGGTGACGGATGGACGTCCCAGCACGTGGTGGGCGGCACGACCCTGCTGCCCGGCGCGGCGCTGGTGGAGTGGGTGCTGCGGGCCGCCGACGACGCCGGGTGCGCGGCGGTGGAGGAACTGGCGCTCAGCGAGCCCGCCGTGCTCCCCGCGTCCGGAGCGCTTCACGTGCAGGTCCTCGTGGACGCGGCGGGCGAGGACGGGCGCCGCGAGGTGCGCGTGTACTCCAGCCCCGACCCCGACGCCCCCGAATGGACGTGTCACGCGACCGGGACGCTCGCCCCCGAGGCCGTCGCGCCCGCGGCGGAGGCGGCGTGGCCGCCGCCGGGAGCCGAGCCGGTGGACATCGGCCGCTTCTACGAGGACGTGGCGGCGGCGGGCTACGACTACGGCCCGGCCTTCCGCGGCCTGCGGGCGGCCTGGCGGCGGGGCGCGGACCTGCTCGCCGAGGTGACGCTGCCGGATGACGCCGGTGACGCCGGCGGCTACGGCGTCCACCCCGCGTTGCTGGACGCGGCGCTGCACCCGCTCCTGCTGGCGGGGGAGCCCGGCGACGGGCGGCTGTGGCTTCCGTTCAGCTGGTCGGGCGTGTCACTGCACGCGGCCGGGGCGGGCACCGTCCGCGTCCGGATCTCCCCGCTCGGCGACGGGCCGGAGCAGGGCGTGCGGATCGCGCTCGATGACCCGGCGGGCGCGCCCGTCCTCACCGCCGAGTCGGTCGTCCTGCGCCCGGCGAGCGCCGACCGGCTGCGGCGCGCCCCCGACGGGCTGTTCGCCCTGGAGTGGACGCCGATGCCGGAACCTTCCGGCCTGCCGTCCGCCGATGACTGGTCGACGCTGGGCGACCTCGGCGACGGCGCGGCGGTGCCGCCGGTCGTCCTGGCCCGCGTGGACGTCCACGACGGGCCGGACCCGGCCGGGGACGGCGCCAAGGCGACGGTGGAACGCGTGCTCGGCCTGCTGCAGGAGTGGCTGGCCACGCCCCGGTTCGCCGACGCGCGGCTGGCACTGGTCACCCGGAACGCCGTCGCGCCCGACCCCCTCGACGCCGCGTCCCCCGACTCCGCCTCTCTTGACCTGGGCGGCGCCGCCGTCTGGGGGCTGGTCCGCAGCGCGCAGTCGGAGAACCCGGGCCGGTTCGTCCTGGTCGACGCCGTCGAGGACGCCGGCGGCACCGGGATGCCGCCCGCGGTGATCGAGGCGGTGCGGTGGTCGCTGGCCGGGGACGAACCGCAGGTCGCGGTCCGCGACGGCCGCGTTCTCGTGCCGCGCTGGACCCGCGCCGGAGCACCCGTGGAGATCGCCGCACCGGACGGCGAGCGGGCGTGGCGGCTGGTCCCCGGGACGGACGCGACCCTCGACGGGTTGGCCGCGGTACCGGCGCCCGAGGCGCTGGAGCCGCTCGGCTCCGGCCGGGTGCGGGTTGCGATGCGCGCCGTCGGGGTGAACTTCCGGGACGTGCTGATCGCGCTGGGGATGTACCCGGACAAGGGCGCCCGGCTCGGCACCGAGGGCGCGGGCGTGGTGCTCGGCACCGGACCGGGCGTAACAGGCCTGGCGCCCGGCGACCGGGTGATGGGGGTGTTCGACGGGGCCTTCGGCCCGGTCGCGGTGACGGACGCGCGGACGCTGGCCCCGGTCCCGGACGGCTGGGACTTCCGCCGGGCGGCGGCGGTGCCGGTGGCGTTCCTCACCGCCTGGTACGCCCTGGTGGACCTGGCCGGGCTGCGGGCGGGCGAGTCGGTGCTGATCCACGCCGCGACGGGCGGGGTGGGGACGGCGGCCGTGCGGATCGCGCGCCATCTGGGCGCCGAGGTGTTCGCGACGGCCAGTCCCGGCAAGCACGCCGTCCTGGACGAGATGGGGATCGACGAGGCGCACCGCGCGTCGTCCCGCGACCTGGACTTCGAGGGGAAGTTCCGCGAGGCCACCGGCGGGCGGGGCGTGGACGTCGTCCTCAACAGCCTGGCGGGCGAGTTCACCGACGCGTCGCTGCGGCTGCTGAAGGACGGCGGACGGTTCGCCGAGATGGGCAAGACCGACGTCCGCGACCCCGCGGACCATCCGCGGATCTCCTACACGGCCTTCGACCTGCTCGCCGACGCGGCGCCGGAGCGGCTCGCCGCGATCCTCGGCACGCTCGCGGACCTGGTCGCGGCCGGGTCGTACGAGCCGCCGCCCGTGCGGGCGTGGCCGCTCGGCCGGGCGCGCGAGGCGTTCGGGTTCATGAGCCGGGCCCGGCACACCGGCAAGCTCGTCCTCGACGTGCCCGCCGCCCCGGATCCCGCGGGCACGGTGCTCGTCACCGGCGGCACCGGCACCATCGGCGCCGCGGTCGCCGAGCACCTGGTGCGCACCGGCCAGACCGCGCGGCTCGTCCTGGCCGGGCGCCGCGGCCAACTGCACGCAGGTGC
>NZ_CAACVB010000386.1 GCF_900659635.1 Actinomadura roseirufa | reverse complement strand
GCTCCTCCAGCTCCGACACCCGGCGGCGCAGCTCGTCCAGCCGGTCGCGGGCCACGGCCTTGTCCGCGCCGAGCCGGTCCGCCCGCCCCTTCAGCTCCGCCAGCGCGGCGCCGGCCTCGCCGAGCCGGGCGTCCAGCGCGCCGCCGGTGAGCTGCTCGGCCTCCCGCTCGGCCGCCTTCACCGCGGCGGCCAGTTCCTCGCCCTCGCCGTGCAGCCGCTCCTGCTCGGCCGCGTGCGCGGCGTCGGCCTCCGCCGCGTCAACCAGCAGCCGCGCCTGCCGCGTCCGCCAGTGCCGCAGCGCCGCCGCGACCTCCGTCCGGGCCCGGTCCCGCCGGTCGAACGCCGCCAGCAGCGCCGCAGCCTCGCGCTCCCACTCGGCCAGCCGGTCGCCCGCCTCGGCCGCCTTCGCGCGCTCCCGGTGCTCCTCCGCGCGGGACGTCCGCTCGGCCTCCAGCTCCCGGTCCAGCCCGGTGAGCGCCGCGATCGCGCTGAAGATCCGCTCCGGGCCGATCTCGTTCAGCGGCTGCGACAGCAGGTTCGTCGCGACCTTCGAGCGCACCGACGTCGACAGGAACGACACGCAGCGCACCCGCCCCCCGTACAGGACGCGGCCGAGGTCCTTGGCGAGGAAGTCGCGGCGGCCCGCGCTGCGCGGCAGCTCCGCCCACATCCGGCCGGCCAGCGCGACCCGCTCGGCCTCCGACGGCGCCGCCGCGAGGTGGACGCCCCGCCGCCACCGGATCTCCAGGTGCGGCGCGTCGGCGTTCACCCGCAGCCACACGGTGACCGCCGTCTCGCCACTCTCGTTCTCCGCGTCCGCCTCCGGGGCGGCCGCCGCGGCGGCGCGGGGCTCGGCGTAGTCGAAGACGCCGACGATGTAGCCGTGGTCGGCGCTCGCCCACCTGCTGTCGCCCTGCGCCGCGAGCTCGGCGTTGAACAGCAGCTCCGCGACGGCCCGCGCGCCCGAGGCGAACCGCCACTGCTCGTCGCCGAGCAACGCCGTGATCGCGGCGATGAACGACGACTTGCCCGCGCCGTTGGAGTCCTTGGGGCCCTGCCCGGCCACCACGATCAGCGTCCCCGGCACCGTCGGCACCGGATGCGTGGACAGCCGCGAGATGTTCACCGCCTGCACGGCGACGAGCGTCCGGTCGCCGACGACGTCGTCGCCCGCCCCGGCGGACCCCGGCACGAGCGGCTCGAGGACGGCGGTCATCTGGTCTCCCCCCGGTCACGTTCCCGTCCCCGGCGCCGGGCCCGGATGGCCGCCGCGAGCGGCGAGTCCGGCCCGGCGGCCAGGATCAGCTCCTCCTGCAGGCGGCGGCGCGCGCCGGCGGTCAGCCGGTGGAACTGCGGCCCCGGCACGAAGCCGCCCGCGTCGTCCGCGCCCGCCTTCACCTGCGCCACCAGCCCCGCCGTCCGCAGCCGGCGCAGCGCCGCCTCCAGCTCCCCGATCGGCAGCTGCGTGCGGCGGCGCAGCTCCTCCACCGGCGTCGGATGCGGCGACAGCCACGAGTCGTCGGCCAGCAGCCCCGCCGCCCGCGGGATCGCCACCGAGTGGATCAGCACGAGCGTCAGCACGGCCCGCTCGTGCGCGGGCGGGACGCACTCCGGCTCGGCCGCCAGCTCCGCCGCCACGTCGTCGCGGTACCCGGAGATCCACCGGGTCTGCTCCGAGCGCACCAGCGTCCGCCCGGACAGCGCCAGCATCTCCTCCAGCGCCCGCCGCAGCGCCGGCTCCCGCAGCGCCGCGAAGCGCACCTCCGGCACCGGCTCGGCCGCGTGCTCCACCGCCATGTACGCCGCGACGAGCTCGGCCCGGCGCCGCTCGTCATGGCCCCGCAGCACCGGCTCGAACAGCTCACTCACCGCCGTCACCGTCCCGGGCCGGCTCGGGGAGGCGGCGCAGGAGATCGCGCAGGGACGGCAGGGCGTGCTCGGCCCACAGCGCCACCCTCGGTCCCGGACGCACCGTGCCGGACGCCTCGTCCAGCAGCAGCCAGCCGGTGTCGGCGAGACGGCGCAGCTCCCCGGTCGCCCAGCGCCGGGCGAGGACGGCGTCGCCGCGGGACATGTCCGCGTAGACGCCCAGCACGGCCGCGACGGCGGCGCTCTCGCCCGGCCACGGCGCGTCGTCGGGCCGCGTCCAGCAGCAGCGCAGCGCGGCGGCGAGGACGCGGCGAGCCTGCCCGGGGCGGTCCAGCGGCACCGGCGCCGTCTGGTACTCCTCCAACAGCGCGGGCGTCGCGCCGTCCGGCCAGGCGGGCAGCACCCACACCCGGTCCCCGTCGCTCGCGCCGACCGTCCCGGGCGGCACCGGATCGGCCGCCCCGACCGCCACCGCCCCGAGCACACGAGCCCGCGCCCGGGCCAAGACCGCCGGCTCAACACTCACGACGCGCTCCTCTCGGGCGGCCCACTTCCTCCAGACCACGCGGCTTTCTCAGGCGGTGCGGTCGTTTCCGTTTCGGTGGTCCTTTCGAACCAGCCGGGGGACACCCAGGTGGGCGCCCCGGCCGGCCGGGCGGCCAGGTCGTCCGACCAGGTCAGGCGGTAGGGCAGCTCCGGGTGGAGGTGCGCGGCGGACAGGTCGGCCAGGACGCGGCGGGCCGCGGGCCAGTCCCGGTCGAGCACGTCCTGCACGGCGACCCGGTCGCGGCCGCGCAGCACCTCCTCGGCGATCTCGCGGAGCCGCTCGCGCGCCGCACCGCCGGACCCGGTGTCGCGCGACAGCCCCGGATCGGGCACCGAGGGCCGCGGCGGCGCGGGCCGCGGCGGCGTCGCGCGCGGCCCGTCCTCCACCGCGGTCACCACGGCCGACGGCTCGTGCCAGGGCGCCGCGGCGTCGAACACGAACCCCTCCAGCACGGCCGCGAGGTCCTCCCGCGAGGCGGTCCGGGCGAACGTCCGCCAGGTCTCGGGCGGCAGCAGCGTCAGGTTGCGGGTGGTGCCCGCCGAGTCCGACAGCCGCGCCGCCGCGCGGCGGGACGCGTCGCCGTAGGCGTAGATGGCGGCGCGCAGGTCGGTGCACGTGCGGTCGAGCCGCGGCCAGCGGCGCAGGATCGCGCCGTGCAACCGCTCGGCGCGCAGCAGGATCTCCTCGGTGCCCCACAGCTTGGGCGCCTGCTCGCGCAGCTCCTCGATCGTGCCGTTCGTCAGCGTGAGCAGCTCGACGCTCCACAGCCGGAACGCGCGGGCGAGACCGTCGGCGCCCGCGCGGGCCTGCCCGGCCGTCATGCGCGGGTCGGCCACGTTGAGCTGCTCCAGCGCCAGCAGCCGGTGCATCTCGCTCTGCCCGCCGTCGAGCATCATCCGGCGGACGAACATCAGCCCGACCACGCTGGTGAACGAGGCCCGGTAGCGCAGCTGGTTCGGCTTGGGGAACACCTCGCGGACGGCGCCGAGCCCCCGCAGCACCCGCAGCCGGTTCTCGAAGACCTCCGGCGGGTAGCGGCGGCACACGTGCCGCATCTGCTCGCGGCTCAGCCCGTCCTCGCCCGCGTCGGCGAACGCCGCGAGCAGCGTCTCGGCGACGTCCACCAGCTCCGGGTCGTCGACGACCGCGCCGCTGTCGCGGGCCAGCGCGGCGAACATCTGCCGGTACACGCCCAGCACGGCCTCGCCGACCAGCGCGTCGTCCAGGCTGGCGGCCGCACCGGCGCCGTTCTCGGAGGTGGGGGACACGGCGCACTACCGTACGGCCCCGCGGCCGTCAGGGTGGAATCGGCGGCGGCCGGGGGCCGTGAGGTGCGCGGAGGAGCCCTGAAGACCGCGAAACCGCGGGCGGAGCGCGGCCCGCGGTGTCACACTCACAACGCCATACGGGACGCCCCGGTCAGCAATGGGGCACCCGGGCACGAACCACCGGGCGCACCAGGGCAACGATCCGCCCGGCGCGGCCCGCCGGCGGGAACAACGGCGCGGCCGCCGAGCACGACCCCTCGAGGACGACCCTTCGGACACGGCAGGGAGCATGACGGCGCCGAACACCCCGGCGAGGACGAACCTCCCCGCCGAACCCAACGCCTTCGTCGGCCGCGACCGGGACGTCGGCGACCTCGGCCGGCTGCTGGGGGGCATGCGCGCCGTCACGCTGTGCGGGACCGGCGGCATCGGCAAGACGCGGCTGGCGCTGCGCGTCGCGCGCGCGATGACGGCGTCCTGCCCCGGCGGAGTCTGGCTGGTCGAGCTGGCCGGGGTCCGGCCCGACGGCATCCCCGAGCCGGTCGCCCGGCGCGTCGCGGCCGTGCTGGACGTCGCCGAGGAGGAGGGCCGGCCCGTCACCTCGACGCTCGCCGACGCGCTGCGCGGCGCGGCGGTCCTCGTCGTCCTGGACAACTGCGAGCACCTCGTGGACGAGTGCGCCGAGCTGGCCGGGACGCTGCTGGCCCGCTGCCCGCGGCTGCGCGTCCTCGCCACCAGCCGGGAGCCGCTGCGGATGCCCGGGGAGAACGTGTGGCGGGTGCCGCCGCTGGAGCCGGACGAGGCGGCGCGGCTGTTCGTCGAGCGCGCCCGCGCCGCCCGCCCCGGGTTCGCCGGGACGGGCGCGGTGCGGCAGGTGACCCGGGCGCTGGACGGGATGCCGCTGGCGCTGGAGCTGGCCGCGGCCCGCGTCCGGGTGCTGTCGGTGGAGCAGATCGCCGACCGGCTCGCCGACCGGTTCCGGCTGCTCAGCGCCGGTGACCGCACGGCGCCGCCGCGGCAGCGGACGCTGCGCGCGGCGATCGACTGGAGCCACGACCTGCTCGGCGGGCCGGAGCGGACGCTGCTGCGCCGGCTGTCGGTTTTCGCGGGGTGGACGCTGGAGCAGGCCGAGCGGGTCTGCGCCGATGAGGACGCGGGCGAGGACGCCGGGGAGGACGCGGGGGCCGGCGACCTGACGGCGGGCGAGGTCCTGGACCTGCTCACCGCACTGGTCGACAAGTCGCTGGTCGTCGTCGGGGAGGAGACGGCGGGGGAGGTGCGCTTCCACCAGCTCGACAGCATCCGGGAATACGCGGCCGAGCGGCTCACCGCCGCGGCCGAGGACGCGCGGTTCCGGCTGCGGCACCGCGACGCCGTCCTCGCCGGGGCGGAGCGGGACGGCGACCTCGCGGTGGCGCGGATCCCCGGGACGTGGCCGGAACGGGTGGGGCTGTTCCGCCGCTACGACGCCGAGCTCGGCAACGTCCGGGCCGCGCTGGGTTGCTCGCTGGAGCGCGGCGACGTGGCGGAGGGGCTGCGGATCTGCACCGCGCTGCGGTCGTTCTGGATCGTCCGCGGCCGGGTCGCCGAGTGGGCCGAGTGGACCGACCGTTTCCTGGCGCGCCGCGAGGGGCTCGGCGCCGCCGTCCTCGGCGCCGCGCTGGCCGGGCGGGCGCAGCTCGCCGTCGGGGGCCGCGACCTCGCGCAGGCGCTGCGGTACGCCGAGGAGGCGCTCGGCCCGTGCCGGGAGGCCGGCGACGGCTTCATGACGGCGGTCGCGCTCATCACCATGGCCGAGGCGCACGCCCGCGCGGGCCGGTTCGCCGAGGCCGCCGCCCGGCTCGACGAGGCGGACGCGATCGCCGCCGCGCCCGGCCACGAGTGGAACCGCGCGCACGCGCTGACCACCCGCGGGTACCTGCTGATCCGCGGCGCGCGGCTGCGCGAGGCGCGCGAGCG
>NZ_CAACVB010000385.1 GCF_900659635.1 Actinomadura roseirufa | reverse complement strand
GCCGTGCGGCGCGCCGCCGCGACCTCCGCGGGCCGCCGGGCCCGGGGCGGGGCGAGGCGCCTGGAACGGTCGGCGCGCCGGCTGCTCTCCTCCCGGCGGACCAAGATCGCCTTGTTCAACCGGGTACTGAGCCGGCTGCCCGTACGCCCGGGCCTCGTGGTCTTCGAGAGCCATCTCGGCGCCCGCTACGCCGGCAGCCCCAAGTACATCCACCGCGAGCTGCGCCGGGCGCGGCGGCCCGTCCGCGCCGTGTGGTCGTACGCGGCGTCCCCCAAGGGGTTTCCGCCGGACGCGGACCTGGTCCGCCGGGGCTCGTGGGCGTACTACCTGGCGCTGGCGCGGGCCGAGTTCTGGGTGGACGACCAGGGCTACCCCGACGGGATCCGCAAGCGGCCGGAGACCACCTACATCCAGACCTGGCATGGGTCGGCGTACAAGCGCATGGGCCTCGACCAGCCGGTGCTCAAGGGCGGGCCGGCGTCCGAGCGGGCCCGGCTGCGCCGCATGGTCAGCCGGTTCGACTGCTTCCTGGTGCGCTCCGAGCACGACGTCACGACGCTGGCGAGGGGGCTCGGGGTCCGAGCCGAGCTGCTCGCCGCCGGCTATCCGCGCAATGACCCGCTGGTCACCGGGGTGGAGGGCGACCCGGAGCTGGCCGCCGAGGTCGCCGCGCTGCGCCGTGCGCTGGGCCTCGGGGACGGCCGGCGCGCGGTGCTGTACGCGCCGACGTTCGGCACCGGGCCCGGCGGGCGGCCCGTCCGCCGCCTGGAGCCGCCCGTCGACCCGGCCGTGTTCGCGCGGGAGCTGGGGGAGGAGCTCGTCCTCCTGGTCCGGCCCCATTACCTGTGCGGGGCGAAGCTGCCGCCGTCCGCCCGCGCGGTCATGCGGGACGCCGGCGGCGTGCCCGACGTGACCCCGCTGCTGCTGATCGCCGACGCGCTCGTCACCGACCAGTCGTCGATCATGTTCGACTACGCGCTGCTCGACCGGCCCATCGTGCTGCACCTGCCGGACGGGCGGGAGCCGGACGGCGGCTACTTCGACCTCGAACGGCACGCCCCGGGGCCGATCACCCGGACGCCGGCCGAGCTGGTCGCCGCGCTCGGCCGCCTCGACGCCGACGCCGCCGCGCACGCCGCCCGGCGCCGGGCCTTCGCGCGGCGGTTCGGCGAGCACGACCGCGGCTCCGCGGCGCGGACCGTCGTGGAACGCTACTTCGGCGAAGGGAGCGGACGTGGCGGCGCCGCGTGACGTCTTCATCGTGTGCAACAACGCCGACGACATGGGCGGCCTGCAGCGCTGGGCGCACCACATGGCGCGGCTGCTGGCCGCGCGGGGCGATCGCGTCACACTGGTCGCCATCACCCGCGGCGCGGTGCCCCACCACCACGGGCGGGACGGCTCGTACGCGCTGGAGGTGCTGCACCGGGACCGGCGACCGCCCGGTCCCGCCCGTCGCCCGGCGGGGTGGGCACGCCACCCGAATCCGGCGGCGCGGGGGCGCGACCTGTGGGGGGCGGTGGTGCGGCGGCGCGGCGCCGCCCGGCTGTCGGAGCTGTTCGCGGCGGCCCGGCCGGGCGCGGTCGTGATCGTCGCGCAGGTCTGGGCGATGGAGTGGGTCCGGCTGGCCGACACCTCCGGGCTGCGGGTGATCGGCATGAGCCACGAGTCGTACGCGGCCACCCGGCGGTCCTCGCGCTACCGGCGGGTCAAGGAGCACTACGCCGGCGCCGACCGGCTGGTGGTGCTCACCGCGGAGGACGCCGACGCCTGGGCCAGGGACGGCATGACCAACGTCGGTCACATCCCCAACGCGTTGCACGTCGAGCCCGTCGTCCGCCCGACCCTCGACCTGCCCGTCGTCGCCTGTGTGGGCCGCCTGTCCTACGAGAAGGGCCTGGACCTGATGCTGGAGGCGTGGGAACGGGTCGTGGCCGACCATCCGGGCTGGCGGCTCCACATCTACGGTGACGGGCCGATGGAGGAGGAACTGCGCGCTCAGACCGCCGCGGCGGGGCTGGGCGGCCGGGTCGAGTTCCGGGGAGTGGTCACCGACGTCGAGGACGCGCTGGTGGAGGCATCGATCTTCGCGCTGCCGTCCCGGGACGAGGGCCTTCCCATGTCGGTGCTGGAGGCGATGGCCTACGGGCTGCCGTCGGTGGCGTTCGACTGCGCGCCCGGCGTCCGCGCGCTGCTCGGCGACGAGGGCGGGCTGCTGGTGCGCCGGGGCGACACCGCCGCGTTCGCCGCGGCGATCGGACGGCTCATCGAGGATCCGGGCCTGCGCCGCGCGCTGGGCGGTGCGGCCCGCGCCTCCGTCGGCCGCTACCGGCCCGACGCGGTGCTCGCCCGCTGGGACCGGCTCTTCGCCCTTCTCCACCACGACACGCCGGCTCACGAGCCGCCAGTGCCCGGACACCGCGAACCCGCGCTGGAGGGTGATTCTTTCTAGTGACTTCTCGGGTGGAAGTCCGGGGCGTGGAGCGGCACGCACGGCGCCGTGCCCCGTTGACCGGGCTCGCGGCCCGGTCAACGGGGCACGGCCGCTAGGTGAGGCTGGCCACGGCGATGTGCGGACGTCCGGTGATCGGATGCTCGCCGATGTGGGCGCGCACGCCGAACACCTCCGCGACGAAGCCGGGGGTCAGCACCTCCAGCGGCGGGCCCGACGCCCGGACCCTGCCCTTCTCCAGGACGATCACGTGGTCGCAGTACGCGGCCGCGTGGTCCAGGTCGTGCAGGGCCGCGAGCAGCGTCATCCCCAGCGACCTGACCAGGTCGAGCAGGCCGAGCTGCGCCCGGACGTCGAGGTGGTTGGTCGGCTCGTCCAGGATGAGCAGCGGCGCCTCCTGGGCCAGGGCCCGCGCGACGAGGGCGCGCTGCCGCTCGCCGCCCGACAGCGTGGAGAACAGCCGCTCGGCCGCGTGCGCGAGCCCGACCCGTTCCAGCGACTGCTCGACCACCGCCCGGTCGGCAGAGTTCTCCCGTTCGAGGATGCCCTTGTGGGGGGCGCGCCCCATCGCGACGACCTCGGCCACCGAGAACTCCCCGGACAGCTCGCCGTGCTGGGTCACCACCGCCCGGCGCAGCGCCGCCTGCCGGGCCCGCATCCGCCACAGGTCGTCCCCGTCCAGCGACACCACCCCGTCGGAGGGCCGCAGCGAGCGGTAGACGGTGCGCAGCAGCGTGGACTTGCCGCTGCCGTTCGGGCCGATCAGCCCGACGAACGAGCCGGGCTCGGCGACCAGGTCGACGCCGGACACGATCGCGGTGCCCTCGATGCGCGCGGTGACGCCGGCGATGACCAGCCTCATCAGCCCTCACCCCCCGCCCGGCGGCGCAGCAGCCACAGGAAGAACGGCACCCCGAGACCGGTGGTGAAGATGCCGATGGGCAGCTCGTTCGGCCGGTCGGCGGTGCGGGCCGCGATGTCCACCGCGACGAGGAACACCGCGCCGAGCAGCGTCGCGACCGGCAGCACCCGCCGGTGGTCGCCGCCGACGAGGAACCGGGCGGTGTGCGGCACCATCAGCCCGACGAACCCGATCCCGCCGACGACGCTGACCGACGTCGCGGTCAGCAGCGAGGCGACGACCAGCAGCCCGATCCGCAGCGCCTGCACCGACGTGCCGAGGCCCGCCGCGGCGTCGTCCCCGGCCATCAGCGCGTTCATGTTGCGCCCCTGCAGGAGCAGCAGCAGCGTGCACACCGCGATGACGGCGGCGGGCACCCCGAGGTCGGACCAGGTGGCGCCCGCGACGCTGCCCATCAGCCAGAACATCAGGCCGTGCAGCTCGGTCGGGTCGACCTGCAGCTGCACGTAGCTGGTCGCGGCCGAGCACAGGTAGCCGACCGCGACGCCGGCGAGCACGAGCCGCGAGTCCAGCAGCCGCCCGCCGCGCTGCGCCAGGACGTACACCACGATCACGCTGACCAGGGCGGTGCCGAACGCGGCGCCGGTGACCCCGACGCCCGCGAAGGTCGCCGTGCCGTAGGACACGACGAGCACGGCGCCCAGCGACGCCCCGGAGGAGATGCCGAGGATGTAGGGGTCGGCGAGCGGGTTGCGGACGAGGGCCTGCAGCGCCACGCCCGCGGCGCTGAGCCCCGCCCCGACGAGCGCCGCGACCAGCACGCGCGGCGCGCGCAGGTCCCAGACGATCTGGTCGCGCAGCGGGTCGGGGGACGCCGAGCCGGTCAGATGGGCGAAGATCACCCGCCAGACCGAGCCGACGGGCAGGTTCACCGACCCGATGGAGATCGCCGCGATCCCGACGGCGACGAGCGCGACGCCGAGCCCCGCGACGAGCACCCAGGTCATGGCGCCCGAGACCAGGTGCGGGCCGCGCCGCCCGGCGAGGCCGGCGGGCGCCGCGGGGGGCGGCGCGGTCACGGTCTCAGCCATCGTGGACGACCTTGGCGATCTTCTCGACCGCCCACGCGTTCAGCGGGCCGAGGAAGGCGCCGTCGGAGAGGCTCACGAAGGTCCGGGTCTTGGACGCCTGCCACTGCGGGTACGCGGCGAACAGCTTGCGCGCCTCGGCGGCGGGGTCCTCCGACGGCGTGAACGCGCCGACCGCGAGCACGTCGACCCCGGCCGTGGCGAGCCGCTCCCGGGTGAGGGTGCTGGTCACGTCCCGGGACTCCCCGGCGAACGCGTTGACCCCGCCCGCGGCCTTGATCACCTCGTCGGTGATCCGCCCGGTCATCACGGCGGGCAGCCCGGAGGCGTTCATCATCGACATGCCCGGGTAGACGATCAGGACCTTCCTGGCGGGGCGCCCCGCCACGCGCGCGCGGACGGCGTCGACCCGGCGCCGCAGGTCGGCCGACACCTGTGCCGCCTTGTGCTGGACGTCGAAGACGCGTCCGAGCAGGTTCAGGAACTCGTAGGAGGACTCGATGGAGATCTGGTCGTAGGCCCGCTTCTCCGCGGCGGACGCGCCGGGCTTGCCGTAGGCGCAGTTCACCGGGTTGACCAGCGTGGTGACGCCGGCCGCGGCGAGCTGCTCGCGGGTGGCCAGGCCCCGCTTGGGGTCGAAGCCGCCCGACCAGGTGGAGACGACGAGGTCGGGCTTGGCGGCGAGGACCTGCTCGGCGGGCACCTCGAAGTTCTTGTTCATGGTGAGCCCGCCGGTGGGCATCGCCTTCACGGCGGCGACCATCGACGGGTCGTCCGACACCCCGTAGGACTGGGCGTTGGCGAGGACGCGGCCCTGCAGTCCCAGGAGCACGAAGCTCTCGGACTCGGCGACGGAGGTCCCGTTCAGGATCAGGACCCGCCGGGGCGCGCGGGTGAAGGTCACCTTCTGCCCGCAGTTGGTGAACGTGAGGGGGTAGGAGGTCGTGCCGGGCGCCGCGCCGGTGAGCGCGGCCGTCTCGTCGCCTTCCGAGGTGTCCGCGCACGCGGCGGCGCCGAGCAGTGCGAGGGCGGCGAGTCCGGCGAGCGCGATACGCCTGGGGGGTCTGTGGTCGAACATGGGTCTTCTCTTTTCCGGTGGGTGACGGCGTGCGTGCGCACGCCCGGCCGGCCCGCCGGGTCAGGACGGGATCAGCGGGCGTGCGGCAGGGCCACCGGAGGGCCCCGGCGCCGGACGGCGCGGGCCAGCAGGACGCCGAGGCGGGGCGCCGGGTCGGCGGCCGACACCG
>NZ_CAACVB010000384.1 GCF_900659635.1 Actinomadura roseirufa | reverse complement strand
CCGCGGACGTCCCCGCCCTGCTGCGCGCTCTCGTGGGCGGCGGCGCGCCCGCGCGTCCCGCGGCCGGGACGGACGCGGCCCCGGCCGACCTCGCGGGAAGGCTCGCCGCGCAGTCGCGGGACGAGCGGGAGCGGACGCTCCTCGGCCTCGTCCGCGCGCAGGCCGCCACGGTCCTCGGCCATCCGGACCCGGACGCCATCCGTCCGGACAACTCGTTCAAGGAGCTGGGCTTTGACTCCCTCACTGCGGTGGAGCTGCGCAACCGGCTCGCGGCCGCCACGGGCCTGCGGCTGCCCGCCTCGCTCGTCTTCGACTATCCGGAGGCGGCGTCGCTGGCCGAGCACCTGCGCGTGCGGCTCGCGCCGGACGGCGAGCAGCCGGAGCCGGTGGATCCGGTGACCCCGCTGCTCGGCGAGCTGGCCCGGCTCGAAACCGCCCTCGGCGCCCTCACCCTGGACGACCGGGCGCGCGGCAGCGTGGCGCGGCGGCTCAACGGGCTGCTGTCGGCGGTGCACGGCGGCACGGCCGGCGGGGACGGCGGGACCGGCGCGGACGGCGGGACCGGAGGCTTCGCCGGCGTCGAGTCCGCCTCCGACGACGAGATCTTCGAATTGATCGACCGGGAACTGTGAGCGCGGCGATGGAGGACGGGAACTGATGCCGGACACGGAGGAGAAGCTCCGCCAGTATCTGAAGCGGGTCACGGTCGACCTCGGGCAGACCAGGCAGCGGCTGCGCGAGGTGGAGGAGCGCCGGCAGGAGCCGATCGCCGTGGTGTCCATGGCGTGCCGGTTCCCCGGCGGCGTCCGCTCGCCGGAGGAGCTGTGGGAACTGGTCGCCTCCGGGGGCGACGCGATCGGCGGGTTCCCCGACGACCGAGGCTGGGACCTGGAGCGGCTGTACGACCCGGACCCGGACCGTCCCGGCAGCAGCCACACCCGGGAGGGCGGGTTCCTGTACGACGCGGACCTGTTCGACGCGGGCTTCTTCGGGATCAGCCCGCGCGAGGCCCTCGCCATGGAGCCGCAGCAGCGCGTCCTGCTGGAGGTGGCGTGGGAGACGCTCGAACGCGCGGGCCTCGATCCGTCGGCGCTGAAGGGCAGCGCGACCGGCGTGTACGCCGGCGGCGGCCTGCCCGGCTTCGGGACGCCGCCCGCCGAGGAGGGCACCGAGGGCTACCTGGTGACCGGGAACGCGCTGAGCGTGCTGTCGGGCCGGGTGTCGTTCGCGCTGGGCCTGGAGGGTCCGGCGGTGTCGGTGGACACGGCGTGCTCGTCGTCGCTGACCGCGATCCACCTGGCCTGCCAGGCGCTCCGGCAGGGCGACTGCTCGCTGGCCCTGGCGGGCGGCGTCACGGTCATGGCCGTGCCCGCGATGTTCACCGAGTTCTCCCGCCAGCGCGGCCTGTCCCCGGACGGCCGCTGCAAGCCGTTCGCCGACGCGGCGGACGGCACCGGCTTCTCCGAGGGCGTCGGGCTCGTCCTGCTGGAGCGGCTGTCGGACGCGCGCCGCCACGGTCATGAGGTGCTGGCGGTGGTGCGGGGTTCGGCGGTGAACCAGGACGGTGCGAGCAATGGGCTGACGGCACCGAACGGGCCGTCGCAGGAGCGGGTGATCCGTGCGGCGCTGGCGAGTGCGGGGTTGTCGCCGGGTGAGGTGGACGCGGTCGAGGCGCACGGGACGGGTACCAGGCTGGGTGATCCGATCGAGGCGGGTGCGCTGCTGGCGACCTATGGGCGGGACCGCCCTGAGGGGCGTCCGCTGTGGCTGGGGTCGGTGAAGTCCAACATCGGGCACACCCAGGGCGCCGCCGGTGTCGCCGGGGTCATCAAGATGGTCATGGCGATGCGGCACGGGCAACTGCCCGCCACCCTCCACATCGACGAGCCGACGCGGCACGTGGACTGGACGAGCGGTGACGTCCGCCTGCTGGCGGAGCGGGAGGACTGGCCGCGCGCCGATCACCCGCGCCGCGCGGGGGTGTCGGCGTTCGGCATGTCCGGCACCAACGCGCACCTGATCGTCGAGGAGGCCCCGCGGGAGGCTCCCGAGGAGGGCGCGGCGAGCGTCCCGGCGGGTGACGTGCCCGCCGGATCACCCGCCGGGGGAGTCGTGCCGTGGGTGCTGTCGGCGCGCACGGCCGCCGCGCTGCGGGGTCAGGCGGAGGCGCTGGCGGCCCACGTGGAGGGCGGGGAGTTCTCCCCGTCCGGCGTCGGCTGGTCCCTCGTCACGACCCGGTCGGTCTTCGAGCACCGCGCGGTCGTCGTCGGCACCGGCCATGACGAGCTCATCGCCGGGCTGCGCGACCTCGCGCAGGACGACGTTCCCAGGGAAGCCGCCGGTGATCCGGGGACCGGTCCGGTGCTGGTGTTCCCTGGTCAGGGCTCGCAGTGGGCCGGGATGGGCGCGGAGTTGCTGGACACCACGCCGGTGTTCGCGGCGCGGATCGCCGAATGCGAGCAGGCCCTCTCACCGCACGTGGACTGGTCTTTGACCGAGGTCCTGCGCGGCGACGGGTCCGAGCTGGCGCGGGTGGACGTCGTGCAGCCCGTCCTGTGGGCGGTGATGGTGTCACTGGCGGCGGTGTGGGAGAGCTATGGCGTCACCCCTGCGGCTGTCGTGGGCCACAGTCAGGGCGAGATCGCGGCGGCCTGCGTCGCCGGGGCGTTGTCGCTGGCCGACGGCGCCAAAGTGGTCGCCCTGCGCAGCAAGGCACTGCGCGGCCTGGCGGGCGGCGGTGCCATGGCCTCCCTGAGCGTGAGCGCGCAGCAGGCCGAGGCGCTCCTGTCCGGCGACGTGACCATCGCGGCGATCAACGGCCCGTCCTCCACCGTGGTGTCCGGGACGCCCGAGCACGTGGCGGCCGTGGTCGCGCGAGCCGAGGCACAGGGCCTGCGCGCCCGCACGATCGACGTCGACTACGCCTCCCACGGCCCCCAGGTCGACCAGATCCGCGACGAGCTGACCGACATCCTGGCGGGGATCGCTCCGGTGGCCGGCCGGGTGCCGTTCTACTCCACCGTCACCGCGGCCCGCATCGACACCACCACCCTCGGCACCGGCTACTGGGTGACCAACCTGCGCGAACAAGTCCGCTTCACCGACACCGTCCAAACCCTCCTCGACGACGGACACCGCGTCTTCATCGAGGCCAGCCCCCACCCCGTCCTCAGCGCGGGCGTTCAGGAGTGCGCCGAGCGCGCCGGGGTGAGCGCGTCCGCCGTCCCGACGCTGCGCCGCGACAACGGAGGGGCCGCCCAGGTCGCGCACGCTCTCGGCCTGGCCTTCGCCGCCGGGATCGATGTCAGCTGGGAACGGTGGTTCTCCGCGGACGCTCCGCCGGAGACGGTGGACCTGCCCACGTACGCGTTCCAGCGCGAGCGGTACTGGATGGAGGGGGGCAACGGCGCCGCAGGCGATCCGGCGAGCCTCGGCCTTGTCCCGGTCGGCCACCCGCTGCTGAGCGTCGCCGTCGAGCAGGCCGAAGGTGACGCCCACCTGCTGACCGGACGGGTGTCGGCGACCGGCGGGACGGGATGGCTAGCCGACCACCGGGTGCTCGGCACGGTCCTGGTCCCGGGCGCGGCCATGGTCGAGTGGGCGCTGCGCGCCGCCGACGAGGTCGGCTCCGGCGGCGTGGAGGAACTTGTCCTCCAGGCCCCGATGGCGCTGCCGGAGAGCGGCGCCGTCCGCGTCCAGGTGGTGGTGGAGGCCGCCGGGCGGGACGGGCGGCGCGACGTCCGCGTGTACTCGCGCCCGGAGGAGGACGGCGACACGGGCTGGACGTGCCACGCCACCGGAGTGCTCGGCCCGGGCGCGGAGACCCCCGCCGCCCCGGATCCGGGCACCGCCGGATCGTGGCCGCCGCCCGAGGCGCGGCCCGTCGACGTGAACGCCTTCTATGACCGGCTCGCCGCGTCCGGCTACGACTACGGCCCGGCGTTCCAGGGAGTGCGCGCCGTCTGGCGCGACGGAGCGGACCTGCTGGCGGAGGTCGTGCTGCCCGACGCCGCGGGCGACCGGTCGGGCTTCGGCGTCCACCCCGCGCTGCTGGACGCGGCCCTGCACCCCGGCATGCTCCTCGACGCGGACACCGTGCCGGAGACGGGCGCCGACGTTCCCCTGCGGCTGCCGTTCGCGTGGAAGGGCGTGACGCTGTGGGCGGCCGGCGCGGGCACCGTCCGCGTCAGGATGAGCCCCGCCGGTTCCGGGGAGGAGGGCGAGCGCGTCCTGCGGCTGGCGGTGGACGACGCGCTCGGCGCGCCCGTGCTCGGCGTCGAGTCCGTCGTGCTGCGCCCGGCGGACCCCGAGCGGCTCCGCGCCGTGGGCGACCAGGGCGTCCAGGGCCTGTTCACCCTGGACTGGATCCCGTTCGACCCCGGCGCCGATCACCTGCCCGGACCGGCGGAGGACGGCTGGGCGGTCCTCGGGCACGGCTCCTCACCCGGCGCCGGGCCCGGCGCCGCCTACCCGGATCTCGCCGCGCTCGTCGCGGCCCTCGACGGCGGCGAGCCCGCGCCGCCGCTGGTGCAAGCCGTCCTCCACGGCGCCGGGGCCGTCCCGCCCGACGGCCCCGGCGCGGTCGAGGACGCGCTGCGCCTCGTCCAGGACTGGCTGGCCGAGCCCAGGCTGAGCGACGCGCGGCTGCTGCTCGTCACGCGCGGGGCCGTCGCCCACGACGACCCGGATCCGGCGGCGGCCGGGGTCTGGGGGCTGGTGCGCAGCGCTCAGTCCGAGGAGCCCGGCCGGTTCTTCCTGGCGGACGTCGACGACTCGGCCGGCGCCGCTGATCTGCTCGGGCTCGCGGTGCGGGCGGGCGAGCCGCAGGTCGCGGTGCGGGACGGGCGCGTCCTCGTGCCCCGCCTCGGCCGGGCCGCCGCCCGCGACGCCGCCCCGCCCGCGCTCGACCCCGGCGGGACCGTGCTCGTCACCGGCGGCACCGGGACCGTCGGCGCGCTGACGGCCCGGCACCTCGTCCGCGCCTGGGGCGTCCGGCGGCTCGTGCTGGCCGGGCGCCGCGGACCGGACGCTCCGGGTGCGCGGGAACTGGAGGCCGAGCTGACGGCGATGGGCGCGGACGTCCGGATCGTCGCGGCCGACCTGTCCGACCCGGCCGCGGTCGCGGGGCTGGTGGCGGGCATCGGCGCGGAGCATCCGCTGACGGGCGTTGTGCACGCGACCGGCGTGCTGGACGACGCGGTCGTCACCGCGCTGACGCCGGAGCGCCTCGCCCGGGTGTGGGACGCGAAGGCCGCGCCCGCCGCGCACCTGCACGCCGCCACCGCCGGCCTCCCGCTGCGGATGTTCCTGATCTTCTCCTCGGCGGCGTCCTGCCTGGGCGGCCCGGGGCAGGCGAACTACGCCGCCGCCAACGCCTACTGCGAGGCCCTGGCGCAGCGCCGCCGGGCCGCCGGCCTGCCCGGCACGTCCATCGGGTGGGGGCTGTGGGCCGAGGCCAGCGCCATGACCGGGCACATGACCGGCGCCGATCTCGACCGGACGAGCCGCACCGGCGGCGCGCCGCTGGCCACGGACCGGGCCCTGGACCTGCTGGACGCCGCGTGCCGCGACGGCGCCGGCTACCTGCTGGCCGCGGACCTCGACCCGGACCACGACGTCACGACCTACTACGGCAGCATTTCCTTCGCCGAGGACATGCTCGCCGAAGCCGGGACGGCCGCGCCGGGA
>NZ_CAACVB010000383.1 GCF_900659635.1 Actinomadura roseirufa | reverse complement strand
GGTTTCGAGGCGGGCGCGTCTCAGGGCCGCCCGTCCGCGCCGCCGCCGGTGTCGCCGCCGATGGGGACGCCTCTTCCGGTGCCCGCCCCGGTGCCGGCGCCTCCGCCGGTGCCGCAGGCGGATCTGCCGCCGCCGCCCGTCCCGGTGCCCGAGCCGCCTCCGCCGATGCCGCCGGCGCGGGTGCCGGAGCCGTCGGCGCAGATCGCCGAGGCGTACGGGATCCGGTTCCTGTGCGGCGCCGACGACATCGGCCGGGTGGTGATGGAGGTGCGGCGGCGCGGCAAGTGGGCGCGCCGGCTGCGCGGGCAGGAGGTGTCGAGCGCGTCGGCGCCGGCGATGCTGCTGATCGGGGCGGCGTCGAGCGGTCAGCGGCGGCTGGCGCGGATGGCGGCGCGGGCGCTGGCGGAGGTGGAGGCCTCCAGCGGGCAGGTGCGCGCCGTGCACGCCGAGGATCTGCGTGAGGGCGGCCCGGACGGGCTGCGCGCGGTGCTGGAGGAGCACGCGGGGCATGTCCTGCTGCTGGACGGGCTGGACGGGTTGATCCTCGACGAGACGCAGGGCGTCGCGTACGCCTCGACGCTGTACCGGACGCGGCTGGAGGGCGTGAACGACACGGCGCTGCTGGCGACGTGCGAGCCGGACCGGGTCGGGGAGCTGTCGGCGGTGGCGCCGGAGCTGGTGACCGATCTGCGGGCGGTGCGGCTGCCGGATCTGTCGGGCGCGGCGGCGCGGACGGCGCTGCTGGGGCTGCTGGCCGAGGAGCGGCTGCTACGCCTGGGGCCGGACGCGTGGGCGGTGGTGAACCGTGAGGTGGGGACGCTGCGGGGGCGGGGTCGGCTGACCGGCGCGCGGCTCGTCGAGGCGTATCTGGACCGTGCGGCGACGCGTCATCTGGGCAGCGCTGAGGCCACGCAGGCGATCGGCGGCGCGCTGGCGTTGACGGCCGCCGATTTCGAGGGCCTGGCGGCCGAGCTCTCGGGCCTCTGACCGTCCCCGCGGACCTGCGGGGACGAGACGGCGGGCGGGGCGGCCGGGGCCGGTTCCCTTGGCGCGCAGGGGGTTGAGACCTTCGCGCCACCGCATGTTCGGGGCCGTGCGGGTGACGATGGGGGGCGTGGATCGTCTGGATCGATTGCTGGCGCTCGTCGCGGAGTTGCGGGCGGCGTCCCCCGAGCCGGTGCGGGCGCGGGAGCTCGGTGCGCTGCTGGGGGTGAGCGAGCGGACGGTGCGCCGGGACCTGGAGCTGCTCGTCCACGGGGGGCTGCCCGTGCGGTCCGAGCGGGGCCGGGGGTATGTGCTGCCGCGGGGCCCGGCGCCGCCGGCGCTGACCGAGGTGGGGTCGCTGATGGGGCCGGTGCGCGAGACGGTGGCCGAGGCGGTGCGGACCCGGCGGATCGTGCGGCTGGCCTATACCGACCGGTCGGGGGCGCGCAGTTTCCGGGACGTGGAGGCGCACGGGCTGGTCGTCGCGCCGTACGGGGAGTACCTGGTGGGGTGGTGCCGGATGCGGGAGGGGCCGCGGCTGTTCCGGCTGGACCGGGTGGGGGCGGCGTTCCTGTCGGGGCGGGGCGCGGAGGTCCGTGATCTGGACGAGCTGCTGGGGGCGCTGCGGGTGCCGCTGCCGCGTCCTCCGGCCGATGACGGCGGGTCCGGGGCGGGTGGCGCGGGGCGGGCGCGGGCGTGGACGCTGGACCGGCTGGAGTTCGTCATGGCGCGGCTGCGCGAGGCGGTGGCGGAGGTCCGGGAGGGGCCGCGGGGCGCGGCGGCGCTGCGGGCGGTGCTGGGGCATCTGGCGGAGTGGACGCGCTGGCAGCTGGCGGCGGTGCGGGCGGCGGCGACGGGTGCCGAGCCGGTGCTGGAGGGGCGGCGCCCGCCGTTCCCGGCCGGGTTCGGCGGGGAGCTGCCCTACGCGGTGCGGGAGCGGATGATCCAGGACGCGATGGCGGTGCGGTCGCTCGGGGAGGTGGCGCGGGGAGGTGGCGCGGGATCTGCGGTCGGTGCTGGAGGCCGCGGCGGGCTGGGCGGCGGAGTGCGACGACGCGTTGTGGGAGGGCGAGCTGCCCGATCCGCGCCCGTTCGGCCCGCCGGGCGGTCCGCGTCCGCTGGCGGACCTGCTG
The DNA here is from genome assembly GCF_900659635.1 of Actinomadura roseirufa. GTDB lineage: Bacteria > Actinomycetota > Actinomycetes > Streptosporangiales > Streptosporangiaceae > Spirillospora > Spirillospora roseirufa. Next base: position 3,594 of record NZ_CAACVB010000383.1, on the reverse strand, counting down.
GCGGGGTGGCGGGGCCCGCTGGCGCACATCGAGTGGCATCTGGACCGGCTGGGTGACGACCCGCCGCGTCCGCCGGAGGACGGCGGGGAGGAGGTCTGGGTCGTCGACCGGTGTCCGCTGCAGGTGTGAGCGGGGCCGGGCGGTGGTCGCCGGGGGCCGGTGGCCTGGCGGTCGCGGGCTCCGGCCGTCGAGGAGGGAGCCGCCGAGCGGGGTGTCACGGTCGCGTCGGGACAGCGCGAACGGCCGCGGCGGGCCGTTGGTGGGCCGTTGGTGGGCCGTTGGTGGGAGCGGGCCGGTGTGCGGGGTGCCCCGGCGGCCCGGTGGCCTGTGGCGCGGGTTCGGTGGCCGGGGGGCGGTCAGGTGTCCGACGGTGCGAGGGGCACGGCGCCGGGTGGTGCGGCCAGGGCGGTGGCCGGGGGCAGGCCGAGGGGGTTGAGCAGGCGGGCGAACCAGACGGTCTTGCCGGTGCCGTCGGGGCGTGCGCCGAACTCGGTGGCGAGCGTGGCGACCAGGAGCAGCCCGCGGCCGGCCTCGGCCCAGTCCAGGACGCGGGGCGGGCCGCCGGGCACGGCGGGCCGGGTGGGGTCGCCGTCGCCGATCTCGGCGATGACCTGGGGACCGTTCAGGGTCAGGTGGAGGCGGACGAGGCCCGTGCCGTGCACGACCGCGTTGGTGACGAGCTCGTCGACCATGAGCACGATGTCGCCGAGGTCGTCGGGGTCGGTCACGTGCCATGAGCGCAGTGTCCCCGCGGTGAGCGCGCGCGCCCGGGACGCCGTGCGCGGTTCGGCGGCCAGGTCCCAGGCCGCGTGTCGTTGGTCGCAGTCGGTGGATCCGTCGATCCCCAGCCCCTTGGTCTCCACTGCCCCGTCTCCTCACCTCTGGCGGTTTCCGCAGGTCGGCGACCTCACCTGGGATGTTCCCCGGGCAGGCCGCGGCATGGGGCCCGCCGCGCGGATCTGGCCGCACCGGCAGTTCCCCGTGCCGGTGGCGGACGGGGTGATCGCACCCGGCCGCGGCGGCGTCCTCCACGCCGCCGGCTCGATCCGCCGCGGGTCCCTTGTCCCGCGTCCGTTCACAGTGGGGGACGCCTCGCCCGCCGGTGCGGTGCACGCGGGCACGCAACCCTCACTCCCGGGTGAGGTGGGCGCGGACACGCGGGGTGCGGTGGAATGAGCACTCCGCGGATGACGTTATGGTGGATGTCGTCGGTGTGGCATGTGTCCCCCGGGCTCTAAACAACGCCTTCGGGGAATACCGCCGGTCCGTCCGGGCTGGAGCTCCGTTGTGCCTTTCGCCGTGAGGCGACCTCCACACCGGCTTCAACGTCGAGGCGCCGGCGAGATCTCGATCTCGCCGGCGCCTCGACGTTGGTCATACGACCCGCCAGGGCGAGCGGGCCGGTTCACATCCGAGGACGCATGCTCTCAGGGGCGTGACGACCCGGACTTCGTGACGACCCGGGCATGCCGCGCGCGCGAAGGGGTATGACGCCGCGGCGATGCTCCGAGAACAATCAGCGACGAGAACCCCCGCGAAGAGTCCGAGCGGGACAGTCCCCACCCGGCGCCGGGACGGCCTTGTGAGGCCCGCCCGCCTGAATCGGCCCCGCCAGGGCCCCGTCCCACCATCCCCCGGCCGTCACGCGAGCGCGCTACCTGACCGGCGGGGCGATGCCGGAGGCGACCCCCCGCCGGGAAGATCGCGAAGCGATTCGCGCTCGCACGAGCACGGTCACGAAGCGAGCGCCGGCGAGCGAAGTGGGCCGGGTTGCTATGAAACAGCAGCGATGACCGCGGTGGCGATCGCCGCGAGGACGACGACGCAGGCGACCACGGCGGCGGCGATGACCCGGACGCGATGGCCGCGGCGGGCGGTGCCGAGCCGGGAGAGGCGGTGCGCCAGCCGGGGGTCGTCCTCGCTCAAGCGGACCTCGATCTGCGTGAGGATCCGCTGCTCCTCCATCGACAGCGCCATGCTCATACCTCCGGGGGGCGTCCGAGTGCCTAGTTCCTGCCCACGGACCAAGATCATTATCCCCCGGGGGCGGTGATCGTTGCACCGCGTGCGGGCGGGCTCTCGTGGTGGAGGCGGTCCAGCGCGGTGACGTAGTAGGTGTAGGTGCTTCCGGGCTTGGCCGCGGGGTCGACGATCGCGGTGCCGCGGACGTCGCCGAGCAGCCGCGCGGGGTCGACGGGCGCGCAGGCGGGGCCGCGCCCGTCGACGCGGTACACCGCGTAGGAGACCGCGTTCTGGGAGGCCCTCCACTGCACGCGGACGCCCTTGCCCTCGGCGCGGGTGGCGACGTCCTGGACGGCGGGGGGCGCCTGCCCGCCGCGGCCCTGTACCGGCGGCGGGATCGCGGGGCGGGAGTAGTGTCCGGAGCGCACGCGAGAGAGGGATCCGCGCCGGTCGGCGGCGACGTCGGCGGCGCTGAAGAACACGTCGCCGCGCACCTGCGGGTGGGCGGCGTTGAGGGTGAGGTGGCGCGACAGCTCGGCGGGCCTGCGCCAGACGGGGTCCTCGCCGACGCGGTAGGCCGCCTGCCCGATGGTCAGCTGCACGCCGGTGCCCTCGACCTGCCGAGCCCACCACTGGACGAGCTTGGCGTAGTCGGCGCGGGCGTCGCCGATGGGCCAGTAGAGCTGCGGGGTGACGTAGTCGATCCACCGCTTCTTGATCCAGGTGCGGGTGTCGGCGTAGATGTCGTCGTAGCTCTGCAGGGCGCTGGTGGGCGAGCCGTCGGGGTCGCTGGTGCGGTTGCGCCAGACGCCGAAGGGGCTGATGCCGAACCGCATCCAGGGCCTGACCTGGTGGATGCGCTGGGACAGCGTCTGCACGAGGGTGTCGACGTTGCGGCGGCGCCAGTCGGCCTTCTTCATGCCCTTGCCGTAGGTCTTGAAGGTGGCGGCGTCGGGGAAGTCGCCGGACTCGGGGTAGGGGTAGAAGTAGTCGTCGAAGTGGACGGCGTCGATGTCGTACTTGGTGACGACGTCCATGACGGCGGTGGTGGCCAGGTCGCGGACCTGGGGCAGGCCCGGGTCGTACCACAGGCCCGTCCCGTATTTGCGGACCCAGTCGGGGTGCCGGCGCGCGGGGCTCTGCGGGGAGAGCTTCTTCAGGTCGGCCTGGCGGCTGACCCGGTAGGGGTTGAACCAGGCGTGGAACTCCAGGTTGCGGGCGTGGGCCTCCTTCAGCATGAAGGCGAGCACGTCGTAGCCGGGGTCCTTGCCCTGTGTGCCGGTGAGCCACTGGGACCACGGCTCGTACGGGGAGGGGTAGAACGCGTCGGAGTTGGGGCGGATCTGGACGAACACCGCGTTCATGTTCATCGCGACGGCGGTGTCGAGGAGCCGGGTGAACTCGGCGCGCTGCCGGTCGGCGGGCTCGGCGGGGTCGCGCGGCCAGTCGATGCCGGTGACGGTGGCGATCCACATGCCGCGGACCTGCCGGGAGGGGGAGTCGCCCGGCGCGGCGACGGCCGGGCACTCGGCCTTGGCGCCGGCGCGGACGGGGTCGGGCCCGTCGTCGGTGCCGCCGAGGGCGGGGATCCCGCACCCGGCGAGCGCCGCCAGGGTCGCGGCGGCCGAGGCC
>NZ_CAACVB010000382.1 GCF_900659635.1 Actinomadura roseirufa | reverse complement strand
GGCCGCGCCCGCGCCGGTGGCCGCGCCGGTCGCCGTGGCGGACGCCGCCGACCCCATCGTGATCGTCGGGATGGCGTGCCGCTACCCGGGCGGCGTCCGCTCGCCGGAGGACCTGTGGCGGCTGGTCGCCGCGGGCGCCGACGCGGTCGGGGAGTTCCCGTCCGACCGCGGCTGGGACCTGCCGGGCCTGTTCGACGACGACCCCGCCCGCTCGGGCCGCAGCTACACGCGCGAGGGCGGCTTCCTGTACGACGCCGCCGACTTCGACGCCGGGTTCTTCGACATCAGCCCGCGCGAGGCCCTCGCGATGGACCCGCAGCAGCGGCTGCTGCTGGAGACCGCGTGGGCCGCCTTCGAGCACGCCGGCATCCCCCCGGCGACGCTGCGCGGCACCCCGACCGGCGTGATCACCGGGGTCATGTACGACGACTACGGCAGCAGGTTCCTCGGCCGCGTGCCGCGCAGCGTCGAGGGCCGGCTGATGATGGGCAGCACGCCGAGCATCGCCTCGGGCCGCGTGGCCTACACGTTCGGGCTGGAGGGCCCGGCCCTCACGGTGGACACCGCCTGCTCGTCGTCGCTGGTGGCGATGCACCTCGCGGCGCAGGCGCTCCGGCAGGGCGAGTGCACCCTCGCCGTCGCGGGCGGCGTGACCGTGATGGCGACCCCCAACACCTTCGTGGAGTTCTCCCGGCAACGCGGCCTGGCCCCCGACGGGCGCTGCAAGTCCTTCTCGGACGCCGCGGACGGCGTCGGGTGGGGGGAGGGCGCCGGCATGGTCGTCCTGGAGCGGCTGTCGGACGCCGAGCGCAACGGCCACCGCGTGCTGGCGGTGCTGCGCGGGTCGGCGATCAACCAGGACGGCGCCAGCAACGGGCTCACCGCGCCGAACGGGCCGTCACAGGAGCGGATCATCCGGCGGGCGCTGGCGAACGCGGGCCTGACCCCGTCCGGCGTGGACGCCGTCGAGGGCCACGGGACGGGGACGACGCTGGGCGACCCGATCGAGGCGGGCGCGCTGCTGGCCACCTATGGGCAGGACCGCGCCGGGGAGCGTCCGCTGTGGCTGGGGTCGGTGAAGTCCAACATCGGGCACACGCAGGCGGCGGCGGGCGTGGCCGGGGTCATCAAGATGATCATGGCGATGCGGCACCGGACGCTGCCGCCCTCGCCGCACGCCTCCGCGCCGTCCTCGCACGTGGACTGGGGGACGGGCGCCGTCCGGCTCCTCTCCGCGCCCGTGGAGTGGCCCGAGGCGGACCGTCCCCGCCGGGCCGCGGTGTCCTCGTTCGGGATCTCCGGGACCAACGCCCACCTGATCCTGGAGGAGGGCCCCGGCCTCGCCGAGCCGGAGCCGGGGGACGACGCGCCCGGCGTCCTGCCGTGGGTCCTGTCGGCGCGCGACCCCGAGGCCCTGCGCGGCCAGGCGGCGGCGCTGCTCGACCGGATCTCGGCCGTGCCCGCCCCCCGCGCGGTCGACGTCGCGTGGTCGCTGCTGACGACGCGCACGGCGTTCGGGCACCGGGCCGCCGTGGTCGGTGAGGCGCGCGAGGAACTGGCCGCCGGACTCGCGGCGCTCGCGGCCGGTGAGGCCCACCCCGGGCTGGTCGGGCCGGCCGAGGCCGCGAGACGGGGCGGGCTCGTCTTCCTGTTCAGCGGCCAGGGCAGCCAGCGGCTGGGCATGGGCGCGGGCCTGTACGAACGCTTCCCGGTCTACGCCGAGGCGTTCGACGAGGTGTGCGCCCTGCTCGACCCGCACCTGGAACGTCCGCTCAAGGACGTCGTGTTCGGTGACGACAAGACCCTCCTCGACCACACCACCTACGCCCAGGCCGGGCTGTTCGCCCTGCAGATCGCGCTCGCGCGGCTGCTGGAGTCGTCGGGGGCGCGCCCCGACGTGGTGATCGGCCACTCGATCGGGGAGGTCGCCGCCGCTCACCTGGCGGGCGTGTTCGACCTCTCCGACGCCTGCCGCCTGGTCGCGGCCCGCGCGACCCTGATGGGCGCGCTCCCGCCCGGCGGCGCCATGGCCGCCGTCCAGGCCACCGAAGAGGAACTGGCCGCGGACCTCGACGGCACCGCCGTCTCGATCGCGGCCCTGAACTCACCCGGCGACACCGTCATCTCCGGCGACACCGACACCGTCATGCGGATCGCGGCGGCATGGGCCGAACGTGGACGCCGGACCAGGCGCCTGCCGGTCAGCCACGCCTTCCACTCCCCGCTGATGGACCCGGTCCTGGACGACTTCACCACGGCGATCAGCGGCCTGACCTTCCACCCACCGCGCATTCCCCTGATCAGCAACCTCACCGGCGAGCCCGCGGGCGACGACATCACGACACCCGCCTACTGGGCCGAGCACATCCGCCGGCCGGTCCGCTTCCACCCGGCCGTGGCCCACGCCGCCGCCGGAGCCGCCGTCTTCCTTGAGGTCGGGCCCGACTCCGTGCTCACGGCCGCCGCGGAGCACACCCTCGAAGGTCATGACGACCCGGCGCCCGTCCTGCACACCCTGACGCGGAAGCGCCCCGAGATCCCGTCCCTGGCCCGTGCCCTGGCCGCGCTCGGAACCGCCGGCCTGCCCGTCGACTGGGACCCCTGGTTCTCCAGGGGCCCTGCCCCGCGCGTCGTGGACCTTCCCACCTACGCCTTCCAGCGCAGCCGCTACTGGCTGTCCGCGGAGGCGAGGGCCGAGGACGCCGCGGGCCTCGGCCTGACCCCCGCCGGCCACCCGCTGCTCGGCGCCGCCGTGGACCTCGCCGACGGCGGTGCCCGCGTCCTGACCGGCCGCCTGTCGCGGCGGGACGCGGCCTGGCTCGGCGAGCACGTCGTCGCGGGCACCGCCCTCCTGCCCGGCGCGGGCATCGTCGAGTGGACCCTGCGCGCCGCCGACGACGCGGGTTGCGGCGGCGTGGAGGAACTGGCGCTGCGGGCGCCCTTCACGCTCCCGGAGGAGGGCGCCCTGCGCGTCCAGGTCGTGGTCGGCCCCGCCGCCGCGGACGGCCGCCGCGACCTGCACGTGTACTCCCGCCCCGACCTGGACGACGGCGTGGCCTGGGTGTGCCACGCCGAGGGCCTGCTGTCCCCCGGGCCCACGGCCCCCGCCGGGGACGGCCCGTCCGGGGCGTGGCCGCCGCCGGGCGCCGAACCGGTGGACGTCACCGGGTTCTACGAGCGGGCCGCCGCCGGGGGCTACGACTACGGCCCCGCGTTCCGCGGCCTCCGGGCGGTGTGGCGCAGCGGGGACGACCTGCTCGCCGAGGTCGTCCTCCCCGAGGCCGCCGGAGACCCGGACGGCTTCGGGATCCACCCGGCCCTGCTGGACGCCGCGCTGCACCCGGTGTTCCTCACCGGCAGGTTCGACGGCGCGCCGGGCGAGGAACGGCTCTGGCTCCCGTTCGCGTGGAACGGGATCTCCCTGCGGGCGAGCGGGGCCACGTCCGTCCGCGTGCGGCTCTCCCCGCTCCCGTCCGAGCGGCCGGACGACGCGGGCCTGGAGGTGACGGTGACCGACCCGTCCGGCGCGCCCGTGCTCAGCGTCGGCTCGCTGGTCATGCGCCGGGCCTCCGCCGAGCAGCTGCGGGCGGCGGGACGGCACGGGGAACGCGGCCTGTACACCGTGGACTGGACGCCGCTGCCGACCGTGCCCCCGATCCCCGGCCCCCCGGACGGCTGGGTCGTACTGGGCACCGAGACGGACGTGCCGGGTCTTCCCGTGCACGCCGATCCGGCCGCCCTGGTATCCGCCGGTGAGGTGCCGTCGGTGGTGCTGACCGCGGTGCCGCCGGGGGACGGTCTGGAGGTCGTCCGGGACGTCCTGGCCCTGGTTCGGAAATGGCTGTCCGAGCCCGCCCTGTCGGATGCGCGCCTGGTGCTGCTGACGCGCGGCGCGGTGTCGGCGGACGATCCGGATCTCGCGGGTGCGGGGGTGTGGGGTCTGGTGCGCAGCGCGCAGTCGGAGAACCCCGGCCGGTTCCTCCTCCTTGATGCCGACGACACCGCCGCCGATGTCGCGGACGCGGTGCGGCGGGCCCTGGACCTGGACGAGCCGCAGGCGGCCCTGCGGGACGGCCGCCTGCTCGTGCCGCGCCTCGCCCACGCCGGCGCGGCGGCGGAACTGGCGCCCCCGGCCGGGGAACCGGCCTGGCGGCTCGGCGCCGGACGCGGCGGCACGGTGGAGGGCGTCACCGCCGAGCCGTGCCCGCGGGCACTGGAGCCGCTCGCTCCGGGCGAGGTCCGCGTCGCGGTGCGCGCCGCCGGGATCAACTTCCGCGACGTGCTGATCGCGCTCGGGATGTACCCGGGCGGCGGCGTGTTCCGCGGCAGCGAGGGCGCGGGCGTGGTGACGGAGGTCGGCGCCGGGGTGACGTCGGTGTCGGCCGGCGACCGCGTCCTGGGGCTGTTCGAGGGCGCGTTCGGCCCGGTGGCGGTGGCGGACGCGCGGATGGTCGTGGGCCTGCCGGAGGGCTGGGGCTTCCGCGAGGGCGCGGCGGTTCCGGTGGTGTTCCTGACGGCCTGGTACGCGCTGGTGGAGCTGGCCGGGCTGCGCGCGGGGGAGACGGTCCTCATCCACGCGGGCACCGGCGGCGTGGGCATGGCGGCGGTGCAGATAGCCCGTCATCTGGGCGCCGAGGTGTTCGCGACGGCCAGTCCCGGCAAGCACGCCGTCCTGGAGGAGATGGGCGTCGATGAGGCGCATCGCGCGTCGTCCCGCGACCTGGACTTCGAGGGGAAGTTCCGCGAGGCCACCGGTGGGCGGGGCGTGGACGTGGTCCTCAACAGCCTGGCGGGTGAGTTCACCGACGCGTCGCTGCGGCTGCTGAAGGACGGCGGACGGTTCGTCGAGATGGGCAAGACCGACATCCGCGACCCCGGGCAGTACGAGCGCGTCTCCTACACCGCCTTCGACCTCGTCACCGACGCGGGACCGGACCTGGTGGGCACGATGCTGGCCTCCATGGCGGAGCTGTTCGCGGCGGGGACGCTGCGTCCGGCTCCGATACGGGCGTGGCCGCTGGGCCGGGCGCGGGAGGCGTTGCGGTTCATGAGTCAGGCCCGTCACACCGGCAAGCTCGTCCTGGACGTCCCGCCCCCGGTCGATCCGGCTGGCACGGTTCTGATCACCGGCGGTACCGGTGCTCTGGGTGCCTTGGTGGCCGAGCATCTCGTCCGCACGGGTCAGGCACGGCACCTGACGCTGGTCAGCCGCCGGGGGCCCGACGCTCCGGAAGCGGCCGAACTGGTCGCCAGGCTGGCGGAGCTGGGCGGCCGGGCCGAGGTCGTGGCGGCGGACGTGACGGATCCCGGCGCGGTCGCCGAACTGGTGAAGGGCATCGATCCCGAGCACCCTCTCACCGGCGTGATCCACGCCGCCGGGATCGTCGACGACGCGATGGTCACCGCGCAGGACCCGGAGCGGCTGGAACGGGTGTGGCGGACCAAGGCGGCGGCCGCCCACCACCTGCACGAGGCCACCCGGGACCTCCCCCTCGGCATGTTCGTCGTCTTCTCCTCCGCCGCCGGGACGATCGGCAGCGCGGGCCAGGCGAACTACGCCGCCGCCAACGCCTACTGCGACGCGCTCGCCGCGCGCCGCCGCGCCCTCGGGCTCCCCGGCCTCTCGGTGGCCTGGGGCCTGTGGGAGGGCGGCGGCATGGCCGGGCGGCTCACCGGCGCCGAGCGCGCGCGGCTGAGCCGGGGCGGGTTCGCGCCG
>NZ_CAACVB010000381.1 GCF_900659635.1 Actinomadura roseirufa | reverse complement strand
CGGTCGCCCGGCGACAGCGGCGCGTACCGGGCCAGCGCGGGCAGCAGGTGCAGCGGGCTCGGCAGCGGCGCCCTGCGCAGCCGCGCCGGGGCCGCGCCCGGCCGCAGGACCGGCACGTCGAACCGGCCCTGGACGTCCAGCAGGTGGTCGGTCCGGAGCCGCCGCAGCAGCCCCGTGTACGCGGTGCAGCAGCGCAGGGACACATGCTGCCCGTTGTCCACGGTCAGCTCGCCCCGCCTGAACGAATGGGTGGCGCCCCCGAGCCAGGGACGCGCCTCCACGAGCGTGACCTGCACGCCCGACTCCTGCAGCGCGATCGCCGCGCTGATTCCGGCCAGGCCACCGCCGACGATGACGACGCTCAACGCTCCACTCCCGTCAGCGCGCGCGCCGCCACCACGGCCTTCTGCCACGTCGGCAGCGAGATGCGGGAGTTCAACGCGATCGACGGACGCTCGGCGATCCGCTCCAGCAGCCGCCGGTAGATGCCCGCCATAGCCGCCGTGCACGCCGCACTGCGCCGATCCAGCAGGGGGAGCAGCCGCAACCCCTCCGCGTACCAGGCCCGCGCGCGCTCCGCCTGGAACCCGATGAGGTCATGCAGTCGCCACGGCGGATCGACGAACTCACCCGTCTCGTCCTGTTCCAGCGTGCAGCCGAACCGGGCCAGATCCTCGGCGGGCAGATAGATCCGGCCCGCCAGCCGGTCCTCCCGGACGTCCCGCAGGATGTTCGTCAGCTGGAACGCGACGCCGAGCGAGTCGGCGAGGCCCTCCGCCCGCTGCCGCCCGTCATAGCCGAACACGCCGAGCGACAGCCGTCCCACCGTCCCCGCGACCTGCTGGCAGTACCGCAGCAGGTCGTCGAACGTCCCGTACTCGGCGCCCCGCACATCGCTCTCGCACCCGTCGATCAGCTCGCCGAACGCCTCCAGCGGGATCGGGTACCGGCCCGCCGAGTCCGCCAGCGCCGTCAACACCGGGTGGCCCTCCAGCGCCCGCGCGTCGGCCCGCCGGCACAGCACGTCCTGGACGGTCTCCAGCCGCCCCCGCGACCGGTCCAGCAGGTCGAGCCGCACGCACGCCGGCTCCGGACCGTCCCCGATGTCGTCGATCCCGCGCGCGAACGCGTAGATGGCGCTCATCGCGCGCCGCTTCGGCGCGGGCATCAGCCGGATCCCGTAGGCGAAGTTGCGGGCCTCCTCCCGGACCACCCGCTCACAGTGCTGGTAAGCCTCGGAAACCCTCGCGGATTGCCGGCACGTCTCCGAAACCGTCATCGCTCAGCCCCCTCCAAGAGCGCGTGCCCACCGGAGCGGCAGCGCCGTCCGGCGCGGGCGCGGCGCGCCCGCGAGCACGTCGTAACGGCCGTGCGCGAGCGCCGCCAGCGCCGCGCGCCCCCCGGCCACGTAGCCCGCCACGGCGACCCGCGCCCATCCGCGCAGCTCCGCCAGCAGCGGCGCCGCCCCCTGGTCCAGCAGGTTCCGCGCCCGCCCGGCCTCCAACGCCAGCACCCCCCGCAGCCGCGTCGGCGTCACGGCCCGGGACAGGTCGTCCGGCGCGCAGCCGAACCGCCGCAGGTCCTCGGCGGGCAGGTAGATCCGCCCCTTCCGGAAGTCCTGGCCCGCGTCCTGGCAGTGCTCGATGATCTGCAGCGCGGTGCACACCCGGTCGGACGGCTCCAGCAGCCGCGGCGCCGCGGCCTCGAACACGTACAGGACGATCCGTCCCACGGGGTCCGCCGACAGACGGCAGTACTCGACCAGGTCCTGGAACGTCTCGTACCGGTGCACCACCTGGTCTTGACGGTTCGCCTGGACGAGCCGCCGGAAGGGCTCCTCCGGGATCCCCCTCGCCCGCACGGTCCCGGCGAGCCGCTGGATCTGCGGCAGCTTCGGCGTCTCACCCTCGTAAAGGAGGTCCAGGTCGCCGTCCACCGTGTCGAGCAGCCCCGTCCGCAGCGCCCGCGGCGCCTCGTCGCCGATGTCGTCGACCAGCCGCGCGAACCCGTAGACCGCCCGCAGATCGGCCCGGAGCCGCGCGGGCAGCAGCCGCGACGCGACCGGGAAGTTCTCCCGCGCCGCGAGCCCGTCCAGCGCGCGATCGTGATCCTCGGCGCTCCAGGGTGGTTCAGTGGTCACCACTGTGAGATTCGCCGGTCCGGCACCAGAAAAACTCTGATCAAGGTATGGAGTTATTGAACCGCCCCGCGTTTCCGCGACGGAAACGACGCAACAGGAATATCACCCTAAATAGCAATGGACCCCGCCCAGCCGAGAAGAGCCCCGGCCGACCGGCCCGAGCCCGCACGCTCACCCCACCCTCCACCTGCCCCCGCCTCACCAACGAGGCACCCCCATCCCACCCAACGGCCGGCCCCCCCGCCCGGACCCCTGGAGTCCCCAAACGCGCCCCCGATGGCGGTGGCGGTAAGGGGCGGAGGAGGCACTGGAGGTGGCGGCCCCCGCCATTGCGATCGATTTGACCTCGGCTGCAGAGCATTATCGTCACCGTCGCCATCGCGGTCACAGGCGTCTGTGAGGGCGTGACCTTCGGCCCAGGCTCGGTCGGCTGCGCGGTCGCCGGGGGAGTGGCAGGCAACCTCGCAGGAAACGCCGTCTCCAACAAGCCCCGACAAATGGGCTCCCGGCACCATGCTCAAGGAAGCCGTAATAGGCGGCGTCGGCGCAGCGGCAGGCTGGGGCGTGGGCAGAGGCGCAAGTGGCCTTCTAGGCAAAACCATGGGCACGGCCGCCGGCCGTCCCCTGGCCGCCGCCCTCAGCGAAGCCGCCGCTGCTCCATCAACAGTTTCCCGCCGGGCACATTGGTCCTGCTCGCGAACGGCACGGCCAAGCTCATCGAGAAGGTCAAGGTCGGAGACAAGGTCACCTCCACCGACCCCAAGACCGGCAAGACCGAGGCCAAAGATGTCGTCGGCGCCTACGGCGGCACGAACTACACCGGCCTCTACCAGATCACCATCACCGGCGAGCACGGCAAGCCCGGCGTCATCTTCGCCACAGAACACCACCCCTTCTGGGACCCGGCCCACCACACCTGGACGAGAGCAGACAACCTCAAACCAGGCACGAAACTACGCACCCCGACCGGTACCCCCGCCAAGGTCCTCACCACCCACAAAACCCCGACCCACCCCCGCGTCCACGACCTCACCATCGCCACCACCCACACCTTCTACGTGCTCGCCCATAACACCCCGGTACTCGTCCATAACTGCGGTGAGGGCGAGATTCCCGACAAGCTCTACCATTACACGAATGAAGCGGGGCATGATGGAATCACTTCGAGCCAAAAACTCCTCCCCTCGCTGAGGGCCGTGAACCCGAAGGATGCGCGATATGGAGATGGCTGGTACCTGACTGATATTGCGCCCGGAACAAAGAGCCTTGGTCAGCTGTCAGCGGCGTTCCTTCGGGTACCGTGGGCGGGGCGGAAGTTCACGCACTTTATCGAGATCGATGTGAGGGGGCTCAACGTGGTGCAGGGTCGGCCAGGGGTCTTTGTGATCCCCAATGATGGTCCGCTTGACCTGGTGGGGCGCATCCTGAACTCAGGGATGAACTAATGAGATACGTCAAGGTTACATGGCATCACGAGAATGACGATGACCCAGTCGTCTACTTCAGTGAGCTCGGTACGGATGGGTACGAGACGCGAAAAGTGCAGATATATCGTGATGGTCGCTCGGCGTGGGCGGACGAAGCTTACGAGACCGACACTGCAGGGCTATCCGAGGTTCCATTTCCTCCCCTGGAAGAAATCTCCTACCAAGAGGAATTTGAGGCCGAGGAGATCGCTGCGGTGGAGTTCGAAGAGGAATGGAGGCGCGCTGTCCTGTATTAGATAAGCGGACAGTGGACCACTCCGGTAGTCCGCCCGGCCGAGTTGGGCAGTCAAACTCGGTGTCCCGCTGATTTCAGGGCGTACATTCTTCGAGGTGATGAGGAGAGCGTCACGAGGAAGTGGGTGTGTGTCAGGGCGGAAGAGTCGCCGCCTGCGGTGTCTTGGCTCGCCTGCTGGAGTCACGTATCGACCCCCACTGCAGCGCAGTTGAGGCGATTCTTGCAAGGAATCGGGAAGTCAATCGACGAGACGGCGCGGGTTGGTCCGTGCGGGCCAATCCTTGGTCGTTTTGAGTTCTTTGAGGATTTGGATTCCTGGGGTGTCGGGTCTCCGCGGCCGATCAAAGAATTCGCTCGTGGGGTGTCGAAGAAACAAGGGCTTGTGGTCGTCGGTGGCGGATGCGGTCATCAGCCCTGCGGCCGCCACCGAATAGTCCGCGTGGTGTATGCAGTCATATCGACCTCCGCGACCGCCCCCCCGAGTTCCCGCAGGCGGTCGCAGATGGCGGCAGGTATCTCTGGACGGTTGGGGAGGGAGGCAACCTGAACATCGTGCGCGACTTGCCTGGCATTCACCACACGATAGCCAGCGGTGGATCTCCGGTGGTCGGTGCTGGGCAGATCGCGATCGAAAGCGGTGGCAGAGTGACATCGTTCGATAACCTTACGGGTCACTACACGCCGCCCTGCGCCCAATGTGCCGGTTCGTTCATCAGACAAGGGATAAATGCCTTCGGTCAAGCTGGCATCAGGATTCCGCGCGCAATAATTCGAGACTATGGGGGGAGGGCGCCATAAATGACGATAGATTCGGACCTTCGTGAAATGCGAGGCGTCGTTGAAGGCCAACTTGCCGACTGGGTATCCCGCCGCTTCCCTGACGGGACCTCGCCGCAGTGGTGGCTATCGATCTTCGAGTCCTTGGAAATCAGCGCCACTCCCTTCCGAGAAGTGACCGCGGACCGGCGCGCAGAGGACCTCAATCTCGCCGCAGAGAGCATCCTGCTGGCCGTCAAGCTTGGGGGCGTTAGGGCTGCGATCGGCGCCTACTGGATGCTCAGAATCGCAGCGCTTGCCCTGCGGGTCGAGCCCCCGGTTTCCGGACTTCCGCAAATCCTTACACCGGATGGTTCTGCCGAGTGGGCACTGCAGCAGATTCCCCTCACGCGTGAACGTGCGATCGCAGAATTGGAGACTCGGAGGGCCGAGTACCTCAACGCCGACGAGGAATTCTATGCCCCTGTTTGCGGTGAAGTGACACTGGCGGATGAGGTGGCGTTTTCGAGATTGCAAGATGTCGAACTGATTCTCTCGGCTTTCCCGTGGGTCTGTTCTCGTGTTGAAAATAAAGAGATCGAAAGCGAGATTCGTTCCTGGCTTGAAATTAAGAGAGGTTTTTAGGGTGTGTCCAACGTGGTTTATCGGTGATCGGCCGTGATGATGTCGGACTGGTCCGCGATGAGGTGTGGGAGGCTACCGAGCCTTTGATCCCAAGGTTCTCGCCGAGGCCGCAAGATGGTGAGACGGCCTCGCTGGACGAGCGGCCGGTGTTCACTGCACGTTGACCTGCCTCAATCCGGTCGATCGCGCCGATTCCACGTCCTGTCCGATGCAGAGGCCCTGCCGCTGGTCGCCGGTGTCTCGGCGGCCAACATCGCCGACATCGAGGCGTTCAAGCCACGTTCATGGCCATCCCGCCGATCCGCTCCCCGGTGCGGTCCCCGCCGACGACCGGCCAAAGCTGACGCCGGCAAGGTCACCTTCACACTGAGCCGTTTCCATCCTGGGAAGGCTGGTCACGAGCTGGCTGCGGTTCGCCGGTTGTGATCGCCAAGTAGTGAAGCTCCCGGTAGATGCGGAGTCGACCA
>NZ_CAACVB010000380.1 GCF_900659635.1 Actinomadura roseirufa | reverse complement strand
TTTTTTTTTTTTTAATGATACGGCGACCACCGAGATCTACACTCTTTCCCTACACGACGCTCTTCCGATCTCGACTTCGCCTCCGGCGCGGTCGCGCGGCTCGGCGAGCTGCGCGTCGCCGCCGTCGAGGACCGGGTGGACGCCGAGCTGGCCGCCGGACGCCCGGTGCCGTCCGCCGCGGAGCTGGAGCCGCTCGCCACCGCGCATCCGCTGCGCGAGCGGCTGCGCGGCCACCTCATGCTCGCGTTGTACGCGGCGGGACGGCAGGCCCAGGCCCTGGAGGTGTTCGAGGAGACCCGCCGGGCGCTCGCCGACCGGCTCGGCGTGGACCCCTCACCGGAGCTGGCCGCCGTGCACCTGGCCATCCTGCGCCGCGAGGACGTGCCGGGCGTGCCCGGCGACGGCGCCCTCACGGCTCCCACGGCCCCCGCGCCCGCCGTGGCTCCCGCCGTCCCCACGGCGCGTCCCGCGCGGACGAACCTGCCCGCGCAGCTGACCAGCTTCGTCGGCCGGGAGGAGGAGTCGCGGCGGGTCGGCAAGCTCCTGCGCGAGACGCGGCTGGTCACGCTCACCGGTCCGGGCGGCGCGGGCAAGACCCGGCTGGCGGGCGAGAGCGCGGGAGCCCTCGTCGAGGAGATGCCGGACGGCGTGTGGTTCGTCCCGCTGGCGTCCGTCGGCGACCCCGGCGAGGTCACGACGGCCGTCCTGGTGGCGCTGAACGTGCCCGAGGTCGTGCGTCACACCGAGACCCGCTCCGCCGTCCGGCCGCTCGACCGCCTGATCGACTTCCTGGCCGGCAAGCGGATGGTCCTCGTGCTGGACAACTGCGAGCACGTCATCGACGCGGTCGCCGGACTCGTCGACGACGTCCTGGGCCAGGCCCCGGGCGTCCGGGTGCTCGCCACCAGCCGCGAGCCGCTCGGCATCACCGGGGAGTCGCTGTGCCCCGTCCCGTCGCTGCCGCTGCCGCCCGAAGGGGAGCCCGCCGAGCCGCCGGAGGCGCTGCGGTACGCGGCGGTGCGGCTGTTCGCCGACCGCGCGGCGGCGGTGCGCCCCGGCTTCGCCGTGGACGCGGGCACCGTCGACGACGTCGTCGGCATCTGCCGGGCGCTGGACGGCATCCCGCTCGCCATCGAGCTGGCCGCGGCGCGGCTGCGCTCCCTCACCCCCGGGCAGGTCGCGGCGCGCCTCGGCGACCGGTTCCGGCTGCTCACCGCGGGCAGCCGCACGGCCCTGCCCCGGCACCGCACGCTCCGCGCCGTCATCGACTGGAGCTGGGACCTGCTGGACGGCGCGGAGCGCACCGTCCTGCGCCGGCTGTCGGTGTTCGGGGGCGGCGCCGCGCCGGAGGCCGCCGTCCAGGTCTGCGGGCTGCCCGCGCCGGGCGCGCCGGACCCCTCCGACGTCATGGACGTGATCGCCGCGCTGGTCGAGAAGTCGCTGGTGATGGCGGACGGCGACGCCGAGGTCCGCTACCGGCTGCTGGAGACCGTGCGCGTGTACGCGGAGGAGCGGCTGGAGGAGGCGGGCGAGACCCATCGCGTCCGCGCCGAGCACGCCGCGTACTGCGTCCGGCTCGCCGAGCGCGCCGAGCCGGAGCTGCGCCGCGGCGACCAGTTGCGCTGGGCCGACCGGCTCGGCGCCGAGCGCGGAAACTTCGCCGCGGTCTTCCGCTTCGTCGCCGACAGCCGTGACCTGGCGACGGGCCTGCGGCTCGTCGCGTCGCTGACCTGGTACTGGGTCATGAAGGACCTGGAGATGGAGGCGGGCGGCCACGCGGTCGCCGTCCGCGACATCGCCGATTCCGGCGGGACGGTACCGCCGGAGCTGGCCGAGCAGTACTCGATCTGCGTCATCACGGCGGACCTCGTCACCGAGATGTCCTCGGAGCAGGGGCCCACCACCGAGTCGATGCGCACCTTGCTCGACCGCGTGGTGGCGACCGTCCCTCCCTCCCCGCGGCACCCCATCGCCGTCCTCATCAGGCCCGCCGTCAGGTTGTTCCGCAACGACATAGAGGGCGCCCGGCGCGAGGTCATGGCCGTCATCGACCACGAGGATCCGTGGGTGCGCGCCATGTGCCGTACCGTCCTCGGCTTCATCGGGTTCGGCTCCGGGAAGATCGACGAGGCGGCGATGGAGCTGACCGTGGGGCACGCGGGTTTCAGTGAGCTCGGCGACCGCTTCGGGCTGATCATCAGCCTCGGCGGGCTCGCGGAGGTGTCCCTGGCCCGCGGCGAGCCCGCCGAGGCCGTGCGCCTGGGCGAGGAAGCGTACGGCTACGCCACCCAAGGGGTCAGCCCTGAGCAGGGCTCCGTGATGCTCCTTCACCTCGCGCGCGCTCGGGCTCAGATGGGCGACCTCACACGCGCGCGCCAGGACTTGGAGCGTGCGCTGGCGCACGCGGAGCGCATCGGTGAGTTCTCGGACGCGGCGGCCGCCGCCCTGCAGCTGTGCGAGCTGTCCCTCCAAGAAGGCGATCGGGAGGGTGCGCGTCCCCACATCGACCGTGCGTGCGAGTGGGTGGAGCCACGGCGACACCGTCCCGACTTCACGCAGGTGTACCGCAAGACGTACAGCCGCCTCGGTTGCCTGGCCGAGGAGGAGGGCGATCTTGAGGCCGCCGCCGACTGGCACACCCGCGCTCTGGACGGCGCCGGCACGGACACCATCAACAGCTTCCTCACCCTGGCCACGCTGGTCGACGGGGTCGCGGCCCTCAACGCGGCCCGTGGCGAGCACGGGCGCGCGGCCGAGCTCCTCGGTGCCGCCCACGGGCTTCGCGGCTTCCGCGACAGGGGCTCCTACGAGGTCGGACGCACCGTCCGGAGCGCCACTCACGCTCTGGGCGAGGAAGGGTTCGCCGCCGCCTACGACAGGGGGCGCGCCCTTGACCGCGATGTCGTCCTCGCCAAGGCCACCGAACTCGTCCGCTCCTCCTGAGCCGGGTCCGGTCTCCGGGAGTGGAACGGCGCTCGGCCTCGGTTCTCCCTAGCGCCCGAAGGGGAATCGGCGCTCGCCCTGAGGGGCCGTCCCGCGCGCGCTTTGCACACCGGACGGCCTGGGCGTGCTCTGGGGAGGAACGGGACGCGACTGATCGGGGCCGGAACCGGCCACTCCTTTCGCGACGCGGCTCTCGTCGCCGGCACGCTCGCCATGGCGCGCGAGCCGGCGGCCTGCGTCGCCGCCGATCACTCGTCCATCAAAGGGAGTCGTGGACCTTCGCTGCACGGCTCCCGAAACGCGGCACTCCGGCCCGGCGCTGTGCCGCCAGGCCGGAGTACGTCACGGCTTCCCGTGTTACCGACACCGTGCTCACGCCCGGCGCGAGTACATCCGCATGGCGATCGGGAACGTGACGACGACGATCGCGGCCGCCCACCCGAGCGTGTACCAGACGTGGTTCCCCACCGAGCCGCCGACCGTGAGCGCCCGGACCGCCTCCGCCAGGTGGGAGACCGGGTTCACCTTCGTCCACGCCTCCAGCCAACCGGGCATCGTGGAGGTGTTCGGGACGAGGATGCTGCTGCCGAAGGTCAGCGGCATCACCCAGATGAACGCCAGCCCCTGCACCGTCTCCGGCGACGGGGCGATCAACCCCACCAGCACCGAGATCCAGCAGACCGCCAGGTAGAACACGTACGCCAGCGCGAACGCCCCCAGGACCGACAGCGGGTCGGTGTGGAACCGGAACCCCAGCAGGGACCCGAAGCCCACCAGCACCGTCATCACGATCACGAACCGGACCGTGTCGCCCAGCACCGTCCCGATCAGCGGCGCCGACCGCGCGATCGGCAGGCTGCGGAACCGGTCGAACACCCCCTTGTGGATGTCCTCGTTCAGCGCCGTCCCGAGACCCATCGTCGCGAACATCGCCATCTGCGCGACCAGACCGGGCAGCAGCTTCTGCAGGTAGGAGTGCGTGCTCCCCTCCACGGCGCCGCCGAACACGTACAGGAACAACAGCAGGAACACGATCGGCATCAAGGTCGTGTCCAGCAGCTTCTCCGGCGAGTGCTTCAGCTGCGAGATGTTGCGCCAGGCCAGCGTCAGCCCGTGGCGCAGCGTCCGGCGCGGGCTGATCCGCGCGGGCGGCTCCCCGGCGGACAACGCCCGCTCCACGCTCATCGTGGTCATGCCACGCTCCCTTCGGAGATCAGACCGGCCGCGGGCGCCTCCGCGAGATGACCGGTGAGGGTGAGGAAGACCTCGTCCAGGCTCGGCATCCGCAGCGCCAGCTCGGCCGCCACGATGGACGCCTCGTCCAGCCGCCGGACCAGGGCCGACAGCACCGCCGGGTCCGATACCGGCGCCGTCACCAGCCCGGTCGGCTCCTGAACATCGGGGTGCGCCCCGGTCAGCTCCGCCACGATCGCGGTGAGCTGCGCCGTGCGGTAGGGCTCCATCGCCCGCACCGCCAGGGTCTGCCGGCCGATCCGCGACTTCAGCTCGCCGGACGTGCCCGCCGCGATCACCCGCCCGTGGTCGAACACCGCGATCCGGTCGGCGAGGGCGTCCGCCTCTTCCAGGTACTGGGTCGTCAGCAGGACCGTCGCGCCCTCGCTCACGACATCGCGCACCGTGTCCCACACCTCGTTGCGGGCCCGCGGGTCGAGGCCGGTGGTCGGCTCGTCCAGGTAGATGACCTCCGGCTGGTTGATCAGGCTCGCGGCGAGGTCCAGCCGCCGCCGCATCCCGCCCGAGTACGTCTTCGCGGCCCGTGAACCGGCCTCCGTCAACCGGAACCGGTCCAGCAGCCGGCGCGCCCTGGCCTTCGCGTCGGCCCGCCCGAAGTCCAGCAGCCGCGCGATCATCACCAGGTTCTCCATGCCGGTCAGCTCCTCGTCCACCGAGGCGTACTGACCGGTGAGCCCGATCTTCGCGCGGACGCGCACCGCGTCCTTGCGGACGTCGTACCCGCACACCCGGGCCTCTCCGGCGTCCGGCTTGAGCAGCGTCGCCAGGATCCGGACGGCGGTCGTCTTGCCCGCACCGTTCGGGCCCAGCACGCCGAGCACGGTCCCGCGCCTGACCGTGAGATCCACTCCGTCCAGGGCCTGCGTATCCCCGAACCGCTTCCGAAGCCCCTCGGCCTCGATCACATGCTCCATCGAGCACCCTTCCCAACGAATTCCGCCGTGTCCCGACCACTGTCGGAGAGAGCGCTGACACAGCGCGCACACCGGCGTCCCCCCGCTGACAGCCGGCTGACACGTCACTGACGCGAACGCCCTGAAGGACAGGTGACCAGGAGGTTTCCGGAACACCGCGTGGAGCGGGCGGTCTTGATTTGACGGACCGTCGACGGCTCCCTAATGTTCTTCCTGCCCCAAGGGATGCGGGACGCCGACAGGCGGACGGCCCTAGGGGAAGCCTTCAGGGGAAAACGGGTCGAAGCTCGCTTCGGACCGAGGTACGCTTGAAGGACAGCCCGAGAAGGGATGCAGGACGCCGCGAGGTGGCCGGCCCTAGGGACTCCACTGATCGAACCCTCACAGGCGGTTCTCGCTGCCTGCGATGGCGCGCGCGGTGGGCGGGCGACGAACCTGAAGATCCACTCCACGGAGTGAGGTTGACAGGGAAGAAGATTCCGGTAAGTTAGAAGGGTTGCCCCGGAGCGGGGCTCGCGGGAGCGGGTCCGGCGCGGTGGGTGTCCGTTTCTTGAGAACTCAACAGCGTGTTAAAAGCCAGTGCCTTTATCGATCTGGCCGGTTTGTTCGGCCGGATCGCCCCGT
>NZ_CAACVB010000379.1 GCF_900659635.1 Actinomadura roseirufa | reverse complement strand
CGGTTCGGCGAGGTGGCCGACGACACGGCGCTGGACCGGCTCTGGTGGGCGGCCGTCGAGGCGGGCGTGATCCTCGCCGAGGGCGGCGCCGCCGCGCCCAGGGTGACCGCCGCCGGGGCGCGGCCGAGCAGCAGCGCCACCGCAGCTATGGACGCGGCGTACCCGGCGAGGGCCGGGACGTAGAAGAGCCGGGGCCGCCGGGCCCGGGCGGCGAGGGCGCCCGCCAGCGGCGCGGACACCACGTGCGGGGCCATCCACGCCGTGAGCGTGAAGGCCCCCTGGGCGGGCGACCCGGTGCGCTCGGCGGCCAGGAGCACCACGGCCACCGCCATGCCCTCCTCGGCCAGCCGGGCCAGGACCGCGATGACGAGGTAGAGCCGCAGACCCCCGCGCATGGTCACCCCTTCTGTAACGGCTTATGGAGAAAAGACGTTACAGTATGCGGAGAGGGAGGGCGCATGGGTGATTCGAAGGCGGGATTCAGGCCGGGCGAGCGGCTCGTGGAACTGGCCAACGCCGTCCGGGCCGACCCGGAGCTGCCGCGGCGGGCGCTGGCGGGGATGCTCGTGCGGCACGGCGAGTCCCCGGCGGACGTCGCGCCGGAGGCGTTCACCGAGGGCGACGCCGCCGCGCTGCGGGCCGCCGCCGTGCGCCTCGCCGGCGTCCTGGCCGAGACCGATCCGGACCGTGCGGCCCTCGCGGTCAACGCGCTGCTGGCCGAGTGCGGGGCGCGCCCCCGGCTGTCCCGGCACGATGGGCACGCCTGGCACCTGCACGTGGACCGCGGCGACGACGCGTCCTGGGCCGAGTGGTTCACCGCGTCGAGCGCGCTCGTCCTCGCCCAGGTCTTCAGCGAGGCGGGCCGGCCCGCCTGGGGCGAGTGCGCCGCGTCCGGGTGCGGGCGGCTCTTCCTCGGGACGGGCACGGGAGCCGTCCGGCGCTTCTGCTCGGGCGCCTGCGCCTCCCGCGAACGCGTCGCCGCCCACCGCAGGCGCAAGACCGCCCGCCGGGACGCCGGCGATGGGACCAGCGAAATCTAGGCCCGCCCCAAGCCGTCACACAGGCTCAACGTGATGCTCGGCCGTCACGCGAGCGAAGCGATTCGCGCTCGCACGAGACCGGTCACGGAGCGAGCCCTGGGCGAGCGCCGTGGGCCGGGCTTGCAGTTAGGACGAGCCCAGGACGCCGACGGCGCCGTACATCACCGGCGGGTACGGCGGGAGCGGGCTCGCCGCGCGAGGCGGCGCGTCCGGGCGCCACCGTTCCACCGGGACGACGCCGGGGCCGAGCGGCGTGAAGCCGCCGAGCAGCCGTCCGACCTCGGCCGCGGGACGGGGCAGCAGCGGCACGCCGATCGCCTCGCCGTAGTGGAGGGCCGCCTCCGTGACCGCGGGCGTGAAGTCGGCGGTCGCGTGCGAGACGACCACCGCGCTGCCCGGCGGGGCGGCCTCGGTCAGCGCCGTCACCGGGCCGGACGGGTCGTCCAGGAAATGCAGCACGGAGCAGAACACCAGCGCCACCGGCTCGCGCGGGTCGATCAGGCGGCGCATCTCGGGGCTGGCGAGCACGCGCTCCGGGTCGCGGATGTCGGCCTTGAGCGCGGCGATGTCGCCGTCGCGGATCAGGAGCGCGCGGGCGTGCGCGATGACGAGCGGGTCGTCGTCGACGTACACCACCCGCGCGGCGGCGTGCCGGGCGGCGATCTGGTGCAGGTTGACGGCGGCGGGGAGACCGCAGCCGAGGTCGACGAACTGGCGGACGCCGCGCGCGGTGAGCGCCCGGACCGCGCGGCCTAGGAAGGCGCGGGAGGCCCGCGCCGACTCCGCCGCCTGCGGCAGGATCTGCAGGACGCGGCGCGCGAGAGCGCGGTCGGCGGCGTAGTTGTCCTTGCCGCCGAGCAGGTAGTCGTGGACTCGCGCGATGCCCGGCCGGTCCAGGACGAGTCGTTCGCGCGCGCAGCCGCCCGCCGCCGTCGCGTCCTCCGTCACCCCGGCCCGTCCGGTGCCGCGCCACTGCGCGGCGGGCCGGGCGCTCAGGGCCGGGATGCCCGTCACCGTGTCCTCGCCGCCGGCCGCGCGCCGCATTCCGGCGTCACCGTTCCGGTTCTCGGGCGCGGTCCCTCCTCGGGGGCGGTGAGGCCCGGCCAGGGGAAGCGGCGTTCGGTCATGGCGCGGCCCACCTTTCTCCTTCGCCGGACGAGAGCCGGACGGGGGACTCGCCTCCGACGGTAAGCCGCCCCGGCGGGGGCGTGACGGGCCCGGCGCGGAGGGCGGACCGAAAACCGCCCCAGACGTGGCCGCATGGGGCCAACGGTGTTTGGCGGTGTCCACCGTGATCCGGAGCCGGGGACGACGGCAGCAGCAACGCGGCGGAGAAGCGGGCCGTCGCACGCTCCATGCGGGGACGGGAACCCCTTGCGGAGGGTGGCCGTTTCCGGTCATGACTGAGGCTTAACCGGGGACGCGCGGCGGCTGTCGGATCAGCCCCAGGTGCCCGGTTCGCGCCACATGAGCCATATCGGCGGGCAACCGCGGCCGGACAGCGCGAGCTCACGCGTGACCCGGAACCCGAACCGCTCGTAGTACGGAACGTTCCGCTCCTTGGACGACTCCAGGTACGCGGGGAGGCCGTCGGCGTCGCAACGCTCCAGCCGTGACCGCAGCAGCGCGCCGCCGAGGCCGTTCCCCTGGGCCACGGGGTCCGTGCCGAGCACCGCGAGGTACCAGTGCGGCTCCCGGGGGTGGTGCTCCTCGATCTCGCCGAGCGTGCGCAGGGTGGCGGGGACGCGCCGGCCGAGGACGCCGAAGAGCGGCACGAGCTGGCGCAGCTGCTGCCACATCGGGACGCGCCAGTGCCCCGGCGGGTCCCACAGCGCCGCCGCCTCGACGGCCGTGCCCCGCCCGGCCGCCTCGCTGCCGCCGTGCGACAGGTGGAGGACCCGCAGGGACAGGTCGAACAGCCCGGCGAGGCGCCGTACGCGGGTGGCGTCGTCGGGGACGATCCACCGCCAGAGCGGGTCGTCGTCGAACGCCCGCCCGAGCAGAGCGGAGATTCCCGCCGCATCGGTGGCCCCGGCCACGCGGACCGTGGGGGGCGGGTGGGGTTGCGACGTCATGGCAGGGCCTCCTCGGGACGCGCCGATCCTCCCGAGCGGGGCCCCCGCCGTCAAGAAATTTCAGGCTGAGTCAGGGTGAACCGGTCAATCCGGGATGACCTGGGCGGGAATCGCGCGCCGGCGGGCCCGTGAGCGTCCGAGCTCCTCCAGCGCGAGCGACGCCCCGGCGCCGACGAGCCAGGTGTCCTTGAGGAGCGCCATGCCCTGCTGTGTCGGCTGGAGGCTCCCCTCCTGGCGCATCCCGGGCGCCCGCAGGTAGAGGCCGACGAGCCCGCAGCCGAACGCCGCCAGCGCGGCGCCCGCGAGCAGGGACGGGACGACGGGCGTCAGGAGCGCGGTGCCGAGCGTCACCTCGGCCGTGCCCACCCGCCGGGTGAACCGGCCGGCGTCCTGCGCCCCGAGGAACGGGTAGGCGGAGGAGGCGAGGCCGTGCGTGCCCGCGGCCACCTCGTCCCCGCCGCGCAGTTTGGACAGCCCGGAGTTCAGGACGAACGCGCCCACGATCAACCGGACGGGCAGCTGGTGCGTGCGGGCCAGAATTCGCATCGTTCCCCACATGGGTCGGGACGGACGGGCGCTCAGATGATTCCCGCGCCCCTTCCCCTACACGTGATGGCACGGTCAAGACTCGGCATCGCCGGAGCGCCTACCACCGGGGGAGCAGGTCAGGGGGCCCGGGCTGCGCCCGCGGTGGCAGGACGGAAGCCTCCGCCCGCCGGACGACCGGCCGCCGTTCCGCCGCCATGATCGGGGGCCGGAAACGAACGAGCGAGGTCGGAAACAGGAAGATGCCCGTTCAGCAGCAGTCCGCGCCCGCCGCGGGGCGGCGGTGGCGGCCGCGGCCGCCGGTCCGCAAGACGCTCGCCCTCGTGCACATCGCGGCCTCCGTCGCACTGCTCGGCGAGGTGTGGGGCCAGCTGGTGCTCAACCTCACCGCGACGCTCACCGCCGACGGCGCCCTGGCCCACGCCGCCTACCGCCTCATGTGGGTGCTGGTCGTCGCGGGCGGGATCCCGCTCGCGCTGACCGCGCTGGCGAGCGGGATCGCGCTCGGCCTCGGCAGCCCGTGGGGCCTGGCCCGGCACTACTGGGTGCTGGCCAAGCTGGTGCTGCTGATCGGCGTGATCCTCTTCGGGGCGCTGCTGTTCCAGCCGGAGGCCATGGCGGACGCCACCCGGGGCGGGGCGCGGCCGTCCGGCCGGGGCTGGGAACAGGTGGCCGTCGTGTCGGGGCAGTTCGTCATGGTGCTCACCGCCACCGCCCTGTCGGTGTTCAAGCCCCGGGGCCGCGTCCGGTGGCGCCGGTCCTGATCGGTCCGCTCGGCGCCGGCCCGCCGCGGCCGGCGGGATCAGCGGCGCATGAAGACCCGGACGGCGGTGCCCTCCGGCCCGGTGTGGACGCGGACGAGGTCGGCGAGGTGGTGGACCAGCAGGATGCCGCGCCCGCCGTGCGGGCTCAGCTCCGCCGGGCGGCGCCCCGCCAGCGGGTCGGTGATCTCCCCGGCGTCCCGGACCTCGCAGACGACCAGCCCGCCCTCGGCCCACAGCCGGACGGTGCCGGACCCGCCGCCGTGCACGCACGAGTTGGCGGCCAGCTCGTGCACGGCGATCTCCAGGTCGTCCACCGACGCGGGCGCCAGGCCGAGGCCCGCGGCGGCGCGCCGGGCGAACTCGCGCACCTCGGGCAGCTCCGGCAGGCCGAACGCCAGCGACGTCAGCGAGGCCAGGGACGCGGCGCCGCGCGGCTCCGGCAGCGGCCGGTTGTAGCGGCGGATCACCCGGCCGGGCGCGTACTCGGGGCTCGCGCGCTCCCCGTCCCGGTCGATGACGACGGGGTGGGTGGCGCGGGCGTCGGCGAGCGCGACCGGGTCCAGCCCGGCCGCGTCGTAGGGGCACAGGATCGAGACCTCGCGTCCTTCGAAAGCCAGGTTGATCAGTGCCTCGTGCTGCGCGCAGGCCGGGTACTCCTCCGCCGACCGGCCGGGCCAGATCGGCTCGCCGACGATGCGGACCCGGCCGCCGGGGTGCCGGTCGGCGAACGCGCGCAGCACGCCGGGGATGATCCGGCCCGGGTTGCGGCCGGCCTCGGACATGTCCAGCCAGGCGACGTCCGCGGCCGCCGCGCCGAGCGCGTCGCGCAGCACCGGCAGCCGGGCGGCGGGCACCGCGACCGCGACCGGCTCGCCCGCGGCGCGGCCGGCGCGGACGAACGGCACGATGCCGGCGAGGTACTCCTCGTCGTCATGGTAGAAGAGCGCGGGATGCGCGAAAGGGCCACCCGAAATCGCGTCCGGGCCGCCTGAAATCGCGTCCGGGCCGCCCGGGATCGCGTCCGGGCCGCCGGGCCTGACCTTCATCGCGCCCCCACTCCCGTCCGGGCCGGCCTTCGTGCGCCCTGCCGAGCCTACGCGCGGGAGCGGGGTCCGGGCGACGCGCGTCCGGGCCCTCGGTCCCCTGTTCGGGCGAACGCCGTTCACGCGGGTCGGCTACCCCGCAGGCGCGGGCGGAAACCGGTCAGCTCGGCACGGCGGACCCGCGCAGCAGCACCGCGTCCACGACGTCGGCGAGCCGGCCGCGTCCGCGATAGGCGGCGCGCTGCCGCTCCGCGCCCGTCCCGCCGGTCAGCAGCCGCCGCATCCCGCACGCGACGCGGTCGAGGTCGCCGCTGGCGCGCAGCGCGGGCAGGGC
>NZ_CAACVB010000378.1 GCF_900659635.1 Actinomadura roseirufa | reverse complement strand
GGCCGCGGCGCGCCCCAGCGGCGACCGCGCGACGGCGCGCGGCCGCCCGGCCTGCGAGGAGGGCCCGTGAGCGGCAAGAAGAGCGACCCGGCGCCGGACCGCGCCGAACTGACCGGCGCCCTGGGCGTCGAGGTCACCGGCGAGCTGCTCGAACGCGCGCTGACGCACCGTTCGTACGCCTACGAGAACGGCGGCCTGCCCACCAACGAGCGCCTGGAGTTCCTCGGCGACTCGGTGCTCGGGCTCGTCGTCACCGACACCCTGTTCCGGGGCCACCCCGACCTGCCCGAGGGGCAGCTGGCCAAGCTGCGCGCGGCGGTGGTCAACATGCGGGCCCTCGCGGGCGTCGCCCGCGCCCTCGGCGTCGGCGCCCACATCCGGCTCGGCCGCGGTGAGGAGGGCACCGGGGGGCGCGACAAGGCGTCCATCCTGGCCGACACGCTGGAGGCGCTGATCGGCGCCGTCTACCTCGACCGCGGCCTGGACGAGGCGTCCGCGCTCGTGCACCGGCTCTTCGACGGGCTCATCACCCGGTCGGCGGGCCTGGGCGCCGGGCTGGACTGGAAGACCTCGCTGCAGGAGCTCACCGCCGTGGAGGAGCTCGGCGTCCCCGAGTACCACGTCGCCGAGAGCGGCCCCGACCACCAGAAGACCTTCCGCGCCTCGGTGCGGGTCGGCGGCACGACCTACGGCGCCGGGGAGGGCCGCAGCAAGAAGGAGGCCGAGCAGCACGCCGCCGAGGCCGCCTGGAACGCGATCCGCGAGCTGGTCGTGCGGCGGCAGGCCGAGGTGGACGCCGCCGCGGCCGGGGCGGGCGGCCGCCCGATGTCCCCGGACGAGCCGGAGGCGCCGCGTGGGAGCGTGCCACCGGACGAGACCGGTCACGCCGGCCAGGCCGGCGGGCCCCGTTCCGCCGGGCTCGCCGGTGCCTGAGCTTCCCGAGGTCGAGGTCGTCCGGCGCGGCCTGGAACGATGGACGGCCGGCCGGACGATCACCGCGGCGGAGGTCCTGCACCCCCGGTCGGTCCGCCGCCACGCCGCGGGCCCGGCCGACTTCGCCGGCCGGCTCGCGGGCCGCGCCGCGCTCGCGCCGCGCCGCCGCGGAAAGTACCTGTGGGTGCCGCTGCGCGATCCCGCGGAGGGCCCCGGGACGGACAGGGCGCCGGGCGAGGCGCTGCTGGCCCACCTCGGCATGAGCGGCCAGCTGCTGGTCGGCGACCCCGCCCGGGACCGCGAGAAGCACCTGCGGGTCCGGATCGGCTTCACCGACGGCGGCCTCGACCTGCGCTTCGTCGACCAGCGGACGTTCGGGCACCTGATGGTCGCCGACCTCGTCCCGGACGTCGTGGGCGGCACGGGCCTCGTCCCGGAGCCGATCGCGCACATCGCCGCCGACCCGCTGGAGGACGCCTTCGACGCCGAGGCGTTCTTCCGCGCGCTGCGGCGCCGCCGGACGGGCCTCAAGCGGGCCCTGCTGGACCAGTCGCTGATCAGCGGCGTCGGCAACATCTACGCCGACGAGGCGCTGTGGCGGGCCCAGCTGCACTGGGCGAGGCCCACCGAGACCCTGACCCGCGCCGAGGCCGCTCGGGTCCTCACGGCCGCACGAGAGGTCATGGGCGCCGCCCTGGCCGTCGGCGGGACCTCCTTCGACAGCCTGTACGTCAACGTCAACGGCGAGAGCGGCTACTTCGACCGGTCGCTGGACGCCTACGGCCGGCGGGACGGGCCGTGCCGTCGCTGTGGCACGCCGATCCGCCGGGACGAGTTCATGAACCGTTCGTCGTTCAGCTGTCCCACGTGCCAGCCGCGGCCCCGCCGGGCACGGTACTAGGGCGGAGACTCCCCAGACCGGGGACGAAAGGGATGAGATGGACGGCGACGACGACGAGACGGTACGGCTGACGGCCTGGGTGCGCGGGCGCGTCCAGGGCGTCGGTTTCCGCTGGTGGGTGCGCGCCAGGGCGCTCGAGCTCGGCCTCGCGGGCAGCGCCACGAACCTGCGCGACGGGCGCGTGGAGGTGGTGGCGGAGGGACCGCGCGGCGGGTGCCGGCGGCTGCTGGAACTGCTGGCCGGAGGCGGCGGCGCCGAGGCCGGGTCAGGGGCCGGCGCAGAGGCCGCTCCGGCGGCCGGTGGAGAGGCGTCCCCGCTCGTCCGTCCGCCGGCCCGCCCCGGGAGCGTCTCGGGGGTCACCGAGCGCTGGAGTGAGCCGCGTGGTGAGGCCGCCGGCTTCCGGGAACGGTGATCGAGTAGGGAATTCCGGTTCGTACCTGCTAAACTAGTGGAGACAGGTTGTTACCGGCCCGTGATGTGCGTCTTGACCAGGACACCGGCCGGTGCGACTCTAGACGATACGCGCACCGACTTCAGTTGCTTCTCGTGCGCGATCCCTGCTGGTTACTCAGCGTGGAGGACCCTTAGTCATGGCGAAGGCTCTACTCGGCCACGTCGGCGGTCCCGACCCCCGGATGGTCGCGGAGATGCGGCGCCTTCAGCAGCGCGTACGTGATCTGGAAGCCGAGCTCGTACGGCTTCAGGCGGAGAACGACGCGTTGGCGACGGCGACGGACGACGACGTGATGTCGCTCGCGGTGAAGGACCGTGAACCGGCGCTGACCTGAGTCAGTGCCGCCATCCCGAAAGTGGACAGGGACGCCCTGACAGGCGTCCCTTCTGTTTGCCCGCCATCCCCGCGCCCCGGCCGTTCGCGGCCCGGCCCGGCCGGCGGTTCCCAAGCCGTACCCGGGCACTGTCCGTGACCGCGAGAAATCGGCGCGGCGTGCGCGTCCGGCCCGCCACTCCGGGACGGACTCCGGTGCGGGTCATTCTTCGGTCAAGACCGCGTCGAATTTCGGTCTGTCCGAGAATCCCGACCATTGTGACGAACGGCGCTATTTAGGACGTCCGGCTCGTCCGGGGGCACCGGCCCGTTCCCGGCGCGCTACGGCGCGTCACCGAGTTCCGGTCGTCCCGCGGCCGCTCACGGGACCTCCGCGCCGGGGCGGATCACGGCACATTGGCGGCGAACGGTCGCGAGGTTACCCGTCCCCGGCCGTCCCTGCCGGTATCGTTCGACGGGCTCCCCGGCCGCCGCGCCGGGCGCGAGCCGGGCCCCGACGGGGGGAAGGGCCCTCGAACGCGGGGACCGGGCGTCCCCGCCGCCGGGCGCCACGGCCCCGGTGCCAGACCCGGAGGAGGGACGGCGAGCGCGTGTACCTGAAGAACCTGACCCTGCGCGGCTTCAAGTCCTTCGCCTCGTCCACCACGCTGCGGTTCGAGCCGGGCATCACGGCCGTCGTCGGGCCGAACGGGTCGGGCAAGTCCAACGTCGTCGACGCGCTCGCCTGGGTGATGGGGGAACAGGGCGCCAAGTCGCTGCGCGGCGGCAAGATGGAGGACGTCATCTTCGCCGGCACCGCGAGCCGGGCGCCGCTCGGCCGCGCCGAGGTCGTGCTGACGATCGACAACTCCGACGGCGCGCTGCCGATCGACTACTCCGAGGTCACGATCAGCCGGCTGATGTTCCGGTCCGGGTCCAGCGAGTACGCGATCAACGGTGACGCGTGCCGGCTGCTGGACATCCAGGAGCTGCTGTCGGACTCGGGCATCGGCCGTGAGATGCACGTGATCATCGGCCAGGGGCAGCTCGACCGGGTCCTGCACTCCGGCCCCGAGGGGCGCCGCGCCGTGATCGAGGAGGCCGCGGGCGTTCTCAAGCACCGCAAGCGCAAGGAGAAGGCGCTGCGCAAGCTGGACGCGATGCAGGGCAACCTGACGCGTGTCCAAGATCTCACCGGCGAGCTGCGCCGTCAGCTCAAGCCCCTCGGCCGGCAGGCCGAGATCGCCCGCCGCGCGGCGGTGATCCAGGCCGACCTGCGCGACGCGCGGCTGCGGCTGCTCGCCGACGACCTGGTCACGCTGCGGACGCGGCTGGAGCAGGAGGCCGCCGACGAGGCCGCCGTCCGCGCGCGGCGCGCCGAGACCGAGCGGGCCCTGGCCGGGGCGCAGGAGCGCGAGGCCGTGCTGGAGGCCGAGGAGGCCGAGCAGGCGCCGCGGCTCGCCCGCGTGCAGGACACCTGGTTCCAGCTGTCGGCCCTGAAGGAGCGGCTGCGCGGCGTCGCCGACCTGGCCGCCGAGCGGCACCGCAACGCCGCCGAGGACCTGGAGGCGGCGGCGCTGGAGGAGCGCCGGCGCGGCCGCGACCCCGAGGACATGGAGCGCGAGGCCGCCGAGATCCGCGAGCAGGAGGAGATGCTCCGCGCCGCGCTGGAGGAGGCGCAGGACGGGCTGGCCGCCGCCGTCGGCGCGCGGGCGGACGCCGAGGAGGCCCTCGCCGCCGAGGAGCACCGTCTGCGGGCCGCCGCGCGAGCCGCCGCCGACCGCCGCGAGGAGCTGGCCCGGATGCGCGGACGGGTCGAGGCGCTGCGCAGCCGCGCGCAGGCGGGCCAGGCGGAGATCGGGCGGCTGGACGCCGCGCGGGACGAGGCCGCGCGGCGCGCCGAGACCGCCCAGCGCGAGTTCGAGGCGTTCGAGGCCGAGGTGGTGGCCGACCCGGCGCTCGCCGCCGACCACGAGGCCGCGCAGGAGGCCCTCGCCACCGCCAAGGACGCGGCGGAACAGGCCCGCGCCGCCGTGGACGGACCGCGCCGCGCCCTGGCGCAGGCGCGGACCGCCGTCGGCGCCGCCCGGTCCGCCGACCAGGCCGCGCAGAAGCGGGTCACCGCCCTCCAGGCCCGCATCGAGGCCCTGAACCTCACCCTGGCCAGTGCCGCCGACGGCGGCGAGGCGCTGCTGTCCGCGGCCGCCGGCGGGTCGCTCGACGGCGTGCTCGGTACCGTCGCGTCGCTGCTGACCGTCCGTCCGGGCTACGAGACGGCGGTCGCCGCCGCGCTCGGCGACGCCGCCGAGGGCATCGCCGTGGGGTCGCTCGGTACCGCCGAGACCGCGCTCGCGCTGCTGCGCGACCGCGACGCCGGGCGGGCCGGGCTGCTGGTCGGCGGGGGCCCGGCGGATCCGCCCGGCCGGGCCGCCGGGGTCGACTACGCGATCGACGCGGTGACCGTCCCGGAGCCGGTGCGCTCCGCGCTGGCGCACCTGCTGCGCGACGTCGCGGTGGTGGACGACGTGCCCGCCGCCGTCGCGCTCGTCCGCCGGGAGCCGTCCCTGCGCGCCGTGACCCGTGACGGCGAGCTGGTGGGCGCGCACTGGGCCCAGGGCGGCGCGGGCGGCGGCCAGGGCCCGCTGCAGATGCGCGGCACGCTCGACCAGGCCACCGAGGACCTCGCGGCGGCCGAGACCGCCGCGGAGGGGTCGGCCGACGACCTGACCGTGGCGATGGAGTCCGAGCAGTCCGCCCAGGCCGCGCTGGACGGCGCGCAAGCGGCGGTCAACCAGGCGCAGTCCGGAGTGAACCAGGCCCAAGGCGAGCTTGACCGTGTCCGCGCGCGCTTGCGCGAACACGAGGCGCAGGCCGCGCAGGAGGTCAAGCGGGCGGCCCGGCTGGAGGCCGACGTCCGCGCCGCCCGCGGCGAGGCCGAGCGGCTGGCCAAAGCGCTGGACGCGGCGCACGAGTCGCTGGAGCGCGACACCGCGGCCGCCGAGGAGCTGGCCGGGCGGCTCGCCGAGTCGGAGGAGGCCGCCGAGGTCGCCGACGAGGCCGGGCACGACACCGAGGCCCGCGACGAGCTGAGCGCCCGCTGCCAGGAGCTGCGCTCGGCGGAGATGGAGGCGCGGCTGTCGGTGCGCACCGCCGAGGAGCGGGTGCAGGCCATCACGGGCCGCGCCGACGCGCTCGAACGCGGTGCCCGCCGCGAGCGCGAGGAGCGGGCCCGCGCCGTCCAGCGCCGGCTCCGCCGGGAGCGGCAGGCCGCG
>NZ_CAACVB010000377.1 GCF_900659635.1 Actinomadura roseirufa | reverse complement strand
CGGGCCGCCGCGCGGCGAGGTCGAGCCGCGCCGTCAGCAGGGCGTGCAGGAGCGGGGCCAGATCGTCGGGGGGCTCGCCCCCGGCGGCGCGGGCCTCGTCCAGCTCGGCGCGGGCACGGTCCAGCTCGGCGCGGGCGTCGTCGGGGCGGACGTCCTCCAGGGCGACCCAGGCGCCGGCGAGGCGGACGAACGGGTCCCGCCATCCCGCGGGGGCCTCCGGCAGCCGGTCGGCCCTGGCCACGAGGTCGGCGGCCCGCCCGAACCGGCCCTGGAGCGCCTCGGCCAGCGCCAGGCCGCCCAGGCAGCGGCGGTACTGCGGGCCCGCGCCCGCCTCCGCGGCGGGCAGCGCGAGCCGGAAGCCCGCCGCCGCTTGGCGGGCCCGCCCGGCTCGCAGGTCGGCCAGCGCGTACCCGTGCCGCACCAGCGCGCGCAGCTCGGGGTGATCGTCCACCTGGGCGGGGGGCAGCCCGTCGAGCAGGGCGTCCAGTTCACGGACGCGTTCCCGGAACGCCGCGTCGGGACGGGACAGGCCGCCGACGAGGCGGACCAGCCCGGCCGCGAGCCGCGCGGGGGCGGCCCGATCGTCCGGCAGCGCCCGCAGGAGCGGCTCGGCCCGGCCGAGGTGGAAGGCGCAGGCCCGGGGATCTCCCCGCGCGAGCGTCACCGCGGCGGCCACGAGCGAGGGCTCGGGCTCGGCGGGCGCGACGTGCTGGGGCATCGCGCCGAGGATCCGGGCCAGCGTCCGGTCCCCGGCGAGGCCGAGCAGCCGGCCCACCGCGAGGTCGCCGACCACGAGCCGGGCGGCGCCGGGCCAGTCCTCCGCCAGGACGGCGTGCCGGGCGGCGTCATCCAGCATGCCGCCGCGGCCGAACCACGCCGCCGCGCGCCGGTGCAGGGACGCCACGTCGCCGGGGCGCTCGTGGCGCAGCGTCAGGTACAGGGCGTCGCCGAACATGGCGTGGAACCGGTGCCATCCATGCCCCAGGGGCAGGACGAAGGCGTTCTGCCGGACCAGGTGCGCGAACAGGCCGCCGCCGCCCGGCCCCGCCAGCTCCGCGGCGAGCCCGGCGTCGAACCGCCGCGCGACGCTCAGCGCCAGCAGGAGCCCGCGGACCCGGGCGGGCTGGGCGTCCAGGGCCTCGGCCACCAGGTAGTCCAGGACGGCGCGGTCGTCACCGGCGAACGCCGCGGCGAACGCGTCCGGGTCCGGGTGGCCCTCCATCGTCATGGCGGCCAGCCGGAGCCCGGCCGCCCATCCCTCGGTGCGCCCGCGCAGCGCCCGCAGGGACGCCGCGGTCACGTGCACGCCGTGCCGCGCGAGCAGCGCGCGGGTCTCCCGCTCGTCGAAGGCCAGGTCGCCGCCGCGGATCTCGGTCAGCTCGCCGGTCAGCCGGTAGCGGTGCAGCGGCAGCGGCGGGTCGCTGCGGGAGGTGAGCACCAGCCGCAGCGCCGGCCCGGCCGCCCCGAGGACCCACGCGAGGTCGCGGGCCGCCTCGGAGCCCGCGGGGGGACGGAAGTCGTCGAGGACGAGCACGACCGGCGCCGCCCGTCCGGCCAGCGCGGCGGCCAGCCCGGCGCGGAACGCCTCGCGCGCCCGGCCCGGCGAGCGCGGCGGGGCCGGGAGGCCGGTGACGCCGCCGTCCTCCAGCGCCGCGAGGATGACCGCCCAGAACGCGTCGGGACGGTGGTCCTCGCCGTCGAGGGAGACCCAGGCGACCGGCCTCGGCTTCCCGTCGGCGGCGGCCCAGGCCGCGGCGGCGACGGTCTTGCCCGCCCCCGGCGGGCCGGTCACCACGGTGAGCGGGCCCCGTGCCCCCTGGGCGAGGCGCTCGACCAGCCGGGGCCGGGCGATGGCCCAGTCGCCCTGGGCGGGGACGCGCACCTTGGTCCGGGAGATCGGCGGACGATCCGCGACGGGGCCCCGGGCCGGACCGCCGCTCATGACGAACCCTCCCACCCGCGGGCGCGCACGCCCCGGACGGTCTCCCGGCCGGGGCCGGACCCGCGCTCCAGATCATCGCTGCTGGTCACACGAGGTCACCTCGTCCCGATGACGGTACCTCGTCACTTCGCGCCCAAGTCCATGGAAGCGGAAAGGCGCGGCCGTGAAACCTTGACCCGGATCACCCGGCGCGATCGGCGAGGGCCTGGATCGAGTCGATGAGCCTGCGGCCGGCCGACAGGGCGGAACGCAGTCCCCGCTCGGGCCTCGCGCCGACGTTCTGCTGGAGGACGACCCCCATGAGCATCCGCTTCCCGTCGCCCGTCCTCGCCGCCCACATCAGGGCCCCGCCCGCCCGCGAGCTGGATCCGGTCTTGAGGCCGATGACGTCGGGCTTCTCCAGGAGGGTGTTGGTGTTGACGATCGGTCCCACGCCGGGGACGGTGACGCTCGGCCGGGCCACGATCGAGCGGATCACCGGGTCCCGCATGGCCGCCTTGGCGAGTTTCAGCTGGTCAGTGGCGGTACTGACGGTGCTGTCCTCGTAACCGCTGGCCCCGGTGTAGGTGGTGCGGGACATGCCGAGCCGGGCGGCCTCCCGGTTCATCTTCGCCACGAAGGCCCGCTCGCCGCCGGCGTCCCAGCGGGCCAGCAGCCGGGCGATGTTGTTGCCGGAGGGGATCAGCATCATCTCCAGCATCCGGCGCTGGTCGAACT
The DNA here is from genome assembly GCF_900659635.1 of Actinomadura roseirufa. Taxonomy (GTDB): domain Bacteria; phylum Actinomycetota; class Actinomycetes; order Streptosporangiales; family Streptosporangiaceae; genus Spirillospora; species Spirillospora roseirufa. Next base: position 3,269 of record NZ_CAACVB010000377.1, on the reverse strand, counting down.
CCTGTCCCTCGCCGACGTAGACCGCCGACTGGTCGCGCAGGGACGCCTCGCCCGCCGCGGCCGCGTCCACGGTGATCATGGGACCGGGCCGGCCGTCCCGCAGCGGATGATCGCGCAGGATCACGTACGCGGTCATGACCTTGGTCAGGCTGGCGATCGGGACGGGCCGCTGTTCCCCCTTGGTCCCGAGGGCGCCGAGGCCCTCGGCCTCGGCGGCCGCCTGCCCCTCGGACGGCCACCGCGGACCCGAGGCGGTGGCGCCGCCGGGGGCGAGCGTCCGGGCGGCGACGATCACGGCCAGCGCCACGGCGAAGACGAACGCGGCCACGTGCCAGGGACGGAACGATGACATGGGGGCTCCAAGGACGGCCGGAATGCGAGATCTCGCCTGTGCCCGTCATTTTTGGAACCGCGGTTGTCAGGGCCGCCGCGCCGCCGTCTCAGCGTCCGCGCGACCTTGTATCGGCTTCGTATCCGCCCTGTATCAGGCCGCTCGTCAGGGGCCGAGGCTGACGACGGCGACGGCGCCCCCGCCGGGCGCGTCGCCGAACTCCAGGCGGGCGCCGATCACCCTGGCCTGGCCCTGGGCGATGGTCAGCCCCAGGCCGTGGCCGCGGCTGGGGTCGCGGCTGGGGTCGGCCGCGCCGGTGCGAAACCGCTGCGGGCCCTCCGCGAGCAGGTTGGGCGGGAAGCCCGGCCCGTGGTCCCGGACGGTGATCGTGGACGCGGTGGCGGTCAGCTCGACCGGGCCCGCGCCGTGCCGGTGCGCGTTGACGACGAGGTTGGCGACGATCCGGTCGAGCCGCCGCGGGTCGGTCTCGGCCACCGGGTCGCCGGTGACGCCGATCCGCACGGCGAGGCCGGTGCGGCGGACGCAGTCCTCCAGGAACGGGCCGAGCGGGACCCTGACCCGCTCGGCCTCCTCGGCGCCCGCGTCCAGGCGGGAGATCTCCAGGAGGTCCTCGACGAGGGCGCGCAGCACCTGGGCGCGGTCCCGGACGAACCCCGCGGCCTCGCCGTCCGGCAGCAGCTCGGCCGCGGTGACCAGGCCCATGAGCGGGGTGCGCAGCTCGTGCGCGACGTCGGCGGTGAAGCGCTGCTCGGTGCGCAGCCGGCCGCGCAGCGCGGCGGCCATCGAGTCCACCGCCGCCGAGATCTCGGTGATCTCGTCGCGGGCGCGCCGGGCGGTGCCGACGCGGAGGTCGAGGTCGCCGGCCGCGATGAGCCGCGCCGTCCGCGCCACCCGCCGCAGCCGTCTGCTGAACAGCTCGGTGAACAGGGCGCTGACCGGCACGACGACGGCGAGCGCGGCGGCGACGGCCAGCAGCAGGTCGCGGTCCAGCGCGCGGAGCTCGCGCGTCTCGGCGCTCATGTTGATCCAGAGTGCGATCGTCTCGCCCCGGTAGGCCGTCGCCCCCCACATCGCGGGGCCGTTGCGCCTCCCGGCGTCGTACCAGAAGACCTGCTCCCCGGCCGCCGCGCGGCGGCGCAGCCCGGCGGGCAGCTCCGCCGGGTCGTCCAGGTCGGCGCGGGTCCCCGTGCCGTCCCGCAGGCCCTTGATCGTCTTGTCGAGCTCCTCGACGACACGGCCCTTGGCCTGCGAGTGGATGCGCGCGGAACTGGTCTGGTGCACCATCAGGACGATCACCAGGGCGACCGTGCCGGACGCCAGGGCGACCAGCGCCCCGATCTTCCAGCGCAGCGCCAGCGGATTGAACACCATCTCAGCGCCGCAGCTTGTAGCCGAACCCGCGGACCGTCTCGATCCGGTCGGCGCCGATCTTCGCGCGGAGCCGCCGCACGCACAGGTCCACGACCCTGCTGTCGCCGTCCCACGCGTAGTCCCACACATCGCGGAGCAGGGTGTGCCGGTCCAGGACGACGCCGGGGGACGCGGCGAACTCCAGCAGCAGGCGCAGCTCGGTCGGGCTGAGCGCCAGCGGGCGCCCGTCGCGGCGCACCTCCAAGCCCAGGGTGTCGATGGTCAGGTCGCCGAAGGTCAGCGCGGCGGACGGCGCGGGCGCCTCGCCCGTGAAGGTCGTCCGGCGCAGGAGGGCCCTGATCCTCGACAGCAGCACCGTGATGTCGACGGGTTTGACGACGTAGTCGTCCGCGCCCGCCTCCAGGCCCGCGACGATGTCGGCGGACTCCCCGCGCGCCGACATCATCAGGACCGGCACCTGGCTGCTCTCCCTGACCCGGGTGACCAGCCCGATCCCGTTCAGCTGGGGAAGCAGCACGTCCAGCAGGAGGACGTCGTGGCCCCCGGCCTGGAAGAGCTCCAGCCCGGTCAGCCCGTCCGCGGCGGTGGTCACCTCGTGCCCGTAGCGCTCCAGGGCCATCCCGACGGTGCGGCGGATCACCTCGTCGTCCTCCACGAGCAGGAGATGCGCCACTCGGCCCCCTTCGATCACCGGCGTCCGATCCCAGGTCAGGGTAGCCCGCGCCGGTCAGGGCTCCGGCGGCCCGGACGGACGGTGCGGGAGGATCACGGGGCGGGCCGTGCGCGGGTGGGGGAACACCTCGATGTCGTGCCGGTACACCTCCGTGAGCAGCGGCGCGGTGAGGACCTCGTCCGGGGGGCCGCAGGCGGCGAGGCGCCCGCCCGCGAGGACGGCGACACGGTCGGCGTGGGCGGCGGCCAGCCCGAGGTCGTGGACGACCGCGACCACGGCGGCGCCCGCGGCGGCCCTGCGGCGGACGACGCCGAACACCATCTCCTGGTGGCGCAGGTCGAGGGCGGCGGTGGGCTCGTCCAGCAGCAGGAGGCCGGTGCGCTGCGCGAGGACGCGGGCGAGCGCGACGCGCGCCTGCTCGCCGCCCGAGAGGTGGGGGTAGGGCCGGTCGGTGAACCCGGTCACGCCGGTCTCCCGCATGGCCTCGCCGATCGCGGCCTCGTCGTCGTCCATCAGCGGAGTTCCAGCCCAGGGAGAGCGTCCCATGGCGACGACCTGGGCGACGGTAAAGGGGAAGGCGAGCGTCTGCCGTTGGAGCAGGATCGCGCGCCGCATGGCCAGTTCGGTGTGGCTCCACGAGCGGAGCGGCGCGCCGTCGATCACGACGTCCCCGGTGCAGGGGACGTCTCCGCCGACGGCGCCGAGGAGGGTGGACTTGCCCGCGCCGTTGGATCCGACGAGGGCGAGGACCTCACCGGTCCGGACGGTCAGGTCCACCCCGGCGAGGACGGTGCGGGCGCCGCGGTCGGCCGACAGGCCGGTCAGCTCGGCGGCCGGGGCTCCGGCGGGCGCCGGGCGGGGCGGGCGGGCGCG
>NZ_CAACVB010000376.1 GCF_900659635.1 Actinomadura roseirufa | reverse complement strand
ACCGCCACGCCGGGCGGCGGGCCGCCGATCGGCACGCCCCGCCGCCGGACCGCCCCGGCCAGGGGGTGCGCGCAGGCCACGGCGGGCGCCTCGGCGAGCCCGTAGCCGTTGACGACCCGGCCGTCGCCGAGCAGGTCCAGCCAGCGCTCGGCCAGCGGGACGGGCAGGACGTCGCCGGTGACGACGATCCTGGCGGCGAGCGCCGCGGCCCGCTCGGCGGTGAGCTCACGGGTCAGGACGTCCAGGTGGCCGGGGGTGAGCTGGAGGAAGCCGAACGGCCCGGCCTCGGCGAGCCGCTCGCCGAGCCCCTCGGGCCCCTCTCCCGGGGGCGCCAGCCAGACGCGCTTGCCGGCCAGCAGCGGCGCCCACAGGTTCGGGGACGCCAGGTCGAAGGCGGACGAGGCGAACAGCGCGCCGCCGCCCGGCCCGGCCTGCGCCAGTTCCCGGACCGCCCAGTCGAGATGGCCGGCCAGCGCACGGTGCGTGACGGCCACGGCCCTGGACGGGCCGGTCGCGCCGGAGGTCCGGCCGATGTAGGCGAGCCGGTCCAGGGGAACGTCCCCGGCGGCCTCCCGTTCGGAGCGCGCGGCCCGGTCCGCTGCGAACTCGTCCGATGCGGACCCGTCCGATGCGGGGTCCGCCGTCGCCCGGACGCCTTCGGCCGTGACGACGGCGGCCGCATCGGATTCCCGCAGCAGCTCGCCGATGTGCTCCTCCGGGGTGGACGGGTCGACCACCTGGTAGGCCGCGCCGGCCTTCCAGGCGCCGAGCATCGCGGCGATCAGGTCCGGGCCGCGGTCCAGGACGAGGCCGACGACCGCGCCGGGTTGGACGCCCGCCTCCCGCAGCAGCCCCGCGAACCGCGCGGCGCGCTTGTCGAGCGCCGCGAAGGTGAGCCGCACGTCGCCCTGCACGACCGCCCTCGCCCTGGGCCTGCGCGCGGCCTCCGCCTCGAACCGCGCCAGGACCGGGACCGACGCCGTCGCGGCGGGGGCCGGGCCCGGCTCCCACGCGGCGAGCTCGGCCATCCGCGACTCCGGCGGCCCGGCCGTGGCCGGTCCCTCCGGGTCGGCGGCCATCGCCTCCAGGACCGTCCGGTACATCTCGGCGAGCAGCGCCCCGTTCTCGGGCGTCACGCTCCCCGCGCCGAAGCGCAGGAGGAGGCGGCCCGGGGCGGTGGCGACGGTGAACAGGAACTCGTTCGCGCCGAAGCCGTCGGTGGCCGTCACCTCGGGACCGCCCGCGGCCTCTTCGGCGCCCGGCGCGGCGTGGTCGCCCGCGGTGAAGTCCTGGTAGCTGAAGTACACGTCCACGAGGCGTCCCGCGACGCCGGAGGCGTGCTGGAGCTCCGGCATCGGGAAGTGCCGGTGCGGCCACTGCGCCGCCTCGCTCTCGAAGACGAGGCGGACCAGCTCGCGCCAGGTGGCCGCCGCGGGCGGCGACGGGAACGGCAGGACGTTCAGGTTCATGCCCAGCGACCGGTCGGCGTCGGGCGCCTCCCGCCGCGTGTGCGTGGTGAGGCCGCTGTGGAAGGCGGCCTCGGGCGTCACCATGGCCAGCACCCGGAGGTGGGCGGCGAGCAGGACGCTCTTCAGCGGCACCCGCGCGGCGGCGGCGAGGCCGCGGAGCCCCGCGTCCACGGAGTCCAGGTCGAGGTCGATGCCGTAGGGGACGGTGTCCGGGTCGAGCCAGCCCGGCGGCAGCTCGAACTTGGCGTGCGCCTCCAGCAGCTCCGTCCAGAAGGCGCGGTCGGCGGGCGAGTCCAGGGCCCGCAGCTCCGCGGCGACGGTGTCGGCGAACCGCTCGGCCGGGGCCGGGCGCTGCGGCGCGCCCAGGTACGTCCCGATCAGCTCGCCGAGCAGGACGCGCAGGCTCCACCCGTCGAGGATGACGTGCGCGTTGACGACGGTGAGCTGCCAGCCGCCGTCCCCGCGCAGGTGGACGTGCAGGCTCAGCAGCGGCGGCTCGGCGGGGTCGAACAGCGCGGCCCGGCGCCCGCGCACGAAGTCGCGGATCTCCTCCTCCGGCACGTCCGGGCCGATCACCTCGACCGGGACGTCCGCGTGCTCGTGGACGAGCTGCAGCGGCTCGGTGTGCCCGTAGGCGTCGAAGGAGGTGCGCAGCGCCGGGTGCCGCTCGGTCAGCGCGGCGACGGCCCGCCGGAAGGCCGGCTCGTCGAACGGCCGGCCGTCCCGGACCCGCACCGAGCTGACCTGGTGGTAGCTCGGCCGCCCGGACTCGGCGGAGGCCAGCATCTCGATGAGCATCCCGAGCTGGTTGCGGGTGACCGGGTAGGCGTCGGCGAGGCCGCCGGGGAGCCGGTCCCGGACGGCGCCGTCCAGCAGCGCGAACGGCTCGGTCCGCGGCGCCTGCTCGGCGGTGCCCGCGCGGGCGGCGAGCAGCGCGCACAGGTCGGCGAAGCCCTCGTGCTCCATCAGCTCGCGGGTGGTGACGCCGTACCCCTCCTCGCGGAGCGTCGCGACGAGCACGACCGCGCGGATGGAGTCGCCGCCGAGGTCGAAGAACCGGTCGTGCATGCCGACCCGCCCCACGCCGAGGACCGTCCGCCACATCGCGGCGATCCGCTCGTGGAACGGCGAGGGCAGCTCGGCGCCCTCCCCCGCCGCCGGGGCCGGCGGCTCGGGCAGCGCCCGCCGGTCGAGCTTGCCGTTGACGGTCAGCGGCAGCGCGTCCAGCCGGACGAACGCCGACGGGACCATGTAGTACGGCAGCCGCGCGCGCAGCGCGGCCGGGTCGAACACGCCGTCGCCGTCCGGGACGACGTAGCCGATCAGCCGCGGCCCGCCGGCCGCGTCGCGGCGCAGCGCGACGACGCCGTGCCGCACGCCCGGGGAGGCGGCGAGGGCGGCCTCGACCTCGCCCAGCTCCACCCGGTAGCCGTTGATCTTCACCTGGTCGTCGATGCGGCCGGTGAACTCCAGGACCCCGTCGCGGGTGCGCCGCGCGCCGTCGCCGCTGCGGTACATCCGGGATCCGGGCGGGCCCTGCGGGTCGGGGACGAACCGGCCGGCGGTCAGGCCGGGCCGCCCGAGGTAGCCGCGCGCCACGCCCGGACCCGACACGTACATCTCCCCCGCCACGCCGGGCGGCACGGGGTACCCGTCCTCGTCCAGGATCGTGACGGTGAGGTCCGACAGCGGGCGGCCGACGGTGTTGGGCGCGTCCGGCGCCAGGTCCCGCTTGGACAGCCGGTGGTAGGTGGTGTGCACGGTGGTCTCGGTGATCCCGTACATGTTCACCATGGCCGTGCGGCCGAGGCCGCGCCGCTCCACCCACGGCGCGAGGTCGGAGAACTCCAGCCGCTCGCCCGCGAAGACCACCGCGCGCAGCGCCAGCCGCCCGATCCGCTGATCCAGCCCGTCGGCCGTCAGCAGGGCGCGGAACGCGGTCGGGGTCTGGGACAGGACGGTGACCTCGTGCTCGATCAGCAGGTCGAGCAGCTCGTCCGGCATGCGGGTCGTCTCCGGCGGGACGACCAGGACCGCGCCGCCGTTCAGCAGCGCGCCCCACATCTCGAACACCGACACGTCGAAGGCGTAGGAGTGGGTCATGCTGAACACGTCGGTGTCCTCGAAGGCGTAGTGCTCCTGCGCCGTGGTGATCAGCCGGACGACGTTGCGGTGGGTGATCGCGACGCCCTTGGGCCGGCCGGTCGAGCCCGAGGTGTAGATGGTGTAGGCGAGGTTGTCGGGGACCGCTCGCGCTCCCCCGCCCGGCGGCTCGTCCCGCGGCGCGTCCCGCGGCTCGTCCTCCGGCTCACCGGGGTCGGTGCCGACGAACCGCGCCTCGCAGCGCTCGCGCAGCCCGGCGGCGCCGTCGTCGGCGACCACGACCCGCACGCCCGCGTCCTCCACCATGTAGGCGAGCCGGCCGGGCGGGTTCACCGGGTCGAGCGGGAGGTAGCCGGCGCCCGACTTGAGGACGCCGATCAGCGCGGGCACCAGGTGCTCGTCGCGGTCGAGGCAGACGCCGACCAGGTCGTCCGGGCCGATCCCGAGCGAGACCAGGTGGGCGGCGAGCCGGTCGGCGCGCGCGTCCACCTCGGCGTAGGTCAGCCGGGTGCCGCCCGCGATGACGGCGGTGGCGTCCGGCGTCGCGGCGGCCTGCGCGGCGAACAGCGCGTGCAGGCAGCCGCCCGGGTCGTCCTCGCCGCCGGGCGCGGCGGCGAACGCGCGGGCGTCGCCGTCCAGGCCGTCGGCGATTGCCGCCAGCACGGCCCGCTCCAGCTCGGCGAGCCGCCGCGCGGTGCCCGGGGCCAGCGTGCCGGCGTCCCCGGTCACCACGACCCGCCGGTCCCCGAAGGCGTGCACCGCCAGGCCGAACTCGGTCGGCGCCTCCGTGGCGCGCGCCTCGGCGTCGATCACCCGGTCGTCGTTCTGGTGGAAGTCCACGTAGTTGAAGTGGGCGGGCAGCAGCCGCCCGGCGCCGCGCCACAGCTTGCCCACCGCCGGGGCCGGGAAGCGCCGGTGCGTCCAGGTCTCCAGCTCCGCCTCGAACGTCCGCGCGAGCAGGTCCCGCCAGGTGGCCGCGGTGCCGTCGAAGGGGACCGGCAGCGTGCTGAGGAACATCCCGATCGCCGCGTCGGCGCCCTCGACCTCCGGCCGGCCGTGCTGGACGAGCCCGGTGTGGAAGGGCGCGCCGCCCGGCGCGAGGGCGTCGAGCGCGGTCAGGTGCGCGGCGAGCAGCACGGTCTTCAGCGGCACGTCCGCCTCGGCGGCCCGCGCGCGCAGCCGGTCGGCGAGATCCACGATCGGGACCTCGATGCTGTGCGAGCCCGGCCCGGCCTCCCTACCGGCGGCGTCCCCCACGGCGCCGCCCACGGCGGCGCCCGGCGCGGGCGGCGTGAACGGCCGGTAACCGGTGACGATCCCGCGCCAGTAGGCGCGGTCCTCCTCGCCGGCGAGCGAGTCCAGCTCCGCCGCCACGAAGTCGGCGTAGCGGACGCCCGGCTCGTGCGGCCCGGCCGTGCCCGTGTCCCGCAGCCGCCGGTACACGGTGACCAGTTCCATCTGCAGGTTGTGCTGGCTCCAGCCGTCCAAGACGGCGTGCGAGAAGGTGAGGGTGAGCCACCAGTCCGGGCCCGTCCCGGCGTGCGCCGCGACCCGCAGCAGCGGGGCGCGGGTGAAGTCGAAGACGTCGGCGCGCTCGCGGAGCACGAAGTCGTCCAGCTCCCTCCGCCGCTCCTCCGGCGCGTCGCTCACCGCGTGCACGGTGCTGCGCGCGTCCACCTCCGCGCGGACGAGCTGCATCGGCACCGAGAAGCCGGTGAGGTGCAGCGACGTCCGGAGGATCTCGTGCCGCCGGACCATCTCGGCGACGGCGGCGTGGAAGGCGCCGGGGTCGAACGGCGCGTCGTCCCTGATCCGCGTGCTCGCCACGTTGTGGTACACGTTGCGCTCGCCGCCCGCCATGAACTCCGACACCATGCCGAGCTGGAGCTGCGACATCGGGTAGGCGTCGGCCAGGCCGTCCGGCAGCGCCGCGCGGTCCCCGGCGGGCACCAGCGCGAACGGCTCCACCGCGGCGGGCGCCGGGGGCGCGGCGGCGCGCCCGGCGAGCCCGGCCAGGCCCGCCACGGTGCGCTGCTCGAACACGTCGCGGACGGTCACCGCGACGCCCGCGGCCCGCATCCGGCCGACGACCGCGACGGCCCGGATGGAGTCGCCGCCGAGGTCGAAGAAGCTCTCCTCCACACCGACCTCGTCGAGGCCGAGGACCTCGCGCCAGATCCCGGCGACCCACTCCCGCCCGGCACCGGACACGGCGCCCGCCGGCGAGGCGGAGCCGGGCCGCGACGCCGTCCGGGCCGCCCGCGCCGTCCCGCCGGGGGCGGGGGCGGGCAGGGCCTTGCGGTCGAGCTTGCCGTTGGCGGTCAGCGGCAGCGCGTCCAGGACGAGCAGCGTGCCGGGGACGGCGGCGGCGGGCAGCGTCCCGGCCA
>NZ_CAACVB010000375.1 GCF_900659635.1 Actinomadura roseirufa | reverse complement strand
GGCGCGCCCGTCCTGCTCCCCGCCGAGCTCGTCGTGCGGGGCAGCTGCGGGGCGCTGCGCGGCGGCCGCGGGCCCGCCCGGCGCCGCGGGGTCGCCGATCTGTGATCTGCGGGGGCCCTATCAGGGGCCCGGGCGCGCTAGATTTTCGGCGTGGAGGACATCGATCGCCAGATCATGGCGCTGCTGGCCGAGGACGGGCGGATGAGTTTCACCGATCTGGCCAAGGAGACCGGCCTGTCGGTGTCGGCCGTGCACCAGCGGGTGCGGCGGCTGCAGAAGCGCGGAGTGATCCGGGGGTTCGCCGCCCAGCTCGACAACGAGCAGATCGGCCTGCCGCTGACCGCCTTCGTGTCGATCAAGCCGATCGACCCGGCCGCGCCCGACGACGCGCCCGACCGGCTCGCGCACCTCACCGCGATCGAGGCGTGCCACTCGGTGGCCGGCGACGAGAGCTACATCCTGAAGGTGCGGGTCGCCTCCCCCAACGAGCTGGAGGACCTGCTGCAGCGCATCCGCGCCGCCGCCAACGTCGCGACCCGCACCACCGTCGTCCTCAGCACCCCCTGGGAAAGCCGCCGCCCCCCGCTGTGATTACTGCAATCCCGGCCCAGGGGGCTCGCCTGGCGGCTCGCCCCTGACCGTGCTTGTGCGGCGCGGCATCGCTTCGCGATCGGCCCGGGTGAGGCTCGCCTTCGGCTTCGCCTCACCCGGGCCGGTCACGCGCCGCCCGACGGTTGAGGTCGTCGATCCGGCGGGTTCCCGTCGGCGGGCCCTTCAGGTCCCCCCGGCCGCTTCAGGTGCGGGGGGCGAAGGCTTCCAGGGCTTCTCTGGCCAGGTACATCGAGTCCCATGGGTCGGCGTCGGGGCCGGTGAGTTCGGGGTCGAAGTTCAGGTCGACGAACAGCTCGGTCACGCCCTGCTCCTCCAGCAGGTCGAAATCCCCGCGAATCTGGTCGTAGGAGCCCGTGAGCGGTTTGCGGGCGGTGCCGTTGCCCGCCGCGTCGCCGCCCTCGCCGTCGGGGCGGACCCGGACGGCGCCCCGGCACACGAAGCGCAGGGCGGCCGAGTCGCGCCCCGCCTTGTCGGCGGCCTCGCGGACCGTCTCGATCGACCGGCCGATGGTGGCCAGATCGGCGCGGCTGGAGCTGACCCAGCCCGCCGCGAGCCGCCCGGCGCGGCGCAGCGCGCCCTCGGACATGCCGCCGAGCAGGACCGGCGGCTCGGGGGACTGCAGCGGCCGCGGGTCCATGGTGACCGGCGGGATGTCGTAGAACTCGCCGTGGTACTCGCTGACGTCGCCGGGCTCGCCGCTCCACAGCGACCGCAGCGCGGCGAGGAACTCCTCGGCCCGCGCCCCGCGCCGCTCCATCGAGGCGCCGACGGCCGCGAACTCCTCGGGCATCCAGCCGAGGCCCAGGCCGAGGTCCAGCCGCCCGCCGGTGACGTGGTCGAGGGTGACGGCCTGCTTGGCCAGCATCGGGGGCGCGTAGAACGGCAGGTTGAGCACCGCGACGCCCAGCCGCACCCGGCTGGTGTAGCCGGCGAGGTAGGCCAGCGTCACCAGCGGGTCGGGGACGTTGCGGTAGGTCTGGTCGCCCGAGCCCGCCGGGTTGACCACGCGCTGCAGCGTCCACAGGGAGTGGTAGCCGAGCTCCTCGGCCTGCTGCGCGATGAGCACCTGGTTGGCGGGGGTCGACCACGACCCCGCCACCGGCACGGCGAACCCGATGAGCACGGTGCTCCTCCTCGTCTTTCCCCGGGGACCGACCCCTCCGGGAACGGGTCGAACCTTACAACGTCAAGGACCGCGCCGGTCAAGATCATCCACGGATCGTCCGGGGTGTCGCCCGTCACGTCCGCCGGCGACCCGTCCGCCGGGCCGCCGCCCGTGCGACCGGTCCGCGGCCCGCTGCGCGGATCAGCGCCGGCGCAGGGGGTTGCGGAAGGTGGCGCGGAGCGCGGCGTGGGCGGTGGGCGGTGCGCCGAGATGGTCCAGCGCGAGCAGCGCGGCGCCGAGCAGCGGCGGCTCCTTGGGGACCAGCAGCGCGGCGCGCGGGGCCAGCGCGGCGTAGCGGTCGGCGACCGCGTCCATCAGCAGCGGGCGCCGCGCGGCCAGCACCCCGCCGCCGAGGACGACCTCGGACGGGGTGTCCAGGAGGCCGAGGCGGCGCAGCGCCACCGAGCCGAGGATCGCGATCTCCTCGGCGAGCCGCGCCACGACCTGCCGGGCGACCGCGTCGCCCGCCTCGGCGGTGTCGAGCAAGACGGGCGCGAGCGCGGTGAGGCCGCCCTCCTCGAACTCGCCGCGGTGGATGCCGAGCCCGACGTCCAGGGCGTGGTCCACGCGGTAGTGGGCGGCCACCGCGGCGCTCAGCGCCGTCCGCGGGCCCCGGCCGTCCTCGCCGCGGATGCCGTGCCACAGGGCGGCGCGGCCGAGTTCCCCGCCGCCGCCCCAGTCGCCGGTGTGGTGGCCCAGGGAGGGGAAACGGGCGGTGCGGCCGTCGGGCGCGACGCCCGCGCAGTTGATGCCCGCGCCGCACACGACGGCGACGCCCCAGCCCGCGGTCGCGGCGCTGCGCAGCAGGGCGAAGGTGTCGTTGCCGACGGTGACGCTCGGTGCAAGGCCCCGCTCCAGCAGCAGCTTCTCCAGCCGCTCCTCCTCGCCGGGCAGGTCCACGTTGGCGGTGTAGACCGCGAGGTGGGCGACATGGGCGGACGAGACGCCCGCGCGGTTGAGCGCGGCGGCGACGATGGCCGCGAGCGTGTCGGTCGCCGGGCCGATCCCGGCGGTGTGCGGGCGGAACCCGTCGCCGCGCGCGGTGGCCAGCAGCGCCCCGCCGGGGCCCGCCACGGCCACGTCGGTCTTGCTGTTGCCGCCGTCCACGGCGACCAGGACGCCGTGACCCGTCCCGCCGTCCGCTCCGCCGTCCGCTGTAGCCATCACGCCGCCCACGGCAGGTGGGCCCGGTTGGCGGCCACCAGCTCGCGGGCGAGCCGGTCGGCGAGGCCGGCCTGCCCGACGAGCGGGTGCGCGAGCAGCGCCGCGGCGACCCGGTCGACGCCGCCGCGCAGCGCCGCGTCCAGCGCCAGCTCCTCGTAGGCCGACACGTGCGCGGTCAGCCCGGCCAGCAGCGGCGGGAACGCGGGGACGGGCAGCGGCTCGGGCCCGGCGGCGGTGATCCGCGCGGGCACCTCGATGACGGCGCGGTCGTCCAGGAACGGGAGCGTGCCCTCGTTGCGCAGGTTCACCACCTGCGCGTCGCCCCGCCCGGTCAGCAGCGACGCCGCGAGCTGGACGGCGGCCTCGGAGTAGAAGGCGCCGCCGCGCTCGCGCAGCCGCTCGGGCTTGGTGTCCAGGGCGGGGTCGGCGTAGGAGGCCAGCAGGTCGCGCTCGAGCGCGGCGACCTGCTCGGCCCGCGACGGCGCGCCGCGCTGCTCCTCGACGACCCGGTCGTGCTCGTAGTAGTAGCGCAGGTAGTAGGACGGGACGGCGCCGAGCGCGCGCAGGAACTCGGCGGGCATCCCGGCCGGCCCGGCGAGTTCGGCCGGGTGCTCGTCGAGGAGCCGCGGCAGGACGTCGCGGCCGTCCACCTCGACCGAGCGGACCCAGGTGAGGTGGTTCAGCCCGGCGTGGCCGAGGGTCACCGCCTCCGGCGGGACCGACAGCAGCGCGGCGGCGCGGCGCTGTACCCCGATCGCCACGTTGCACAGCCCGGTCGCGCGGTGGCCGGCGTCCAGGAGGGCGCGGGTGACGATGCCGACCGGGTTCGTGAAGTCGATGATCCAGGCGTCGGGGGAGCGCCGGGTGATCCGGTCGGCGATGTCCAGGACGACCGGGACGGTGCGCAGCGCCTTGGCGAGCCCGCCGGCGCCGGTGGTCTCCTGCCCCACGCAGCCGCAGGCCAGCGGCAGCGTCTCGTCGACGTGCCGGGCGGCCTGCCCGCCGACCCGCAGCTGCAGCAGCACCACCGTCGCGTCCGTCACCGCCTCGTCGAGGTCGGTGGTGGTCCGCACGGCGGCGGGATGCCCGGCGCGGGCGAGCATCCGCGCGGCCAGCCCGCCCACGAGCGCGAGCCGCCCGGTGTCGGGGTCGGCGAGGACGAGCTCGGACACCGGCAGCTCGGCCCGTGTCCGCGCGATCCCGTCGACCAGCTCCGGGGTGTAGGTCGAGCCACCCCCGATGACAGTCAGTTTCAACCCTTCACTCCCGTCAAGGTCACACCCTGGATGAACACCCGCTGGGCGAGGAAGAACACGACGAGCACGGGCATGATGGTCAGCAGCGTCGCGGCCATCGTGAGGTTCCACTCCACATGGTGGGCGGCGCGGAAGGTGGCCACGCCGATGGCCAGCGTCCAGTGCTCGGGCTTGGCGTACACCAGCGGCCCGTAGTAGTCGTTCCAGCAGTAGAAGAACTGGAACAGCGCCACGGCGGCCAGCGCCGGCCGGGCCATCGGCAGGACGACCCGCAGCATCGTGCGCAGCTCGCCGCAGCCGTCCACGCGCGCCGCGTCGGCGTACTCGCGCGGGATGGTGACCAGGAACTGGCGGAGCAGGAAGATGGAGAAGGCGTCCCCGAACAGCTGCGGGATGATGAGCGGCCACAGCGTCCCGGTGAGCTGGAACCGAGACCACACGATGTACAGCGGGACCATCGTCACCTGCGGCGGGAGCATCATCGCGGAGATCACCACGACGAGGGCCGCGTTGCGGCCGCGGAACCGGAACCGGGCCAGCGCGTACGCCGCCGGGACGCTCGACACCAGCATGAACGCCGTGGACAGCCCCGCGTACATGCTGCTGTTGAGCGTCCAGCGGACCATGTCGCCGGTGAAGACGCGGCGGAAGTTCTCCCAGTGCCACTCGCGCGGCCACAGCGCGGTACTGAGCGCCTGCTCGTCGCTCATCACGGCGGTCAGGAACATGAACACCAGGGGGGCCAGGAACATGACCGCGAGCGCGACGGCGACGGCGTGCGTGGCGACCCACAGCAGCGTCCGCCGCGCGCGGGTGCCGGACGGGCGGCTCATCCGGCCTCCTCTCCGGCGAAGGCGCGGAACTGGCGCAGCAGCACCAGCGTGAACGCCATCGCGATGACGAACATGACCAGCGCCAGCACGCACGCGTACCCCATGTTGAACTGCCGGAAGCCCTGGTCGTAGAGCCACTGCGGGAACGTTAGGGTGGATCCGCCGGGGTAGCCGGGCGCGAAGTGGGTTCCGGCCAGGTCCGCCTGCCCGGAGGCCACCTTGGCCGCGACCAGCGCCTGGGTGAAGTACTGCAGGGTCTGGATGACCCCGGTGACGGCGGAGAACGCCAGCACCGGCGAGACGGTCGGCAGCGTGATGTGCCGGAACCGCGCCCAGGCGCCCGCGCCGTCGATCGCGGCGGCCTCGTACAGCGACGCCGGGACGTTCAGCAGCGCCGCCAGCAGGATGATCATCACGTCGCCGACGGCCCACAGCCCGAGCAGGCCGAGGCCGGGCTTGGCCCAGCCGGCCTCGTTGAAGAAGTCGGGCAGGGAGAACCCGAGGCGGTGGGCGATGGTGGGGAACGGGCCGGTCCCGGGGTTCAGCACGAACACGAACGCGACCGTCGCCGACACCGGCGGGATCAGGTACGGCAGGTAGAACACCGACCGCAGGAGGGCGCCGCCCCGCCTGATCCTGGTGAGCAGCTGGGCGACGCCCAGGCCGAACAGCACCCGCAGCGGCACCACGATCGCCACGAGCCACATGGTGTTGCGCATCGCCTTCCACGCGTCGCCGTCGTGCAGCAGGAAGGTGTAGTTGTCCAGCCCGACGTACTCGAGGGTGAACAGGTTGTAGCGCGTGAAGGAGAAGTACACCGTGGCGCCGAGGGGGTAGGCGAAGAACAGGCCGAACCCGGTGAGCCGATCGCCGAGGCCGATCGGATCGTGGACGCGGCGTTGGTCGTGGCCACCACTCTCGGCGCACCGATGGGACATGGGTGTGGCGGTGAGTGA
>NZ_CAACVB010000374.1 GCF_900659635.1 Actinomadura roseirufa | reverse complement strand
CGGCCGCGGCCGGCCCGGCGGCGACCGGGCCGAGCACGACCATCGCGACCAGGCACAGCACGGCGCCCGCGGCCGCCATCGCCATCCGCTCGTTGACCGCGCCGAGGACGACGGTCCCGGCCGACACCGCGGCGAGCACCCCGCCGACGATGACCCGGGTGTCGGACGGCCCGCCCGGCTCGGCCTCGACCTCCCGCATCGCGGCCAGCGGCGGCACCTGGGACGCCCGCAGCGCGGGCCCGAGCGCCGCCGCCAGCGTGACCAGCATCCCGACGGGCACCGCGATCAGGACCGACGCGGGCGACACGACCAGGCCCTCCATCGCGATCCCGATCCGCAGCCGCGTGAACAGCTCGCGCAGCAGCGCGGCGAAGCCCCAGCCGCCGGCGAGCCCGGCGAGCGTCGCGGCGCCGCCGATCACCAGGGCCTCGGCACCGACCACGGTGACCACCTGCAGGCGGCCCGCGCCGAGGGCGCGCAGCAGCGCCGACTCGCGGGTCCGCTGCGCCACCGTGATCGCGAACGTGTTGTGGATGCCGAACGCCGCGACCAGCAGCGCCACCCCGCCGAACGCGCCGAGGGCGATCCGGAAGGCGCGCAGGAAGCCGCTCTGCACGAGGTTCATGCCCTCCTCGACCTGCGCGTGCCCGGTGACGGCCTCGGTGCCGGGCGCGAGGACGGGGCGGACGCGGGACGCCAGCTCGTCCTGGCCGACCCCGTCCGCCGCGCGGATCCACACCCCGGTGATCCGGTCGGGGGCCCGCGCCACGTACCGGCGGGCGCCCTCCAGGGTGAACGCGGTGAAGGAGGTCTCCCCGAAGGCGTCCTGATCGCCGAACCTGCTGATCCCGACGACGGTCACCGGGACGCGGTCGGGCGTGAGGACCGCCGTCCGGTCACCGACGCGCAGCCGCCCCTTGTCGGCGGACATCTTGGTGATCACGACCTCGTCCGGCGCGCGGGGCGCACGGCCCTGGGCCAGCCGGTACGGGTTGAGCCGGGGGTCGGCCGGCCAGTTCCCCGCCGTGCGGGGACCGCGCGTCTGGATGGTCGTCCCGTCCTTGGCGAGCAACTGCCCCGACCCCTGGACGACCGGTTCGGCGTCGGCGACCCCGTCGACCTTCCTGATCCGGTCGAGGACGGACGCGTCGATCTGGCCGCGCGTGCCCCAGGCCTCGTCGCTGACGCTGGTGGAGTTGCGCACGCTGACGTCGGTGTCGCCGTACGCGCGCGAGAAGTACCCGTCGATACTGCCCGCAAGGGTGTCGCCCAGGACGAGCGTGCCCGTCAGGAACGTCACGCCGAGGAACACCGCCGTCAGGGAGCCGCTCAGACGCCGCTTGCGTCCCCACAGCTCTTTGAACACGAGCCGGATCACGACTGGGCTCCCAGCCCACGCATGCGGTCCAGGACCCGATCGGCCGTGGGCGCCTCCATGACGTCGACGATCCGCCCGTCGGCGAGGAACACGACCGCGTCGGCGTAACCGGCCGCCACCGGGTCGTGCGTGACCATCGCGACCGTCTGCCCCAGGTCGTCCACCGCGCGTCGCAAGAGGGCCAGGACGTCCGCTCCGGTACGGGAGTCGAGGTTTCCGGTCGGCTCGTCCGCGAACACGATCTGCGGTCGTGTGACCAGCGCGCGCGCCAGCGCGACCCGCTGCTGCTGCCCGCCCGACAGCTCGGCGGGCCGATGTGAGAGCCGCTCCCCCAGCCTCAGCACGCGGACCACCGTGTCGAACCACTCCTGGTCCGGGCGGGTCCCCGCCAGGGTCGTCGGGAGCATGATGTTGTCGCGCGCCGTGAGCGTCGGGAGCAGGTTGAACGCCTGGAAGACGAACCCGATCCTCTCGCGACGGAGCCTGGTGAGCCGCCGGTCCGACAGCACGCCGAGCTCCTGGTCCCCGACGTACACCTCCCCGGACGTCGCGTCCTCCAGGCCCGCCACGCAGTGCATCAGCGTCGACTTCCCTGCCCCGGACGGGCCCATGATGGCGGTGAAACGGCCGGCGGGGAACACGACACTGACGCGGTCCAGCGCGCGCACGGCCATGGCGCCCGAGCCGTACACCTTGGTCAGCTTGACGGTACGGGCGCCGCCCTCGGCGTCTCCGGAGAGGCCCCCGGCCCCGCCCGCGACGCCGCGCGCCTCGTCGTCCTCCGGCCGCCTCGCCCCTGCCGCGTTTCCCATGTCCGAGATCGTTTCGCTGTGCCATGGGGCGCGTCGTCAGGCCAGGAGAGGCAACCGCCGTGCTCCCCGGGCGGCACCCGGTCCCGGCCGTCTACAACCCGGGCGGTACACCGGACCGGCACACGAATGAGACGCGATGTCCAATTGTGATGCGCGCAACATACATGCAGGCTTGATTGCTTGTATGTCGCGCTCGTACCGTCGAGGCGTGCCAGTGAGCAATCGCCGCCGCCGACGCCCGAGCGGAGACCGCCGCACCCAGGAGGAACGCCGGTCCCGGACGCGGGCGAGACTGCTGGAGGCCACCGTGGAGTGCCTGGTGGACCTCGGCTGGTCGGGAACGTCCACCACCGAGGTGGCCCGCCGCGCGGGCGTCTCGCGCGGCGCGCAGCAGCACCACTACCCGGCCAAGATGGACCTCGTCGCCGCCGCGGTGGAGCACCTCCTGGAGGCGCAGCGGCTGGCGTACGAGACGGCCTTCGCGGTGCTGCCGAAGGAGCGGCGCAACGTCGAGGGCGCGCTCGACCTCCTCTGGGAGGTGTTCCGCGGCCGTCCCGCCAAGGCGCTCACCGAGCTGGCGGTCGCGGCCCGCACCGACGACGAGCTGCGGCCGCTCTGCCTCGACCTGAACGAGCGGATCCTGCAGGTCATCAAGGAGACGTTCGGGCGGCTGTTCCCCGCGAACACGCTGTCGGACGATCTCACCGACACCATGCTGCGCACCATGTTCGCCATGTTCGTGGGCCTGTCGGTGCAGCACGCGCTCGACGACGACGAGGGCGGCCACCAGGCGGCGGTGCTCCGCCAGCTCAAGGACGTGGCGCGGCTGGTCGTCCCCGAACCCGGCGCACCGGGGACCTTCACCCTCGGAGCGCCCGCCGCCACGGCCGACTGAACTCCGCCCCCCCGATCCCGACCCGACGTCCACCCCCGACCCTCCGCACCGAGCGGCGACCGGCCCCCGGGCCGGCCCCGCACCACCCCGAGGGAGCCCGACATGCCCGAAGCCCCCACCGAGCTCGCCGACGAGGTCCGCGAGCAGGTCCAGGACCGGAAGTCCTACCTCGGCGTCATCGATCGCCTGAACAAGGCGTCGGTCGACAAGCATTGGGAGGCCTACGCCGACATCCCCTGGGACGACCCTGAGTTCGCGGTCGACGGGGACGACCCGCGCTGGATCCTGCCCCCGTTCGACAGGCTCGGCGAGACCGCCTGGTACCAGGCGCAGCCGCCGGAGGTGCAGGCGCGGATCGGGCTGTGGCGCGTCGCGACCGCGATGAAGATCGGCCTGCAGTTCGAGAACCTGCTGAAGCGCGGGCTGCTGAACTACGCCTACCGGCTGCCGAACGGCCGGCCGGAGTTCCGGTACGTCTACCACGAGACGACCGAGGAATGTCACCACGGGATGATGTTCCAGGAGTTCGTGAACCGGACGAAGATGCCGATCCGCGGCATGCCCCGCTCGCTCAGCCTGGTCGCGCAGGCCGCCCCCTGGATCCCGCTGATCAGCACGGAGATGTTCTTCGTGTTCGTGCTCGGCGGCGAGGACCCGATCGACTACGTGCAGCGCAAGTCCCTCAAGGGCGGGCACATCAAGCACCCGCTCGAGCGGACCATCATGCGGATCCACATCGCCGAGGAGGCCCGGCACATCTCGTTCGCCCGGCACTACCTCAGGCACCGGGTGCCCGAGATGAACCCGCTGCGCCGCCGGATCCTCGGCATCGCGACACCGGTCGTCCTCGGGGTGATGGCGCGGATCATGCTGTCCCCGCCCGGCCCGATGGTGCGGCACTTCGGCATCCCGAAGGACGTCGTCAGGCAGGCTTACGGGTCGGGGGCCGCGCAGGCGGAGATCGCCAACTCCGTCGGCAAGATCCGCGACCTCATGGCCGAGCTCGGCGTGATCGGCCCGGTCGGCCGGCAAATCTGGAGGGCCTTCGGCATCTGGGACGAGCCGAAGCGGCGCCGCTCCGTCCAGGCGCCGGGGGCCGCCTGAGAGAGCCGGGGGCGGCACCGGTGCGGGGCGGCCGCCGTCCCGGACCCTACAATCGGTTAATTCAACATGACATCCAATGAGCTGCGGCGGACCGGAGCCCCCGGCCGGGCCCGTTGTGCAGGCCCGTTGGTCAGGCCCGTTGGTCGGGCACCCAAACCGAGCGGAGCAGGCATGAGCATCGCGATCGTGACCGGAGGCGCATCCGGCATCGGCCGGGCGATCGCCACGGCCCTGGTGGCGCGCGGCGACACCGTCGTGGTCGCCGACATCGACGCGGGGCGCGCCGCGGCCGTCGCGGACCGGCTCAACACCCTCCGCCGGGGCAAGGCGGCCTCCGCGCCGCTGGACGTCACCGACGCGGACGCCGTCACCGCCCTGTACCAGGGCGTGCGATCCGAGCACGGACGGCTCGATCTCGTCTTCAACAACGCCGGCATCGCGGTCGCGGGACTGGCCGAGGATCTCACCCTCGACCATTGGAACCGCACCATCGACGTCAACCTCAGGGGCGTCGTGCACGGCGTCCACGCCGCCTACCCGATCATGCTCGACCAGGGCGGCGGCCACATCGTCAACACCGCTTCGCTCGCCGGTCTCCTCCCGATGCCGCTCGGCATCCCCTACACCGCGACCAAGCACGCCGTCGTCGGCCTCTCCCTCGGTCTCCGCGCCGAGGCGGCGGGACGCGGCGTCAGGGTCAGCGTGGTCTGCCCGAGCTTCGTCGACACCCCGCTGCTCGCCAACATGAACCCGGGCCTCCCCGCGACGCCCATGAGCGGGGACGCCACGGACGGCATCAGGAGGGCGTCCCCGCGCCTCTACACCGCCGAGAAACTCGCCCGCGACATCATGCGCGGCGTCGACCGCAACCGCGCGCTCATCGTCGCCCCGGCCCACGGCCGGGCCGCCTGGCTCGGGGCCCGGCTCAGTCCCTCCGGCGCCGTCCGCGTGGCCCGCCTCGCCGTCGGCCGCGTCCGCCGATAACCGCCCATTCATCAAGACCATAGTGACGCTCGGACGGCTGCATTTCCCACTGTCCCTCTGCGGTGGAGCTCCTTCAGAATTCGCTCAGGCGCAATGGGCGGCGGTCCGTCGTATAGGCCGACGTAGGCTGGGGCGCGTGGAGCGCATACTGGTCAGTTCCTGTCTCACCGGCAGGCCCGTCAGATTCGACGGACGGGCCAAACCGGTTGGCGGCGATCTCTTTGAACGCTGGCGTGGAGAAGGGCGCCTGGTCCCGTTCTGCCCGGAGGTCTCGGGCGGGCTGGCCGTGCCGCGCCCGCCGGCGGAGATCGTCGGTTCCTCGCCGGAGGCGGATGGCGCGGCCGTCCTCGACGGGACGGCGAGGGTCGTCACCGATGCGGGTGAGGACGTGACGGACGCGTTCGTGCGCGGTGCCCGCCTGGCCTTGGAAGCAGCCGAGCGGGCCGGTGCGCGCCTCGCCATCCTCAAGGAGGGCAGTCCCTCCTGCGGGAGCCGGCGCATCCATGACGGGTCGTTCACGGGCGCGTCGAAGGTAGGCGCCGGTGTGACGTCCGCGCTCCTTGAGCGGTCGGGCATCGAGGTCTTCGGCGAGGACGAACTGGAGGCCGTCGCGGAGCGTCTGCACAGCCTGGAGAAATAAGAAAGGGCCCCGCCATAACGGCGGGGCCCCCTCCAAAAAGAGTCCGGCGGTGTCCTACTCTCCCACACAGTCACCCATGCAGTACCATCGGCGCTGAGAGGCTTAACTTCCGGGTTCGGGATGGGACCGGGTGTTTCCCTCTCGCCAAAACCACCGAACGACCAACCCCAACACCCC
>NZ_CAACVB010000373.1 GCF_900659635.1 Actinomadura roseirufa | reverse complement strand
CGGACGCGCCGTCCGCTCGGCCTCCCGCCCGGCCGCCGAGGTCGTCGCCGCGTCCGCCGTCGCCGACAGCGGCTCGCTCGCGACGCCCTCGTCGGCGGCGCCGCCCGCCAGGTCCTTGGCGAAGCGCGCCGCCGCCTCCTGGTACACCTCGTCGGGGTCGAGGCGGCGCAGCTCCTCGGCCAGCAGCTCGGCCATCGGACGGCGCATCAGCGCCACCTGCCGGTCGGGCTGGCCCGGGCGCGACAGCGTCGCCACCCGCCCGTCGGAGCGGTCGACCACGATGTCCCCGCCGGTGGTGACCAGCTTCACGCCGGTGATGCCGGGGCCCTCCGACACCGTCCGGTCGACGGCGACGCCGAGCCGGATCGACAGCCACGCCGCCAGCAGCTCGGCGCTCGGGCTGTCGGGCTCGGCGACGACCTCGCCGGACACGACCTCGTCGTGCTCCTGGTCGAGGGAGGCGGCCAGCAGCGACCGCCACGACGTCAGCCGCGTCCAGGTGAAGTCGGTGTCCCCGGGCCGGTAGCCCTCGGCGAGCTGCGCGAGCGTCCCGAGCCGGTCGCGGGCCGCGTAGGAGTCGGTGACGCGGCGCTGCGCGAGCCGGCCCAGCGGGTCCTTGGCGGGCACCTTCGGGACCTTCCCGCCCGGCCACCACGTCACCACCGGGGTGTCGGGCATCAGCAGCGGGACGACCACCGAGTCGGCGTGCTCGGCCAGCGGCCCGTACATGCGCAGCAGCACCGTCTCGCCGGGCCCGGTCTCGCCCATCCGGATCTCGGCGTCCAGCCGCGAGGAACTGCCCCGCGGGTCCCGGGAGATCACGGTCAGCACCCGGCAGGGGTGCTCGCGCGCCGCCTCGGTCGCCGCGCGCACCGCGTCGTACTGCGCCGACTCGTCGGTGACGATGATCAGCGTCAGCACCATCCCGACCGCCGGGCCGCCCATCAGGTGCCGCGCCTGGGTCAGCGCCTCCTGAATCCGCCGCGTGGAGGTGCCGGTGAGGTCGATGTTCATCGTTAGAGTCGCCTCCAAGTGCGCCCGTCGCGCGCCATCAGCTCATCGGCGCTGTCGGGCCCGTAGCCGCCGGACTTGTACTGGTCGAGACCGCCCTGATCGGCCCAGTGCGCGGTGATCGGGTCGAGGATCTTCCAGGACAGCTCCACCTCCTCCTGCCGCGGGAACAGCGGGGGGTCGCCGATCAGCACGTCCAGCAGCAGCCGCTCGTACGCCTCGGGCGACGACTCGGTGAACGACTCGCCGTAGGCGAAGTCCATGTTGACGTCGCGGATCTCCATCGAGGTGCCGGGGACCTTGGAGCCGAATCGCACCGTGATGCCCTCGTCCGGCTGTACCCGCATCACCAGCGCGTTCTGCCCGAGCTCCTCGGTGTCGGTGTGCGAGAACGGCAGGTGCGGCGCCTGCTGGAACACCATCGCCACCTCCGTCACCCGGCGGCTGAGCCGCTTGCCGGTGCGCAGGTAGAACGGCACGCCCGCCCACCGCCGGTTGTCGATCTCCAGCTTGACGGCGGCGTAGGTCTCGGTGTGCGAGTCCTGGGGGATGCCGTCCTCCTGCAGGTACCCCTTGACGCTCACGCCGCCCTGCCAGCCCTCGGCGTACTGGCCGCGCGCGGTGGACAGCGACAGGTCGCCGGGCACCCGCACCGAGGAGAGGATCTTGGCCTTCTCCGCCCGGACGGCCTCGGCGCTGAAGGAGGTGGGCTCCTCCATCGCCGTCAGGGCCAGCAGCTGCAGCAGGTGGTTCTGGATGACGTCGCGGGCCGCGCCGATGCCGTCGTAGTACCCGGCCCGGCCGCCGATGCCGATGTCCTCGGCCATCGTGATCTGCACGTGGTCGACGAACGAGCGGTTCCAGATCGGCTCGTACATCGTGTTGGCGAAGCGCAGCGCCAGGATGTTCTGCACCGTCTCCTTGCCGAGGTAGTGGTCGATCCGGAAGATCGACTCCTCGGGGAACACCTGGTGGACGGTGTCGTTCAGCTCCTTGGCGCTGGCCAGGTCGTGGCCGAACGGCTTCTCGATGACGACGCGCCGCCACGCCCGCTCCTTGCGGTCGGCGAGCCCGCTGCGCTGCAGCTGCTCGACCACCTGCGGGAAGAACTTCGGCGGTATCGACAGGTAGAAGGCGTAGTTGCCGCCGGTGCCGCGGCTCTCGTCCAGCTCCTTGACGGCCATCGCCAGCGCGTCGAACGCGCCCGGGTCGCCGAACTCGCCGGGGACGAAGTGCATGCCCTCCGACAGGTGCGTCCAGACGTCCTCGCGGAAGGGCGTCCGCGCGTGCGCCTTCACCGACTCGTAGGCGATCTGCCGGAAGTCCTCGTTCTCCCAGTCGCGGCGGGCGAAGCCGACCAGGGAGAAGCCCGGCGGCAGCAGCCCCCGGTTCGCCAGGTCGTAGATGGCCGGGAGCAGCTTCTTGCGCGACAGGTCCCCGGTGACCCCGAACAGCACGAGCACGCACGGCCCGGCCACCCGCGGCAGGCGCTTGTCCCGCGGGTCGCGGAGCGGATTGGCTGTGTTGGTCACGTGGCGGCCCCCTCTTCTCGCTCTCTGCCTTCTCGTACCGCGCCCGCGCGCGGTGCGCCGTGGACCGTTCCTGCCCACTGTCTCGTCCCGATATCACGGCCCGGCCCGGGAGGACGGCCCGCTGTGCACTCTCTGCGCATCCTGTGTTGACCACGCATCCTGTGTTGACCCCGTGTCCCATGACGCCACGGAGGTAGGTCTGGTCGAGCAGCCGGGCGATGCCCGCCCAGCGGTCCTGCGGGTGCGGCCGGACCACCCGGCGGCCGGCCTCCGGGCGCCGCGCGGGAGGCGCCGTGGGTCCGCGCGGGCAGGTCCTCGTCCGGCCGGTGCGGCCTGTCCGGTACCGGCACATCGCGGACGACGTTACCGGCCATCACCAGGTATACGCGTTTCTCCGGGAGATCATTCCCGAACGCGGGGTGAGGTCGGGCCCAACGGACCGTGACAAGTCGGGGCCGCGGCGCGGCGGGCCGCGCTCCCGTCCTCCGGACCTGCGCGGACGGCGATGTCGCCATGTCGATACATGTGGGTGCCCCGGCGGGGGACATCACCGGGACCCCGGCCGCCGGCGGCGGGGGAGGCGACGGGAAACGGGTCACCGCCGGGGTCCCGCTCCCGCCACCGCGCGCACGGCCTCGGTGAGCCGCCCGGCGCCCGCGACCGGGTCGCGCAGATGCAGCCGCAGCACGGGAAGCCCGCGGCTGCGCAGCGCCCGGACCTCGGCCAGCGCCCGCGCGAGCCGGAGCTTGGCCAGGCCGTAGGGGCGTCCCGGCACCGGGTGGGCCGCCAGCTCGTCCCCCGGCGCGGGGTCGCCGGTGATGACCAGGAAGGCGCCGTTGCCGGGGCCGTCCTTGTGGATGGGGCCGGTCGCGTGCGGGTGGGCGGGGCCGGGCCCGTACACCACGGGCCGGCCGGCGGCGCGGGCGAACGACGGGGCCAGGTACCGGCCGGAGAAGTCGCCCGCCAGGTAGGTCACCACCGACAGGTACCCGTCGGCGGGCACCGCGCCGACCAGGCCGCCGAGGACGGTGAACAGGTCCGCTCCGGGAGGCCATGGGAAGTCGGCGTGCACCTCGATGCCGTCCTCGACGTACACCGGCGGCTCCGCGGCCAGCGGGCCGGTGCCCGCCGAGCGCAGCAGCGCCGACGCGTCGTCCTCGGCGTCCTGGACGACGGTGCTGCCCACCTCGAACGGGTTGACCCCGAGCAGCCAGCCGGTCACGGCCGTCGCGTACTCCCACAGCAGGAACTGCGCGCCGAGTGGCGCGCACACCGAGGTGTCGGCGTCCTCCTGCGCGGGCGAGCGCGGGTTGAGCGCGATCGAGTGCACGTCCGGGAAGGCGCCCTTGCCGCCGGGCGCCTCCAGCGCCAGCACGCCCCTGCCGCGCTTGCCGGTGCCGACCGCCAGCAGCTGGGAGATCCACGCGCCGAGCGCGCCCGAGCCGCCGGGCCCGCGCAGCACCACCTTGTCGCGGGTGACGCCGTCCGGCGCCTGCTGGGCGCAGCCGCCGAGGATCGCCCCGAGCAGCAGACCGGGGTTGTCCTCGTCGCGCGACAGCGACGGCACCAGCGCCGCCGCGTCCTCCAGCAGCCGCCCGGCGTCGGCGCCGGCGAGCACCGCGGGCACCAGCCCGTAGGCCGACAGCGCCCCGAAGTGCCCCGGCAGGTACGGGTCGGTGAGCCCGATCCGGTACCCGCACTGGCGGGCGAAGTCGTGCAGCGGGCTGCCATGGTCGGTGATCACCAGGAACCGCCCGGCGATCTCGCGCTCGGACAGCCCGCGCTCGCGGAACGCTCCCGCGAAGATCCGCCGGTAGGCGTCCCCCTCCAGGGACACGCCCGCCTTGCTGGCCAGCACGACCAGCGTCCGGTCGAGCCGCTCGAGCGCGAACGCCAGCGCGGCGGTGTCGCCCCCGTCCAGCACGGTCAGCGTGCCGGCGGGCGCGTCCGCGTGCGCCTCCATGACCGCCTGCGCGGCCAGCCCCTCGGCCCCGACGCCGATCAGGACGATGTGGTCGAGGCCCGCCCGGCGGGCCTCGCCGACCAGGCCGTCCACCTGGGTCAGCAGCCCGCGGGACGCGAACGGCAGGTCGAGCCAGCCCAGCCGGCTGTGGTCGACCGCCCGCCGCCCCCACAGCCGCGGGTCCTTCGCGGCCAGTGCGCCGGGGACGCCGCAGTTGACGAGGTAGTCCCTCGCCTGCAGCGCCGAGTCCAGCACGTCTCCGCGGGTCAGTACGTCGAATCCGGACACCAATCCCTCCTCCCCTTATCGTTCCAGGAGAGAAAGGGCATTCGCGACCATCTCCGGTGATCTCCTCCGTGGCGTCGCAGAACGGCCAGGCAGGGCCCCGAACCGCGTTCGCCCACGGCGTGTTGGACCGCGCCCGGTACCCCGGCCATCCGGCCCGGACCGGCTCGCGGCCTGCGGCGACGCCTTCAGGAGAGCGCTTCGGCCAGTTCTGCCAGCCCCTCGGCCCGGTCGCGCAGATGGAGCCGCACCGCGGGCCGGCCCAGCGACCGCAGCACCCGCAGGTCGCCGAACGCCTGCGCCAGCTGGAGCTCGCCCAGCGTGTACGGCCGGCCCGGCACCGGGACGTCGGCCGTCACGGCACCGGTGACCTGCAAGAACGCCCCATTGGGCGGGCCGCCCTTGTGGTACTGGCCGGTCGCGTGCAGGTACCGGGGACCCCAGCCGAACGTGACGGGCGCCGCGCGCCTGCGGAGCTTGCCGCTCCGCGCGGCCAGCAGTGGCCGCAGCCCGGCGGCCGCCGCGTCCCCCGACCGGTCCAGATAGCCGAGGACGGCGAGGTAGCCGTGCTCGGGCACCGCCTCCAGCAGCGTCTCCAGCGCGTCCGTCAGCGTCTCGGCGCCCTTCAGCAGGTCCTCCGGGGCGTGGACCTCCACCGCGCCCGACACCAGCGCCGGCGGCCGGTGGACGACCGTCGGCGCCGCGCCCTCCTCCGAGCGCAGCAGGGCCGCGGTGCTCTCGCGCGACTGGCGGACGTCGGGGTCGGCGAACGGGTCGACCCCGACCACCCGGGCGGCGACGGCCGCCGCGTACTCCCACAGCAGGAACTGCGCGCCGAGCGGCCCCGCGACGCTGACCCCCGCCTCGCGGCCGGGGCCCGGCTCGTCCGGGCGGCGGCCGAGCAGGATCCGCCGCAGCTCGTCGGTCAGCTCGAAGCCGGGCGCGTCGACGCCCTCCACGACGACCGGCAGCAGCCCCTTGCCGTCCTTGCCCAGCGTCCCCGCCACGAGCTGCTCGGCCCAGCCGGTGAACCCCGCGAGGCCCGAGCCGTGGTCGGCCAGGACGAGCTTGTCGCGGTGCTCCAGCGCCGAGGACCCCAGCGCGGCGCCGAGCGCCAGCGCCGGATTGTCGTAGGGCTGGCGCAGCACGCCCGCCAGCCGGGCCGCGTCGGCGAGCAGCGCGTCCACGTCCACGCCCGCCAGCGCGGCGGGCACGAG
>NZ_CAACVB010000372.1 GCF_900659635.1 Actinomadura roseirufa | reverse complement strand
CCTTCGTGCTCTTGGTCGACTCGAAGGATCACGAGGTGGCCGTCCTCATGTCACGGTGACACGCCCACACAGGCCAAAACCCGGCAGAAGGTCACACAGACCCCATACACCACTTCCGTGGACGCTAACGCAGTGACTTCTACGCTAGACGGAATGCGGCCAGTGTGGAGGCGGAAGCGTGTCATAGGCACGAAGGCGGCCCCGGCTGGTGGTGCAACACCAGGGACCCCGGGGCCTGGCCGGAGAAAGGTCCGGTTATGAACGAGGTTAGCCAAGACGGCGAGCCGGCGATGGGTGAGCGTGACGACGAAATTGATCACCCTGACGCTTACGCGCGGCTCGGGGCGCTGATGTCGAGGCTTCATGTCTACGGGTTGGAGACCGTTCTCCAGCGGCGCAAACTGATCGTTATCAACCCGAAGGCGCCGGGGTGCTGTGACGACGTCCCGCGCCGGGCGGACACGATCACGTGCAAGCCGCGCGAGGACGACGGCGAGCGGTTGTGGTTCGTGACGTCGTGGGGTGAGCCGATCGCCGAGGCGAGCCACATCGTGGACGCGGCTCTCATGGTGGCGACGACGCTCGGCGCGCCGACATCCGAGGGCTGTGGTGGTGAGTGATTCCGAGCGTGGGCGCGGGGGGACGGGTGGTGCGGCAGAGCCCCCCGCGTCCGCTTCACCTGGCGAGCTGTTGACGGAGCTGGCGTCGTTGGTACGGCGGCGTTTTTCCGGGGTCGCGCCGATCCTGCCTCATGGGACGGAGATTCTGCATCTCATCCGTCCTGGGGAGGGGCCCCATTACGTCGTCTGGGCGCGTCACCGGTTGGCCTACCTCTGGTACTGCGGGCCCGACCATGGGGCGCAGATCGGCACGACCGCCGAGCAGGCGGCCGGGGTGATCGGGCGGACGCTCGGCCTGCCGCCCGCCCAGGCACCGTCCGAAAGGTAAAGACCGGCGCGGTGGTGCGGTCGACTCCGCCCCCGAGGTCCCGCACCGCCGCGCCCTTCTTCAGGCGGCGAGAGGCACGGTCCGTCCGTGCTCGCTCGCCGTGGAGAGCGGGGTGGCGTCGCGTTCCGATCGCGCGGCCCAGCGGCGCCACCCCTTGGAGGGACGTCAGTTCCAGTTGTCGATCCTGACGTGGTGCGGGTCCGGGGCGCCCATGCCGGTCTCGACCAGCGACTTCAGGCTCATCAGGACGACCGCCCATTTGGTGCTGCAGTGGTACATGAACTCCACCGGCTCCTTCCAGCCCTCGTGCCTGAAAAGGATGATGGTGTAGTCGTCGACCTCGCTCAGGTCCCAGACCACGTGCGTGCCGACCCACTCCTCCGGTCCTTCGACGACCTCCCACAGCACGCGCTTGCCCGGGTGGAGCTCGAGGACCTTCATGTCGAATCCGCCCGCCCCGAACCGGAAGCGGAGGACGCCGTCCACGGCGTCGCCTTCGCCCGTCGTGTCGGTCGTCCACCAGCCCGCGAGCCCCTCGGTGGTGGTGATGGCCGAGAAGACCTCGGCGACGGGTGCCTTGATTCCCACCCTGTGCAGGATGTCCACCATTATCGATTCCTCTTTCTCGTATTGGTTTCTGGTCGAGCTTCTGAAGTTCAGCGCGCTTCCCTAGCGCGCTGAATGGCCTCGGCGATCCGCTTGATGCGCCGGAGCCTGGCGTCCCACGCCGCCCCCACCTGGGACAGCTGGGCGACCGCGCGGGCGAGCTGTGCCTCGTCCACCTGGTACCTCTTCTCGCGTCCGACAGGCGTCGCGCGGACCAGGCCGGCGCGGTCGAGCACCCCCAGGTGCTTCGCGATGGCCTGCCGTGTCACCGGCAGTTGCTTGCTGAGACTGGTGGCGGTGCCGTCCCCGTCCGCCAGGAGCAGGTCGAGCATCCTCCGGCGGGTCGGATCGCCGACCGCGGACCACAGGTCGTCGTCGACGGCGGAGGTCACCGTTCCGACACCAGCCGCTCGGCGTACTCCCCGAGCTGCGGGACGAAGGTGTCCCAGCCGGCGATGTGCTCGCTGTACATCTGCTCCAGCTTGGCGGCCTCCCAGCCCATCTCCCGGAACCCGGTCTCGGTGAGCCGAACGAGCGTGCCCGCGCCCGAGGGGATGAGCTCGAAGGTGACCAGCAGTGAGGCGGCGGACTCGTTGAACTCGCCGTCCGGGTAGACCCAGCGGAACGAGAACAGCCGGGGCGGCTCGGCGCTCACCACGCGCATCGGAAAGACGTGCTCCCGGTCGCCCCAGACGAGCTCGCCGACGCCGCCGGGCGACGCCTCGAAGTCGGCGTCGTCGGACCACCACTCCTTGATGTGCTCCGGGCTGCTGACGACCTCGAAGACCACCTCGGGCGGGGCGTCGACCTGGATCTCCCGTTCGATGCTGCCGTACTCCATACTGGTCACTTCCTCCCCATGTGCAACGTTCGGTTGCACGTCACACTAGTGCGAATCTCATCGAATGCGCAACCATCGGTTGCATGTCGCTTCAGAGGGGCCGTGCGCAGGGGGATGGGTTGTGCGGGGCGTCACGCCGCGCCGCCCGGTCGTCAGGTCCGGCGGTGGGCCCCGACGCGGACGCGGGTGCCCTGACCTGGGAAGAGGCCGAACCTGGCCTAGTGGTCAAAGTACCGGGACCGATTTCTCTTCTCGACTCTAGGGTGAAATTGCCCTGGTCTACAGGCCGGGGAGGGGATCGGGGGGCGCGGTGAAGGTCTTCTCACGCAGGCGCACAACGTTCGAGTTCACCGCCGCGCAGTTGTGCGCGGGCGGCGGTACGGGGATGGACTGGAAGACACAGGTTGAGCTGGGCCGTGCCGTCGTCCGGCAGTTCAGCCCGGACGAGCTGCAGGACTTCGATGAGATCGTCGTCGAGTACCGCCGGGACCCGGTACGGGCCTTCGAGGACGGGCCGGTCCGGGTGCCCGTGGGCATGGGCATCGACCTGGCGCTCGTCACCCCCTACGCGCTGGCCCTCGTGTCGCTGCTCATGAACGCCGGGGCGGGAAGCGCGGCCACCAAGGCGATCGAGGCGGCGGTCGCCAAGGCGGCGGCGCTGCGGCGCGGGCGCGGGTCGGACGAGGTGACGATCGAGCTGGACGACGCCGAGGAAAGGCTGCTCTTGGAGCGCATCACCGAGCAGGGCGTCGCGCTCGGCCTCGACCGGGCCTTCGCGCGGGCGCTCGCCGAGTCCGTCCTGGGGGCGCTTCTCGCGCCGTCGGAGGACGAGGCTTGACCGCCGCCCTCACAGCCCCGCGAGAGGCCCCGGATCGAGTTCTTCCGCCGGGGCCCTCTCCCGGCCGAGCCCGGTACCTGACCCTCGTCCTCGTCCTCGTCCTCGCGGGCTCCTACGCCGGTCTGCTGATCTCGAACCAGATGACGGCGCCGGCGACGGTGACCTGCCTGGTGAAGGTGCGGGACTCTGGAAATGTGAGCCTGTCGCGGTTCCAGGCGTGCTTCGCGCGCTTCGACTCGCAGCGGATGGCCGCCGAGGCGGCCGGAGGGTTCGCCGTCCTGCCGCCGGGACTGTTGCTCATGTGGCTGCTGCCGTGGCGGCTCGCGCGCAGGGCCGGGCCACTCACCCGGGCGCCGGAGAACTGGCAGCAGGAGGCGCTCAGGATGGCCCGCGGCGGGACGCGGCGCCGGGTCGTCGTGGAGTTCGGGCGGCTCGGCCTGCGGGAGCCGTTCACCGTGCCGACTCCGCGAGGCTTCCGGATCATCCTGCCCTGGGGGGTGCGGAAGCTGCCGTACGAGCAGTGGAAAGCGGTGCTCAGACACGAGATCGAGCACGCGGTCGCGGGGGACGTGAGCCTCGTGTGGCTCACGCGCGGGGTGTGGTGGACGCTGCCTGCCGCGCTCCTCGCGCCCGTTCTCGCGCGGGTGGGGGCAGCGTGGGCTGACTCGACCTCGCCCGTCGACACTTTGGCGCGCCCCTTCTGGGCCGAGTACGGGCTCCGCGCGGTGGGACTGCTCCTGCTGACCGCCTTGATGTCGGCCGCCGTACTGAGATCACGTGAGCACGAGGCGGACCTGCACGCCGCGGCGGCGGAGGGGGGCGCGCTGGCCGCCGTCCTCAGGGGGAATCCCGCGTCCAGGCCGCCGTGGTGGCGGCGGGTCTCTGCGAACCATCCGAGCCCCGCGCGGCGGCTGGCCGCGCTCGCCGATCCGTCGGCGGCACTGCGCGTGACGACGCTGGAGACGGTCGCCGCCGGAGCCGCCGTGGCCATGACCCTCGTGGCGGTACAGCGAATATTCCTGTCCAGCTCCTTGGACACTTCCGCGCCCTTGATCGCCGGTCTGCTCGGTGGGGTCCTGTTCGCGTTCGGGTGGGCGGGGGCCGTCTGGCGGACGGTCGGCGCGCGGCCGGGAACGAGCGTGCGGGGCCCCCTGCTCGGTCTCGCCGCCGGGACCGCGATCGGCATGGTAGGCGGCTTATGGAACACCGGCCTGACTCTCAGCGCGCCGCTGTACGGGTGGCCGAGCCTCTTCCTTGTCCCGCTGCTGGTGGCGAATGCCGGCGCGTGCAGTGCGGCACTGGCCGGGCTCTGGGCGCGCACCGGGCCCGGCCGGCGCCGCTTCCCGCGGTTCTCCGCCCACCTGGCCAACATCGTGCTGTTCGTCGGTGCGCTCTGGATCGGCCACGGCGTCGCGATCATCGTCCGTCTGGACATCGTCCGCGCCGTGGTGCTCGGGGCCCAGTCCGGGCCCTGGACGACGCCCGCGGCCGTCGCGCTGGCGGTCGTGTCACTGATCGCCTGGCGGTGGACGCGGGGGTCCGGCATCGCGGCGAGTGGCGGCGGGCTGCTCCTGCACATGGGGATCGGTCTCACAGCGGGCTCGGTCGCGGCCACGCTGCGCTGGGCCACCACGCCCGCGTTCGAGGCGAGGCGTCCGTTCTACTCACTGGAGGTGGACTGCTGGACGGCAGTCGGCGCGGGCCTGTGCTGCGTCGTCGTCCTGCTGCTGGTCTCGGGACGTGAGGGGCTCGGCCGGTCCCTCGCGGTGGCCCCGGTCGCCACGGCGATCACCTCGGCGATCCTGTGGGTCCGGTTCGTCACCGAGTGGAAGCACCTCGCGCTCGCCGCGAAGATATACGCGGTGCGCCCGCTCGCGCAGCTCGCGCTGTGCCTGCTGGTGGTCGTCCTCCTGGCCGCGTTCCTGCCGTCCGGCGGCTCCAAGCGCCGTTTCGCGCCGGTGACGGTGCTCGCCGCGACCGCTCTGCTCTCGTTCGCCTTGGTCGCCGCATTGGTCTTTCTGGCCCCCCGCGTACCGCACGGCCTGCTGAAGCAACTTCCCATGGCGGCCACCGCCATCGCCGGGGACGTGTAAGCGGCGGGTGGGCGGGGATTCACCAATACCCTTGCCCGCAGGGGCTCGGGGCCGACGGGGAGGGGCCGGGGCCGACGGATTAGCCTTACGCTCGCCACATGCCCCCCGGGGCACGATGTGCGCGGATGACGAGAACCATGCTCGGTAGGAGAGATGGGGATGACGGAAGACAACCGCGGGCCGGTCAAGGCCCCGTCCGGGGACGACGAGGGCGTCCACGACGGCGGGCCTGAGCGGCAGGAGGCGGCCGCTCCTCCCGACACGGTGGCCGATCAGGAGCTCCCCCTGGGGCAGCCGGCCGAACCGGCCCGCGAGCCGGGCCGGGAGCCCGGAGCCGACGACGGCGACCGGCTGGTGGCGGGGGGATTCGCACCGCCGGACGGCCGTCCCGGGGCTCCCTCGGACGCCTGGGACGACGTGCGGGCCGGCATGCCGCAGGAGGTCCCGCTCCAGGACGCCCCGCCGCGGGACATGCCGCAGCCGCCACCGCCGGTGCCGCTCGACAAGCCGCTCCTGGAGACGCCCGAGGGGCGCCCGCCGCGGCCCGGGTTCGTGCCGCACCACCAGGACCCGCGGGCGCAGGGCGCCGCGCCCTACGGCGGCGGCTGTCCTGGCGCTGGATCGTGGTGACGAGCCAGCGGTCCAGCATCATGATGCCGAGACCCCACATGACCGCGAAGACCAGGGCGAACACC
>NZ_CAACVB010000371.1 GCF_900659635.1 Actinomadura roseirufa | reverse complement strand
CGCCGCCAGCACCTCGCGATCCCCGGCACGACGCCGCCCACCACCCTGCGGACGCGTCGGCGCAGGTGGCACCACCCGCTGGAACAACTCCCACAGCTCGTCCGGAACCAGACGCTCCACCATCGTCACGCCGAAACACTATCGACCACACCAAACGAAACAACTTCTAAGTGGAGGCGTCGCCAAAATCCGGTTCGATCCTCCCGCGGGCCTCCTGCTGCGGACCGCTGCCAGGAGGCCCCGCCTCCACCGTCGACGGGTAGGCCGGTGGCCCCCGGCTGCCCCGCCTGTGTGCGCAAGAATCTCGGGGCCGCTGGGAGCACTTGGCCGTCCGGACCACTGCGTCAGCGACCGCAGAGACGCGCCAGCCCCTGCCGTTGGCTGTGGCGGGAGCGCGAGCGCAGTGCCCGGCACCGTTCCCTGAACTCATCGACATCCCCACCGCGGCGAGCCTGCTCGCGTCGCGCGAACCGATGAACATACGTTCCTATTTCTCGCGGCCACAATCAGACACCTCTGGGCATTCCACGATGAATCCTCCAAAGATGACAACTTTGGAGTGTCAACACGCCGACTGAATTACTTTGGTTGACGACAGTCAATGTGTGATGCATCGTTTCCTGGAGGACTTTAGTTGATGAGGGAGTCCATCAGCCGACGTCACTGGGGGAGCGATGAAGAGGCTGGTCACGATCACGCAGTCAGAGCTGGCAGAACGGCGGGCGCGCCTGCTGCGACTGCACTACGAGCTGAAGCGCATCGGCGTCAACGTGAGGGCCCGCAAGCCGCGCAACGGCCGCTGGAAGCTGAAGGTCCGCAACAAGAGCTGGTCAGAGACCGTCCTGTGCGCGGGCGCCGATGGGGCCTACGCCTACGTGACCGCCCATGGCCGCCTGCTCGGCTCAGCCGATGAGGCCCGGTACGTGGCGCGGCTGCTGGCCTGGATGCTTGAGAGGCGACAGCGGTGAAGTCGATCCAGCGGCCCGGGACGCTGGCCGCGGCTCCCGAATGTGCGGGCTCGCGGCCCGTCCAGAACGAACGGTTCCAGACGGCATCACAGACCGCCGTGGTCAAGGGCGCTGCGGCCACGATCGTCCCCCTGATCGTGGCCCTGGCGGTACTGGGAGCGATGGGATCGTTCACTACCGTCCGCCAGATGGCCGAGCCGCACTTCGGAGGGCTGGCGTGGATCGTGCCGATCGGCATGGACGTCGGAATCTTGATCCTTCTGGCCTGGGATCTGCTCATGGAGTACCTCGACCTGCCCTGGCCGGTGCTGCGATGGGTCGCCTGGGTCTACATCACCGGCACCGTCATGGTGAACGTCAGTGCGGCGCACGGAGACCTCGCCGGCAGCGTCATGAACGCGGCCATGCCGGTCCTGTTCATCACGGTGGTGGAGGGGGTCCGCCATCTGGTGCGGCAGTGGGTAGGGCTCGCATCCTCCGACCGGATGGAGCGAGTGCCGTCGGCCCGCTGGATGCTCGCACCGGTGTCGAGCTTGTTCCTTTGGCGGCGCATGGTCCTCTGGCACATCACCAGCTACCGTCACGGGTTGCACCTGGAGTACCGCCACCTTCTGGCCGTCTCAGAACTGCAGGAGAAGTACGGCCGGTGGTCGTGGCGATGGCAGGCACCCCTGGAGGCACGCCTCGCGCTTCGTTGGCTGCCTGCGGAGGCCGCCGTCGAAAGGAGCGACGGGGAGATACGTCCGCACGACGCGGAGGTCGACGCAGCCGGCGAGGACGAGCTGCTCGCCGTCGCCCGGCAACTTCAGCGAGAAGCCGGCCGGGAGGGTGTTCGACTCACCCGCGACCGGCTCGGACGGCGTCTGCGTGAGCTGGGATTCACCATCGCCAATGAACGCCTGGCAGAGATGGTCGCCGCCGTCCGCGACGAGCCTAGGCGGGTCTCGTCATGACGGTGCCTTCACCGGACCTCACTGATCAAGGCGGCCAGGAAGACGGGCCCCGCCGCCAGCTCGAGATCCTCAAGGGGATCGCTGCCCATGCTGAGACCCGCCTCGTCAGAGGAGACCTCGCATGGAAGGACTGGCTAGAACAGGCGAGCCGACACGGACGCCACGGGTTCACCAACACGTTGCTGATCCCAGCACAAATGTCCTCGGCCACGGACGTCCGCTCCTACGGCGATTGGCAGAAGCAGCAACGACAGGTCCGTCGCGGCGAAACCGGAATCCGCATCATCTCCCAGAAGGGCAGAGCACGAACCGTCTTCGACATCACGCAGACCGACGGCGAGCCCCGCGATGAGCGTGCAACTGATGTTGCCAAGAGCTGGGAACAAGCAGCCCGCCTTGCCGCCGGCCTCGGCTTTTACGCTGACCGAATCCCGGGATGGGCCTACCTCGGACGGCCTGAGCGAAGAATCACCGTCGACTCCAATCTCGACGAAGCCCCTGCGGTCACGTTCCTTGTTCACCAGCTCGCGCACGTGCTCAGGCCCGGTGGTCGAGCCGACGCACCAGGCCCAGACTCGTCCGCGTGCCATGGCGCGCGACGGGCGTACGCCGATTCGGTGGCCTACCTCGTGCTCGCCGAGCTCGGCCTTCCGGTCGCGCACCTGAACTTCCCGTCACCAGCTCTGTGGGCTGGGACGGACGCACGCGCCAACCCAGCCGCCACGATCCGCGCCGTGGGCCGAGAGATCATCCGCACCGGCACCAAGCTCCGACGTCGGTTGGCCGCAAAGCGGCCAAGCCCTGAGCGCGTCCGGAGGACAAGCGCCACGGCGCCCGAGGGTGCTACCAAAGCGCCTGGACGGGCGACGCCTGGGGAAACAGATGCAGCCGCCCCGTCCGAGGCGACGAGAGAACGACTTCTAGCGGCTCTGGCTGATGCTCACCACTTCTACCGGGATGGCCTCGCGGGCAGTTGGAGCACCGACTATCTAGCTGGCCGTGGGGTCGAGCCGGAAGTACAAGAGCGGTGGGAAGTCGGCCACGCTCGCCAGGGGCGCCGCACTCTACTCGACCACTTGAGAAGGCTGGGACATGCCGACCAGATCCTCGTCGAGGCCGGCCTGGTGCGGCGCAGAGACCAAGCGGATCCCTTCGACGTCTTCCGTGATCGCGTCCTGTTCCCCCTCCGCAACCAGGAGGGTGCCGTCGTCGGCTTCATCGGGCGCCGCCGGGATGACGCCGACGGACCCAAGTACCTCAACACACCTGAGACGGTCCTGTTCCGCAAGGGCGAGACCCTGTTCGGGCTTCACGAAGGCCGAAACCGCCTTGCCCCTACCGTGCGCCCCCTAATCGTCGAGGGGCCACTCGATGCGATCGCGGTCAATACCGTCCTTCCGGAGACCTATGTCGCCCTCGCTCCTTGCGGAACGGCCATCACCTCTGCCCAGCTGGATGCGCTTGCAGACGCCGCGAACCTCGACAGTTCCGGGCTGGTCCTCGCGCTCGACGGTGATCCGGCAGGACGAGCCGGCGCGGTACGAGCCTCGCGTGTCCTCAGCCGCATTTCCGGCCCGGTGGAGGTAGCACTCCTCCCACCGAGCAGAGACCCGGCAGATCTCCTGGCTCCCGAAACACGAGCTCCGGTCGGGGAGTCGCTGCTCTCTCCGGTCCCTCTGGCAGACCTAATAATCGACGAGAGCATCGACCGTTTCGGTAAGAACCTCGACTTCGCCGAGACACGCTTGGCCGCCGCACGGGTCGCCGCCCGCGCGATCGCTCAATTGCCCCCAGCCCAGGCCGCCCGCCAGGTGCTACGCGTTGCAGAGCGCACACGCATGGATCCGTCAGAAGTCACGGCCGCCGTTGCCGGTGCCATCAGCCCCGAGCCGCGGCCAACCCCACCGACGGTGGTCGCGGACTTCCCGTCGCCGCCGCTTCCCAACTCCGGTCGTCCAGACGATCCGGTGGTGTCTCGACCAGGACCGCCCGCGTGCCGGGCCCGTTCCGACAACTCCCTTCCCCGGAGGACGACATGAGCCAACAGCATCCCGACCCGATCACCGAGGGTTTCCTGCACGGTGGCCAGCGGCTCGTCCAGATCGTCACTGTCGCCGTGGGCGCGCAGCAGGCACTCGCCCGGCGCACGGAACGGTTACGCGCCGCCGAGCAGGCCCGCGACCTAGCAACCCAGAGCGCAGAGGCGAAAGCACGGCGAGCGGCGCTGGCCGAGGCCGCTTCCCACTGGGCTCGGGCCCACGACCGGAAATGGCTTCGCCAGGCTCCTCTCCTCAACGTGGCCGAGGCATGGGGAGCGGCGGTGCCCTACGCGTCCGATAACGCTTCGGCCGCCACCGCGGTACGCAAATGCGAAGAACGCCTACGCGACCTGCACCCCCACGCGATGAGCCACTACGACCGGTTCCGCGAGAAGGGCATGGAAGCACTCGACGCGATGAAGCAGGCCGCCCCCTTCTTCACCCGTGCTCCGAACGTCCGCACCGGAGACCCGGCGACACCACGCGGTGAGCTGAGGGAAGGCACGGGAGCCGCTTGGGCGGCGACCGAACATGGCCCCGATCGCGGCGAATGGGAGGAGGTCCAGCTGGAACAGCGCGCTCGTCAGATCGCCGAGCGACTCAGCACTGCGCTACGCAGCCAAGGCCGCGAACCCCGCCCTCGGGACCTGCGAACGGTCCTGGAGATCACCACCAACCTCCCCGAGCACATCATCATGAGAGCCATTCCTGACCGCGCCCCGCAGAGCGACGGTGACCGAGGCCCGGCCGCCGAGGACTTCCCGCTCCCGGTCGACGAGGCGCTCGAGATGACTTCGAAGCAGCCCTATGCGGCATCGCCGCCCCGGCGAGCCGACACCCAAACGCCCGATCGCAACCGCCGACGCAATCTCTGAGCGGCTGAAGGGACATGCAATGAACACTCATCTCCCGCCTGGCTCGGTCTTGTGGCTGGCGCTCATCGCTGTGCTGGTCCTGCTCGCCGTCCTTCCGACGCTCATCGCGATTGCCAGGGACGTAGACGACCTCGGGTTCATCGTGGTGCTCAACGTGCTGTGCTGCGCCACGGTCCTCGGATGGCCCGTTGCCCTGATCACCGCACTCCGATGGCCTCCGCGCCGCCGCCCGCAGCGCAGACGGGCCGATGCCCAGTGGCTTTCGCCGCCACGCTCCACACACTCTCGTCACCGGGCACACAGGCGGCCCCCCAATGCCTGAAACACACAATGCCGGCCACATCGAGGGGCCATCAGAGCTCACGGTTACGACCCAGGCCAGGGGCGGCTCACGCTGGTCGCTCGGACGGCGGCTTCGGGCGTCTAGTGTTCCGCTGCTCCTGCTCGGCATCGTCATGCTCACAGGAGCCGCCGCACCCGACCAGGCGGACGCGAACGCCCCGCGAAGCTCATGGACCTGCGGCTACTTCGCACCGATGGCCAAGGCACACATCGATGAGCGCAAGCTCTGTAGCCGAATCCGACGTGAAGTTCTGCACAGCCTCAAGAAGGGCAAGGACCCAGACTGGGAAGACGTAATCCGCGACTCCATACCGAGGCCGCCCGGCCGGCACCCCAGGCCGGAAGGGACTCAGTCGCGCACTCGAGATGTCGCCCGCTCCTACGACCGGGACTGGTTGAGGAAAGCGACGCCACAGCCTGCCCCTTCACCACATCCTCCAAGCCCGAACGCCCAGGCGACAACGCATCAACCGGCGCCTCCGAGGGTACCGCCTGCTTCCCCATTCGGAATGAAGACGCCACCCACGCCGAGCACCGCAACACATGATGACAGCGGCCCCTTGAACGGGCGGAGCCTTGCCGCCTTGGCCCTCGTCCTCATCTCTGGCGTGCTCCTGGCCGCGAGATTCCGCCTGGTCAGAGCTCTGACACGGCACGGAGAATGCTCGATTCCAAGACCGGGACCCAGTGAGCCTGTCACGGCGCCGCAATCACCCCAACTGATTCCGTTGGGGGGCGAGCGGCAAGATCGGCTGCCACTGAACCCCTTCACCGCGGGAGGCCGCGTCCATGGGAGTGGTGTAAGAAAAGGCCACCCCGTGATCCGTTGTGCTAGTTAAGCAGCGATCGCGTTAATTGTCACTTCGGTATCATTGGTG
>NZ_CAACVB010000370.1 GCF_900659635.1 Actinomadura roseirufa | reverse complement strand
CGGTCACCGCGGCCCCTCCGTCACGGGCACGCGCCGCTCGGCGCGCCCGGCGGCGGAGGCCGCCACCAGGTGCCGGGCGAAGATCGCGGCGCGCCTGCGGCGGGGCACCCGCGCACGCGCGGCCAGCACGTCGTGCCCGGCGGCGGCGATCTCGTCCAGGATCCCGCCGTACAGCTCGTGCGCGGCCCTGATGCAGGGCCGGGACGAGGGGGCCAGCAGTTCCACGCCGTCCAGGGCGCGCCGGTAGTGGGCGCGGGCGCGCTCGCTCTCGAACTCCACCAGCCGGCGCAGCGCCCCGGACGCGCGGGGGCGGGAGAGGTCCTCCTCGGCGACGCCGAACGCGCGCAGGTCGCGCCGCGGCAGGTAGACGCGGCCCCGCCGCAGGTCCTCGGCCACGTCCCGCAGGAAGTTGGTGAGCTGGAAGGCGCGCCCTAGCTCGCGGGCCGGCCCGCGGGCCTCCCGCTCGGCGCCCGGGACCGTCTCCAGCACGGGCAGCATCATCAGCCCTATCGCCGCGGCGGACCCCTCCATGTACTCCAGCAGGTCCTCGTAGGTCTCGTACCGGCTGACCGTCAGGTCGGCGCGCATCGACCGCAGGAACGCGTCGATGTCGCGGCGCTCGATGCCGAAGGAGCGCACGGTGTGCGCGAAGGCGGGCAGGACCGGGTCGTCGACCGGCTCGCCCGCCAGGCAGGCGCTGACCCGGGCGGCGGCGTCCTCCAGCGCGCCGGCGCGCCCGGTGCCCTCCCCGAACGCGTCGACGAGGTCGTCCACGTACCGGGCGAAGCCGTACAGGGCGTGCACGTGCCGCCGCTTCCACTCGGGGAGCAGCAGCGTGGCCAGGTAGTAGGACCGGCCGTGGCGGGCGTTGAGGCGGCGGCACCGCTCGAAGCTGGCGGTCAGCGTCATCGGCGGCCCTCCAGGATCCGGGACGCGGCGAGCCGCCCGGAGATCAGGACGGGCGGGACGCCGACCCCCGGCGCCGTGTACATCCCGGCGAAGTGGAGGCCGGGGACCCGCCGGCTGCGGCCGGACGGGCGGAACCACGCGGTCTGGCGGAACCGGTGGTCCAGGGAGAAGGGGGTCCCGCCGGTATGGCCCAGCCGAGCCCAGGAGCGGGGATCGAGGCTCATGCCCGGCGCGGCCGAGAGATCGCCGTACCCGAGGTCCGCGAGCCGGCCGAGCAGGCGGTCGCGCAGCCGCGGGCCGAGGTCGTCCCAGTCGGCGCCGCCCGCCGTGCCGGGGGCGGGCTCCAGCGCGCTCAGCGTGGCGTGCCCCGGCGGGGCGGCCGTGCCGTCGCCCTCCGGGCGGGTGACCAGCAGGCTGGGATCGGGCTGCGGGCGCCCGGCCGCCAGGGCGGCGAACGCCCCGGACCAGCCGCGGCCGAAGTGCACCGTGTGGTGCGCCGTGCCCTGCGCGGCGCCGGCCGGCGGCCGGTCCAGGCCGAAGTGCATCACCAGGCAGGACGGCGCGTAGCGCGGCCGGCTCAGCCGCCAGTCGCGGGCCGCGTCGGGCAGCAGGCCGCGGTGGGCCGCCGGCAGGTCGCAGGCGGCCACCACGTGGCCCGCCGCGAGGCGCTCGCCGGTGTCCAGCCGGACGGCCGTCACCCCGGAGGCGTCGGTCTCGACCCGCTCGGCGCGCACGCCGTACCGGAGGACGGCGCCCGCCCGCTCCGCGACCTCGGCCATCGCCCGGGGGATGGCGTGCATCCCGCCCGCGGCGGGGAAGTAGACGCCGCCGACGGTGTCCATGTGCGCGACGGCGGCGTAGACGGCCAGGGCCTTGTGCGGGGGAAGCCCGACGTACAGGGACTGGAAGGTGTGCGCGCGGACGAGCCGCTCGTCCGTCAGCTGGGAGGCGACGAACCGGTCCAGCCGCCGGAAGCCGCCCGCCGCGGCGAGCCTGAGCAGGGCGGCGGGCCGGGCCAGGCCGCGCAGCCGGGTCATGTCCGCGTCGATGAAGGACGACCACTCCGCCTCGAACAGCTCCCCGAGGCGGCGCCGGAACCGCCGGTACCGCTCGGCCTCCGCGGGCCCGCAGAGCGCCCTGACGTTGTCGGCCATCCGGTGCGCGCCGGCGGCGACGTCGAGGTGGGAGCCGTCGGGGAAGGCCAGCCGGTAGGAGGGGTCCAGGCGCCGCAGCGGCAGCACGGTCTCCAGATCCTCGCCC
Source organism: Actinomadura roseirufa (assembly GCF_900659635.1). Taxonomy (GTDB): domain Bacteria; phylum Actinomycetota; class Actinomycetes; order Streptosporangiales; family Streptosporangiaceae; genus Spirillospora; species Spirillospora roseirufa. The sequence continues at coordinate 3,932 of NZ_CAACVB010000370.1, read as the reverse complement.
GCCGCGCCGAAGATCTCGGCGAGCACGCCGGGCATGGTGAGCACCGAGGGGCCGGTGTCGAACCGGTAGGGGCCCACGCGGGCGGTGCCGCAGCATCCGCCGGGTTCCGGACGGGCCTCGACGACCACGACCTCCCGGCCGTGCGCCGCCAGGTGGAGCGCGGCGGAGAGGCCGCCCAGGCCCGCTCCGATCACCACGACGGGGTCTCGCGCCGCCATCAGCACCGTCCGCGGGCCGGCCGCCCGCGTCTCCGGCCGTCTCGCAAGAGCATGGTGTGTCCTCCCTCGCCGTGGACCTGTTCCAAGGGGACCCGCACACGGTCTTCGGAGGGCGGCGGGCGGCCGGATGCATCCCCCGTGGGGAACGCGCGCGGGCCGCCCGCCGGTCAGATGGAGCGGCGGCGCTCGTCCGGGGGGAGCAGGAGGATCTCCAGCGCGCGGGCGCAGGCCGCGGTCTGGGCGAGGTACCAGTCCAGCCGCCTGATGGTGATCAGCTCGGGGGTGGCGCGCACGGCCAGCGCGTAGCGCGCGTGGTCGCAGTGGTCGAGCACGGGCACGGCGAGCGTGCGCACCCCGGCCTCGGACTCGCCGTCGTTGACGGCGTAGCCGTCCTCGCGCACCCGGCTCAGCTCGGTGCGCAGCTCGTCCGGGTCGACGATGGTGCGCGGGGTGAGGGCGGGCAGGGGGCCGAGCTCGCGCAGGTCGGCGTGCGGCGCCCAGGCGAGCAGGACCTTGCCGAGCGCGGTGGAGTGCAGCGGGCGGCGCAGCCCGAGGCCGGTGCCCGGCCGGACGGAGTCGCCCACCAGGATCAGCGCCTCGTTGCCGCCGCGCAGGGCGAGGTCCACCGTGGCGCCGGTGGTGCGGGCGAGCAGGTCCAGCTCGGGCGCGGCGCGGTGCAGGCCGCGCTGGTGGAAGGCGAGCTGGCCGAGCTCGGCGACGGAGGGGCCGAGCCGGTAGCGGGAGTCCCCCGGGTCCTGTTCGAGGAAACCGGACGCGGCGAGGGCCTGCGCGAGCCGGTGCGCGGTGGAGGTGGACAGGCCGAGCCGGCGGGCGAGCTCGGACGCCCCGAGGGACGGGCCGCCGTCGCGGAAGCAGTGCAGCACGGCGAGGGCGCGCCGCACCGCCTGCGACCCCTGTTCGGGTGTGGGGGGCATCACGGGTCCTTCCCGCATCGTGGGATAAAACTTGTCCTACCAAAATAGTAGTGATTAGCTGCGCGACATGGCACGCCCCACTCTTCCGCAGACGCTGTGGTTCACCCGCTGCCCGGTGCCGACCGCCACGGGCATCGCCGCCGACCTGGGCTGGTTCGCCGGCGAGTTCCGCGGCGACGGCATCGAGGTCCGCTCGCTCCAGGACGTCCCGCCGGACGAGGCGGGCGATCACCACTACGCGCACACCCTTCCCCACCTGGTCCGCGAGGGTGGGAACGTTCCCGCCCTGTGGGCCCGCGCCCGCGGCGAGCGGACGCGGCTGCTCGGCCTCACCTGGATCGAGGAGCGGCAGGTGATCCTCGCCCGCCGCGGCGAGACGGCCCTGCCGCTCGCCGGCCGGCGGGTGGCCGTCCCGCGCCGCGACATCGCGATCGACTTCTGGCGGGCGATGGCGCTGAGCGGGTTCGCCGGGGCGCTGCGGGACGCGGGCGGGACGCTCGCCGACGTGGTGCCGGTGGACGTCGCCGCCGCGCCGGACGCGCCGCAGTGGGACGCCGAGCTCGCCGCCCTCGCGCGCGGCGAGGTGGACGCCGTCTACGTCAAGGGCGCGCTCGCCGTGGAGGCCGCGCTCGCCCACGGCGCCGAGGTGGCGATCGACCTCGACGCCCTGCCCGACCGCCGCGCCCGGATCAACAACGGAACGCCCCGCCCGATCACGGTCCACCAGCGCCTGCTCGACGAGCACCCCGACCTGGTCGTCCGGTTCCTGACCGTGCTGCTGCGCGCCTCCTCGTGGGCCGCCGCGCGGCCGGACGAGCTGCGCCGCGTCCTGGCCGCCGAGACCGGCGCCGGGGGCGCGGCCGTCGCCACCGCCTACGTCCACCAGCCGTTCGACCCCGACCTGTCGGCCGAACGGCTCGGCCTGCTGGCCGAGCAGGAGCGGTTCCTGCGCGCCCAGGGCTTCCTCGCCGACGCGGTGGACGTCGCCGCGTGGGCGGACCCGGCGCCGCTGGAGGCCGCGCGGGCCGCGTTCGCGGCGGAGCCCTCGCATGTGGACGAAGCGGTGGGAGAATCGGTGGGGGAGCGGACGTGACCCCCGAGTTCCACCTGACGCTGCCCGCGGGACAGCCGGTCCGCACGCCGCTTCCCGCCCTCGTCACCGATGTCCGCCCGTCCGGGCGCGGGCCGTTCGGCGAGCTCGGCCTGATCGCCGGGGGCGCCGATCTCGCCGGGCTGGCCGGGGTGCTCGCCCCCTTCGCCCCGGACGGGCCGGACGCGCTGGCCGCCGCCGGCGACCTGCTGCGCGGCACGCGGCACGTCACCGTCACCGCCGCGTTCCATCCGGCCGCCGCGACGCCGGTCTACGCCGCCAAGCTGTCGGCCTCGCTCCAGCGGTTCCACGCCGGGCGGCTCGCCTGGCACCTGGTCACCGACCTCGACCCGGCGGTGGCGCGGTCCCAGGGCGACTTCCTGGAGGGCCCCGACCGGTACGCGCGGGCCCACGAGTTCCTCACCATCGCCAGAGGCGTGTGGGAGAACACGTCCTTCACGTTCGAGGGCCGCTTCTACGAGGTGCTGAACGGGGGCCTGGGCCGTCCGCTCGCCGAGCGGCCCTTCCCCCGTGTGCTGCTGTCCGGGACGTCGGCCGAGGCCCTCGACCTGTCCGCCCGTCACGCCGACGTCCACGTCTTCGAGCCCGGCGACGACATCGAGCGGCTCCGCCCCGGCGGCGTCCGCGCCGGGCTGCGGCTGCCCATCGGCGACCGCGCGCCCGAGGACCTCGCCGGGGACGTGCGCGGCTGGCTCGACCGGGGCGTCACCGTCTTCCTCGCCGAGGTCGCGCCTTCCGCGCGCGACGCCGACCCGGTCGCCCTGGCGTACCGGATCGGCGAGCACGTGCTGCCGCTGCTGGAGACCGGGACCACGGTGAAGGAGGCGGAGCGTGTCCATTGACGTCTACTGGCGCGTCCACATGGAGGGCGACCAGAAGTCGCTGCGGCGCAGGGGCGGCAGCCGGGGCGGGTTCGCGCCGGAGATCCCCGGCTCCCTCGCGCCCGGCGTGCGGGACGGCGCGCCCGACGGGTTCACCCACGCCGACTACATCGCCGAGGTCGCGCGGGCCACCGAGGCCGCCGGGTTCACCGGCGGGCTGCTGCCCTCGTTCCCGCACACCGACGACCCGTGGGCGGCGGCGTCCTCGCTCGCCCGCGAGACCTCCGCGTACCGGTTCATGATCGCCTTCCAGCCCGGCTTCCTGCACCCGGTGCAGGCGGCCCGGATGACCGCGACCCTCCAGGCCGCGACCGGCGGACGGGTCGTCTACAACATCATCTCCGGCGGCGGCGGGCCCGCCCAGCTCTGGTGGGGCGACAAGGTCGACCACGACGACCGCTACGCCCGCACCTCGGAGTTCCTGGACGTCCTCAAGGGCGTCTGGACCGGCCACGAGACCGGCGGGTTCGACCACGAGGGCCGCTTCTACCGCGTCGAGGGCGGCCGCCTGCCCGCGTCCCTCGCCGGCGGGCCCCTCCCGGAGATCTTCTTCTCCGGGTCCTCGCCCGCCGCCATCGCCGCCGCCGGCCGGCACGCCGACTACTACCTGTCCTGGCTGGAGCCGTTCGACGCGCTCGCGGAGAAGTTCGCGGCCGTCCGCGAGCACAGCCCGGTGCCGCCGCGCTTCGCCGTCCGGGCGGACGTCCTCGCCCGCGAGACCGACGAGGAGGCGTGGGAGGAGATCCGCCGCGGCTGGGCCGCGCGCGACCGGACCGGCCGCGCCGCG
>NZ_CAACVB010000369.1 GCF_900659635.1 Actinomadura roseirufa | reverse complement strand
CGCGTGACGCGGCGCGCGCCCGGCTCACGGCGCTGACCGGCGCGGAGCGGCGCGTCGCCGCGGCCGTCGGGCGCGGGCTGTCCAACGCCGAGGCGGCGGCCGAGCTCCGCATGACCGTGGCGACGGTGAAGTCCTACGTCTCCCGGATCATGCGCAGGCTCGGCCTGAACAACCGCGTGCAGATCGCCCTGCTCGTCCACGATGCGGAGTGACCGGCCGGTACCGGCGAGTGGCGAAACCGGTACGAGAACCGGCGGGGCGGGGGATGCTTGGGGGATGAGCCATTCCCCCGGGACGCCCCCGAACCTCCCTCCGCCCGTACCGCCGCCCGGCCCCCGGCCGCCGGGAACCGGCGGGCCGCGCCGGTCGAAGGCGCTGCTGTGGGGGCCGATCGGGGCGATGGCGGCGCTGGACGTGTTCGCGCTGATCCTCGCGGGCGCCGTCTCCAACGCCGCGGGCGGTCCGGCGACGCTGGTGTGGTGGGTCTGGCTGCTGCTGGTCGCCCTGTCGCTGGTCCTGTCGGGGGTCTGGGCGTCTTACTGGAAGAGGCTCCCGCGCTGAGGCGACCCGCCGTCCCCGCATTGTCTATTGACTTGGTCGGTTATATCGGCAATGGTGAGGGGCATCTGGGAGACCGAGAGTGACCGGAGGCGTTCATGTCCGTGACCGACGAGTTCCTCGCCAGCGCCGAAGGCTACGCCGCGGCCTTCGACAAGGGTGATCTCCCGCTGCCGCCCGGACGCGGCGTCGCCGTCGTCGCCTGCATGGACGCCCGGCTCAACCCCTACGGCGTGCTCGGCCTCAGCGAGGGCGACGCGCACGTGATCCGCAACGCCGGCGGGGTCGTGACGCCGGACGTCCGCCGCAGCCTGGCGATCAGCCAGCGGCTGCTGGGCACCCGCGAGATCGTGCTGATCCACCACAGTGACTGCGGCATGCTGACCTTCACCGACGACGCGTTCAAGGCCGACATCCAGCAGGAGACCGGGATCAAGCCCGACTGGTCCGCCGAGGCGTTCGCGGACCTGGACGAGGACGTCCGCCAGTCCATCGCCCGGATCGAGCGGGACCCGTTCGTCCCGCACACCGACCAGATCCGCGGCTTCGTCTACGACGTGACGACCGGCCGGCTGCGGGAGGTCAAGCGCTGACGGCCCGGCGCCGGACCGCGCGGCGGACGACGGCGCCGCCGCGCTCGCGCCGCCCTTTCGACCCGTCCGCGACACCGTGATGACTCGGTCCGTATCGGCCTAGGCCGTCTTGACCTGCACCGCATTGACCTGGGACGGGACGAGCCGCGAGAATTTCCGGTATGTCTGTAGGGAATACGGAGAAAAGCCGTCCGCCCCGGGCGGACGCGACGACGACCCACGTGATCCGCTCCGCCGAGGAGGCCACGGAGATCGCGCGCGGGCTCGCCGCCGCGTTCGCCGCGGAGGCCGGCGACCGCGACCGGGACCGGCGGCCGCCCGCCGCCGAACTGGCCGTGCTGTCGGAGTCCGGGCTGCTCGGCATCACCGTCCCGGCCCGGTTCGGCGGCGCCGGGGTGGGCGTGACGGCGCTGGCCGAGGTGTTCCGGACGCTCGCCGCGGCCGACGCGAGCCTCGCGCAGATCCCGCACAGCCACTTCGTCTTCCTGGACGCGCTCGGCCGGGTGGGCACCGAGGAGCAGCGGGCGCGTTACTTCGCCGCCGCGCTCGGCGGCGCCCGGTTCGCCAACGCGCAGGCCGAGCGGGGCGGCCGGACGGCCGCCGACGACGCGACCGCGCTGCGCCGCCGCGACGGCGGCGGGTACCTGCTCGACGGCGTGAAGTACTACAGCACCGGTGCCCTGTTCGCCCACTGGCTCGTCGTCCGCGCCGTCCTCGACGGCGCGCCGCCGCTCGACGGCGGCGCGCCGCGCAAGGCGCTGGCCTACATCCCCCGCGACGCGCCCGGCGTCACCGTCGAGGACGACTGGGACGGCATGGGGCAGCGCACCACCGCGAGTGGAACGGTCCGCCTGGAGGGCGTGCGGGTCGAGGACGACCAGATCGTCCCCTACAGCGCGCTGTTCGACGGGCCGACGACCTACGGGGCGCGCGCCCAGGTGCTGCACGCCGCCCTCGACGCCGGCATCGCCCGCGGGGCGCTGGACGCCGCCGTCACCGCCGTCGCGCGGGCGCGCCCGTGGTTCGAGAGCGGCGCCGCCACCGCGGCGGAGGACCCGCTGCTGGTCCAGCGGGCGGGCGAGCTGGAGATCGCCGTCCGGGGCGCCGAGGCGCTGCTGCGCGAGGCCGCCGCGGCGATCGACGCGGCCGAGGGCGAGCCGACCGCCGAGGCCACCGCGCGGGCGTCGGTGGCCACCGCCGTCGCCAAGGTGGCCGCCGCGCGCGCCTCGCTGGAGGCGTCCTCGGCGCTGTTCGAGCTGGGCGGGACGCGCTCGGCGTCCGGGGCGCTCAACCTGTCGCGGCACTGGCGCGACGCGCGGACGCACACCCTGCACGACCCGGCCCGCTGGAAGGTGCAGCACGTCGGGCGCTGGCTGCTGTCGGGCACCCCGCCGCCCCGGCACGGCCAGCTGTGACCGGGGCGCACTGAGAACGCGCTGAGGGGCGCGCCGACCCGCCCTCCGCCCGCGAGGAGCACCGCCTAGGAAGTCCTCGCGGGCGAAGGAGCGGGCGGGCACCGGCGCCATGATGCGGCCGGTGCCCGGCTCGTGGTGCCCGGGGCAGGGGGACCGGTCAGCCGTCCACGTCGTGGACGACCCGGCCGCCCGCGATGGTGAGCACCGGGGTGAGGTCCTGGAGCTCGTCGTCCGGGACCTTCATGGGGTCCTCCTCCAGCACGACGAGGTCGGCGAGCAACCCGGGGGCGACCGAGCCCTTGCGCCGCTCGGCGTGCTCGAAGTGCGCCGGGTCGCTCGTCCACAGCCGCAGCGCCTGCTCGCGGGTGAGCCGCAGGTCCGGGGGGACGTCGGCGAACGGCCCGGGGGCGGCGCCGACGAAGGTGGCGACCCCGCGGCGCCAGTCGGGAAAGGTGACCGGCGCGTCCGAGCTGTCGGCGACGCGCACCCCGGCGGCCAGCAGCGCCCCGGCGGGGAAGGCCCGCGCCCAGCGGCCGGCGCCGATCGCGCGGGTCATCGACGCGCCGCTGTGCGACTTCATCAGCGAGCTGGTGATGACGCCGATGCCGTGCTCGGCCAGCCGGGCGTAGGACTCCTCGGTCAGCAGCGTCCCGTGGATGAGGGCGTGCCGCGCGTCCGGCCACGGGTCGGCCTCCAGCGCGCGGGCGAGGCCGTCGACGGCCGCGTCCGCCGCCCGGTCGCCGGTGACGTGGACCTGCGCCTGCAGGCGGTGCCGGTGCACCAGCTCGATCATGCGCATGAGCTCCTCGTACCGGGCGTCCTCGTCGTCGCCGCGGGTGACGAGGTGGCCGGTCCCGCCCTCGGGATAGGGGTCGTGCAGCCAGGCCGTGCACTGGGTGGGCACCCCGTCGGCGAACAGCTTGCAGCCGCCGATCCGCAGCCAGTCGTCGCCGAGGCCGGTGGACAGGCCCGCGTACCGCAGCGCCGTCGCGAGGCCCTCGGACGTGCTGGTCGGCGACGGCCAGTCCCAGTGCAGCAGCGTGTTGACCCGGACCGTCATCCGGCCTTCCCGGTGCAGGGTGATGTAGTCGCGCAGGAGCTCGGGCCACACGATCGGGTCGGTGACGCTGGTGAAGCCCAGCGAGTTGAGCGTCCGCATCGCCGTGACGATCGCGTCCAGCCGTTCCCGCTCGGTGTGCGCGGGGACGTGCCGGGTCACCAGGCCCTTCGCCGCCTCCAGGAGGTGGCCGGTGGGCTCGCCCGCCGCGTCGCGGACGATCACCCCGCCGACCGGGTCCGGGGTGTCGCGGGTGATCCCGGCCAGCCGCAGCGCGGCGGTGTTGACCAGGACGGAGTGCCGCGACGCGTGGTGCAGGATCGCCGGGCGGCCGCCGGTGGCCGCGTCGATCAGGGTGCTGTGCGGGCCGGCGGGCCCGGTGTCGAACTCGGGGATGTTCGCCTCGCGCCAGCCCTCGCCCACCAGCCAGTCGCCGCCGCCGGGGCCGGGCGGCGCCCCGGCGAGGGCGGCGCGCAGCGCCGCCAGCGAGGTGACGCCGTTGAGATCGGCCGAGAACGGCGGCCCCGCCAGGCCGAACATCGCCAGGTGCAGGTGCGCGTCGTTGATCCCCGGCAGCACCGTCCGGCCGCCGAGGTCGACGGTCCGGGCCGCCGGGCCGGCGAGCGCCCGCATCGCCGCGTCGTCGCCGACGGCCAGCACGCGGTCGCCCGCCACCGCCACCGCCGTCGCGGTGCTCGACCGCGCGTCGAGGGTGAGGACGTTGCCGCCGTACAGGACGAGGTCCGCTCCGGTCATGGTCACCAGCCTTCCTCCAGTACGGCGTCCAGCGCCGTGGTGAACTCGTCGGCGTCCGCGCGCGAGAACGTCAGCGGCGGCTTGAGCTTGAGGATGTTCCAGGACGGCCCGGTCGGGTAGACGAGCACGCCGCGGTCCTTGAGGCGCTCGCAGACGAGCAGCGTCTCCTCCGACGCGGGCTCCTTGGTCGCGCGGTCCCGGACGAACTCGACGCCGCTGTAGAAGCCCTGGCCGCGCACGTCGCCGATCAGCTCGTGCCGGTCCATCAGCGCGGCCAGGCGGTCGCGCAGGTACTGCCCGGTCACCAGCGCGTTCTCCTGGAGGCCCTCGTCCGCCACGACGTTCAGCAGCTCCAGGCCCACCGCGCAGGCGACGGGGTTGCCGCCGTAGGTGGAGAAGAACTTCCCGGCGGGGTCGTAGGCCTGCGAGATCTCCCGCGTGGTGACCATCGCCGCCACCGGGAACCCGTTGCCCATGGCCTTGCCCATCGTCACGAAGTCCGGGACGACGTCCGGCCCCTGCGTCTGGAACCCCCAGAACGCCTCGCCGAGCCGGCCGAAGCCCACCTGCACCTCGTCGGCGATCGTCAGCGCGCCGTGCCGGGCCGCCGCCGCGAAGACCGACGCGAGGTAGCCGGGCGGCAGCACGACCTGGCCGCCGCCCGCGAGCAGCGCCTCGAACAGGAACGCCGCCGGCGGCCGGCCCTCGGCGGCGAGCCGGTCGAAGGTCTCGGCCACGTGCCCGGCGTACCGCGCGCCCGCGTCCGGGTCGTCGTACCCGTACGGTCCCCGGTACCGGTCCGGCACGGGCGTCGGATGCGTGGTGTCGGGCTTGCCGTAGTGCCGGTAGCGGGACGGGCTCACGTCGGCGACGACCGAGGTGTACCCGTGGTAGGCGTCGTCGATGATGACGACGTCCTCCCGCTTGGTGAGGTAGCGGGACATGCGCAGGGCCAGGTCGTTGGCCTCGCTGCCGGAGTTGACGAAGTACACGACGTCCAGGCCGTCCGGCAGCGTCGCGGTGAGCCGCTCGGCGTACTCCGACAGCACCTCGTAGACGAAACGGGTGTTGGTGTTGAGCCTGCCGAGCTGCCTGGACGCGGCCTCCACGAGCCTGGGGTGGCCGTGCCCGGCGAGGGTGACGTTGTTCAGCGCGTCGAGGTAGGACCGGCCCCGCTCGTCGTAGAACGAGCAGTCGCGGGCGCGGACCATGGTGATCGGCCGGTCGAAGTAGGTCGGGTGGCTGTTCGGCAGGTGCGCGTGCCGGCCGCGCAGCGCCCGCTCCCCGGCGGGCTCCCAGGCGGCGACCGCGTCCTGCGCGCCGAGCAGCGGCGTCGGGTCGGGGAACAGCGCCCGCCACGGCTCGCGCTCGTGGTCGGGGGCGTCCCGGGGCACGCTCGTCCAGGCGGTGACGGGCACCGCCGTCGCCTGGATCCGCAGGCGCGGCGGCAGGCCGTCGGCGGCGCCCGCCGCGACGTGGCCGAGCGGCGCGCCCGCGGGCACGTCCGCGCCCTCGGCCAGGCCGGTGGCGAGACCGGTGTAGAGCGTGCTGAACCGCACGCCCGGGGCGGGTTCGTGCGCCAGCACCAGGTCGGTCCCTGCGGTCCCGGTGGCCTCCACCCGCCCGGCGAGCGGCGCCCGGACGGGCGTGCCGGGCGCGGCGAACAGGTCGATCCCGAGCGCGACCTCCCCGCCGCCCGAGCCGCGCCGCGCCGGGGCGAGGAAGCGCGGCTCGCCGTAGCGGCCCACCGCCGTTCCCGTCCCGTGGGCGAGG
>NZ_CAACVB010000368.1 GCF_900659635.1 Actinomadura roseirufa | reverse complement strand
CACGCGGCGCAGCCGTCCGGCCGCCCGGCCGCGGCGCCCGGCGCCGCGCCGTCCGCGACACCGGCGCCCACCCCGCTGCCGACCACGGAGAAGGACCTGCGCAAGAGCCTGGACGCGCTGAACACCGAGGCGGAGACCCTCACCGAGCAGTACAACAAGACCCGCGTCGAGCTGGGCAAGGCCCAGAAGGCCGAGCAGGCGGCCGCGAGGACCGCCGCCACGCTGCAGGCACAGGCCGCGCCCGCCCGCGAGCGGCTCGGCCGGATGGCGGCCGCGAACTACATGACCGGCGCCCCCGACGCGATCTTCGGCGCGGGCGGCGGCACCAGCGGGCTGTCCGACACCGCCTACCTCGCGCAGAACCAGGCCGCCGCCGTCTCGGCGCTGCAGGGGCAGATCGACCGGGCGACGCGGGCGCAGCACGCCGCCGAGGCGCGGACGGCGCAGGTCAAGCAGGCCGCCGCGGCGGCCGAGACCGCCCGGCAGGCCGCCAAGGCCAAGGTGAGCGAGGTCATGAAGCGGCTGGACAAGCTGTCCACCACGCACGTCAAGGACCCCCGCACCGGCCTCTCGGCGACGATCAAGGGGTCGGACCTGCCCGCCAAGATGGTGCGCAAGGCGCTCACCAAGCTCGGGTCGCCCTACGTGTGGGCCGCGGCCGGGCCGACGACCTTCGACTGCTCGGGCCTGGTCGTGTGGGCGTACGCGCAGGTCGGCAAGCCGGGCCTGCCGCACTACACCGGGGACCTGTTCTCGATGGGCCAGAAGGTGTCCCGGGGGTCGCTGCGCTCCGGCGACCTCGTCTACTTCGGCGGGAACCTGCACCACATGGGGATCTACCTCGGGGACGGCAGGTTCCTGCACGCCCCGCAGACCGGCGATGTGGTGAAGATCTCTGATCTCTCGGATCGCTCCGACTTCGCGGGCGCCAACCGCATCACCTGAGCGGGCCCGCCCGACAGGGGCTCCCCGCCAGGCGGGGAGCCCCTTCGCGTTCCTCCGCCCGCCCGGCGGAGCCCGGTCAGCCGAGGCCCTCCGCGGCGAGGACGTCAATGACCGGACGGTCACCCGGCAGCCACGCCACGTCGTACAGCTCGTGCGGGCCCAGCCAGCGCAGCTCCAGGTGCTCCAGTGCCCGCGGCTCGCCCGCGACGATCTCGGCGGTCCACACCCGCAGCAGGGCCCGCTCGCTCAGCGGCCAGTCGCCGCCGATCCGGCGGCTCAGCCGCACCTTCACGCCCAGTTCCTCGTGGCACTCCCGGACCAGGGCGTCCTCGTCGGACTCCCCCGGATCGACCTTCCCGCCGGGCAGCTCCCAGCCGCCCGCCAGGTGCGCCGGCTCGGCCCGCTGCGCCGCCAGCAGCCGCCCGTCCGAGATGATCGCCGCACCCACCACGACGAGATCGATGTCGACCAGCCCCTTTCCCTGCTCTCGCCTTCAGTCTGAGACGGCGGCCCGGGCCGGGCCGGTTCCGGCGGCGCGGACGCCCGCCACGATCCGCGCCGCCTCCCCGACGATCTCCTCGAGATGGCCGCCGTGGGCGCCGCGCCAGTACACCTGCCCGCAGTCCGCGCACCGTCCGTACACGTCGTAGCTCGCGCGGGTGCCCGCCTCGAGGCCGCCCTCGACCTCGTGCTTGGACACCTCGGCGAGCGGCCCGTTGCAGGCGGTGCACCGCGTCCAGGGGCGGAGCTCGGGCGCGAACCGCTCCAGCAGGTCGCGAAGCTGGTCGTCTGGCCGCGACCCGCGGACGTACGCGCCGAACCAGAGGGCGCGGCGGCGCAGCAGCCCCCGGTCCTGGGTGAGCAGCACCCGGCGCTCCTCGTTCGCCTGGACGACGAGGGCGGGGTCGTCCATGTCGTTGTGGTAGGCGGTGTCGAGGCCGAGCAGCCGCATCCGCCGGGCCAGGGTGCCGAGGTGCACGTCGAGCAGGAAGCGCGGCGCCGCCTGCCCCGGCTCCAGCGGGACGGGCTGCGGGCGCGGCACCGCCTCGACCCGGACCTCGTCGCCGGCCTCCGGCCGGGCGGACGGCTCGACCCGCTCGCCGCGGATCGTCATCGGGCCGGTCTCGGGCAGCGGCACCCCGAGCGACTCCACGAGGTGCCCCAGCGTCGAGGTCCCGTCGTAGGCCACCCGCCGCGCGGGCTCGCGCCGGGCGGCGGGCAGGAACATCAGCAGTTCGTCGGCGATCCGGATGCGTATCTCGGGCTCCACGCCGCCAGCATGCCACGCGCGCCCGCCGTCGCCCGCCCGATTAATCACCGCTTCACCACCCGGCCGCCGCGCGCTCGGACGCGGCCCGCCCGGCGGGCCCGCGGGGACGGCCGGGCCGCGGCGTCACACGGCGGCGAGACGCGCCGCGGACGCCTCCACCGACGCCAGGACGGACGGCACGTCCTGTCCCCGCAGCACCCCGCCCCGCTTGACCACGCGGCCCCCGGCGAGGACGGTGTCGACGTTGCGGGTGTCGGCGTAGAGGACCACCGCCGCGATCGGGTCATGGGCCGCCGCCACCCCGAGCGTGTCGGTGCGCAGGACGAGCAGGTCGGCCCGCTTGCCGGGGGTCAGCGACCCGGTGACGGCGCCGGCCCCCGCGGCCTCGGCGCCCTCGATCGTCGCCATCCGCAGCGCGTCGGCCGCGGTGAAGCCCAGCCCGGCGCCGTCCGGGCGGCCGCGCTCCAGCAGGTAGGCGGCGCGCATCACGGAGAACATGTCCCCGGGGCCGCTCGCGACCGTGTCGGCGCCGAGCCCGGTCGGGACGCCCGCGGCGTGCGACCGCCCGGTGGGCGGCGGGCCGATGTTCAGGGACGCCTCGATGCCGGGCGTGACCGAGATCGTCCCGCCGGCGCCGGCGATGCGCTTGAGCGCGTCCTCGGTGTAGTGGTTGGCGTGCGCGTACAGGGTCGGATGCTCGATCAGCCCGTTGTCCTCCAGGAACGCCAGGCCGCGCGCGGCGCTGCTCGCGCCCTGCCCGCCCGTGTGGACGGTGATCGGCAGGCCGAGGTCGCGCGCCAGCCGCCACTCGTGCAGCGACCGCTCCTCCCCGGCGATCTCCGGTCCGAGCGCGGCGAGCACCATCGAGACCGTGCCGCCCGGCTCGTCGAAGTACGCGCGGCGGACGCGGGCGCCCTCGGCGGCGAACGCGGCGAAGTCGCCGTCGCCGCCGTAGCAGTAGCCGAACACGACGCTCGCGCCGGACGCCCGCAGCGCCGTGACGGCCGCGTCGGTGTGGTCGGGGGTCAGCTGGATGTTGGACCAGTCGACGAGGGTGGTGATCCCCGAGTCGAGGCATTCGAGGGCTCCGGCGAGGGTCCCGGCGTACACGTCCTCGGGACGGTACGCGGGCACCAGCTCGCCGAGGACGCGCGTCATGTAGGTGGGGAGCGTGCTGTCGGGCAGGATCGCGCGGATCCCGGCCTGCCAGGTGTGCCGGTGGGTGTCGACGAAGCCGGGCAGGACGATCCGTCCCGCCGCGTCGATCACCTCGGTGCCCGGGGGAACGGCCAGGTCCGGTCCCGTCGCGGCGATCCGGCCGTCCTCGACCAGCACGTCGGCGCGGCCGAGCACGGTGGGCGCGGGGGCGGTGTCGATGACGAGGCCGCCGCGGATCAGGAGGGTCGTTGTCATGCTTCAAAGCTTAAAAAGAAGCTTTTTAAAAAGCAAGTGCTGGACCGAGTACCCTCGTCCTGTGCACGACGAGGACGGCGGACCGCGGGACGAGATCGACACCGTCGCCGCGACCTGGCGGCGGGACGGGCTCGGCGAGCCGCTGATCGCCATGCTGGAGGTCGGCAAGCGGGCCGCGCGGATCGACTCCCTCGTGCAGCAGGCCCTGCGCCCCGAGCTCGCCGAGCTGGGGCTGACCTACGCCGAGTTCGAGGTCCTGACGGTGCTGCGCCGCTCCGGCGCGCCGTACCGGCTGCGGCCGAGCGAGCTCACCCGGTCGGCGTTCCTCACCTCCGGCGGCACCAGCAACGTCCTGCAGCGGCTGCAGAAGGCGGGCCACATCGAGCGCACGGCGAACGCCGGGGACGCGCGCAGCCGGTTCGTCCAGCTCACGGCGGAGGGCCTGCGCGTCACCGAGCTCGGCCTCGCCGCCTCGGCCCGGTCCTATGAGGAGGTCATGACGGGCGTGCCGCCGGAGACCGTCCGGGCCGCCGCCGACGCCCTGCGCGAGGTCCTCCTCGTCATCGGGCGGCGGCGCTTCCGCTGATCTCCGGCCCGGCCCGCGCCGGGCCGCCGCCGCCGCGCCCGGCTACTGCGCCGCCAGCTCCGAAAGTTTCTTCTTGAAGTCGGGGCGGGCGAGCGGGCGGGTCGTCCCCACCCAGTCGGGGCGCTTGTAGGACTTCACGCCGATGTTCGGTACGCACGTCGAGCAGCTCGCCACGACCATCCGGCCACCGCCGATGACCATCCCGACGTGACCGGGGTTGTCCGACGCGGTCCCGGGACCGGAGTTGAAGAACACCAGGTCGCCCGGCTGTTCCTTGCCCTTGCCGACCTTCACTCCGAACGGCCACTGCTCGAACGTCGTCCGCGGGATGGACAGGCCCGCCGACCGGTAGGCGGCCTGCAGCAGGCTCGAGCAGTCCCACGCGTCCGGGCCGTTCGCCCCGAAGATGTACCGCTTGCCGCGCTGCGCCATCGCGAACGCGATGATCCGCTGGACGAGGCCGCTCGCGCCGACCGGGAGGTCGTTGTCCTGGCAGTCGACGCCGTTGGACTGGACGACCTTGAAGTCGCCGCCGGCGTACCGCTTCGCCCAGTCCAGGACGAGGTTCACGTAGTCCCACGAGTGGTTGTACATGAAGATCGCGGTCCGCATCCGCTGCGGGGCGCCGTTGTGCTTGAGGTAGGCGGCGGCGGTGGGGATGGCGTCCGCCGGGTTGTAGCGGTCCTTGCGCTTGTCCTTGTTGCCATCGACCGCGAACGCGTTGAACGTCGGGGCGAGGAACTGCATCGGCCCGCCCGCGCCCGCGTAATTCTCGCCGCTGCTGACGCCGGGGAGCTTGGAGGTGCCGTGCCCGGTCTCGACCTTGCCGATGCCCGCCAGGACGTTCCAGGGGATGCCGTAGTCCTTGCCGGCCTTCTTGTACAGGTCCAGGTAGTTCGCGGGGATCGCCTTGGCGTCGTTCGCCGCCACGGGCTGCGCCCCGGCCTGCGAGACGTCCACGCAGCCACCGCCGCCGCCCGCGCCGCCGCCGAACATGAACTGGCTCGCGCCGAACAGTACCGGCACGAAGATCAACGCGATGAACAGCACCGCCGCGGCGCCGAGGGCGCCCACGGCCAGCATCCGCCGGGGGCTCATCCGGTACCCGATCCAGTGTCCCCGGCCTGTCCCCAGTCGGCGGGCTCGAACGAAGACACCCTCAGGGACCCGCCGTTCCGCAGCACGGTCACCAGGTACTGCCGGCTGTCGGCGGCGCGGGTGCCGCGCTTGGTGACCTGCTGCTTGCCGGTCACCAGGAAGATGAGCGTGTTGTCGCCGATGTCGCGCACCCGGTCGAGCGTCGCCGTGCCCTCCGCGACGACCTGCTCGGCGCGCCGGGCGTCCTGCAGCGCGGGCGCCGAGGCGTCCCGTTCGAGCTGGGTGCGCAGGTCGTCGCCGACCAGCCCGGCCAGCCGCCCGACGTAGGCCCTCGGGTCCTCGTCGAACCGGTACGTCCCGTACGCGGCGACGAACCGCTGCGCGGTGTCGGCGGCCGTGGTGAACTCGGCCTGGGAGAACGGCAGCAGCCGGTAGATGTCGAAGTCGCCCGGCTTCACGGGTGTCTGGATCCCCGGCGGCGGCGACGCCGGGCCGGTCGGCACGGCCGGCGGGGCCGTCACCGCGGCGCGCCGCCGCTCGTCCGGGCCGTCCTTCCCGCCGCCGGGCGCGGCGACCGTCAGATAGACGCCGGCGAGCGCGAGCACCACCACGAGCCCGGCGAACAGGAGCTTGCGCTGGCGGTCGTTCAGGTTCATCACTCGTCCCGGCCCGGCTCACCCTGCGCCGGGTCGACCGGGCGCAGCCAGAACGGGATCGGCGGCCCCTCCTCGGCGGAGCCGCGGCCCCACAGCGGCGGGGGCGCCTGCCGCCCACCGGGACGGGGTCCCGCGGCTTGAAGTCGAGCTGGGACGAGGTGTCCAGCCGCGACACCGCCTCCGCCC
>NZ_CAACVB010000367.1 GCF_900659635.1 Actinomadura roseirufa | reverse complement strand
CGGCGACCCGCGCCGACGACGCCCGAGCCCGTGAGGACGCCGCGCGCGACCAGGCCGGCGCGGTCGCCGTCCCCGTCCCCCGCCGCCCCACCCCTCGCCGCTCCTGCAGCGCGGCGCGTGGTCTGCGCGCAGGACCTCATGCTCCGCGACGCCCACAACACCCCGACCGGCGGAACCCTGTACCGCGGTGACGCCGTCACCGCGCACCGGCGCAACGCCAGCGGCACGCTGACGCAGGTCACCGCCTGGGACGGGCGCACGGGCTGGGTCGAGTCCCGCTGGCTGGGCGAGGACCTCGCCCACTGCTCCCGCTAGCGGCCCCCGCCGGGCCCCGGCGCGGGCGGGGAGGCCGGGGGCCAGTAGAGGCCGTCGGTCGTCCGGCGTGCACCGAAGATCGCCTGGCCGACGCGGACGACGGTCGCCCCCTCCTCGATCGCGGTCTCGAAGTCGCCGGACATGCCCATCGACAGCTCGTCGAGCCCGATCCCGTCGGGGGCGTCCTGCCGCGCCCTGTCGCGGATCGTGCGCAGCAGGACGAAGCACTCCCGCACGCGATCGATGTCGCTGGTGAAGAGCGCGAGGGTCATCAGCCCCTTGACCCTGAGGGCGCCGTACTGGGGAAGGCGGGCGAGGAACGAGGGGACCTCGTCGGGCGGCAGGCCGTACTTGCTCTCCTCGGCCGAGGTGTTCACCTGCACGAACACGTCCAGGCTCCGGCCCGCCGCCTGGAGCCTGCGGTCCAGGGCCTCCGCCGCGCGGAGGTTGTCGAGGGCCTGGAACTCGGACGCGAACGCGGCCACGTCCTTGGCCTTGTTGGTCTGCAGATGCCCGATGATCGACCAGGAGACGCCGAGATCGGCCATCTCACGCGACTTGCGCAGGGCCTCCTGGACCTTGTTCTCGCCGAGGACGTCGCAGCCCGCGGCCACGGCCAGGCGCAGCCGCTCCTCGGGGACGGTCTTGCTCACCGGCAGCAGGCGCACCTCGTCCGGCCGCCGCCCCGCGCGCTTCGCCGCCGCGGCGATCCGCGCCTTCACCTGGGCGATGTTCCGTACGAAGTCCTCGGTCGTCACCGCACTCGGGAACGACCCCGTGGTCTGCTCGCTCATCGCACCTCCGCCCCCCATTCTCGGTCATCCCCCACCCCCCACCTCGCCCGGGGCGGACGTCGCGCGCCGAGTCAGGCCCCCGATGGAACACCGCCCCCGATCGCGTCGCGGACGCGATCGCCTGAACACCCGGGAAGGTCACCCCGTCGAGGGCGTTCATCGGATGTCACGCGCGTTTCCGTGCCCTGATCGCCAGCACACCGGGGGTCGGCCCGCCGCCCTCGGCGAGCCGCTCGAACGCGAGGCCCGCGTTGATGAAGGCGTGCATCAGCTCCGGAAGCGGCACATGCAGCGCCCCGACCTTGCCGCGCACTCCCCGGTCGCTCCAGGACGGCGCCGCCCAGCGGCCGTCGAGGTAGCCGGGCCGGATCACCACCGCGTCCCGGTCGCCCCGGTCGGCGAACCCACCGCAGAAGCAGGGGTGGGCGCCCACGTGCACCAACACCCCGCCGGGCCGCAGCACCCGGGCCGCCTCGGTCAGTACCTCCGGGTAGGCGCGCATGTCGGTGTGAACCATCACGGCGATGACGGCGGGAACGGCGCCGTCCCGGATCGGCAGGTTCCGGGCGTCGGCGCGGGCGACCGGCAGGCGCCCGCGCGCGTGCCGCAGCATTCCGGCGGAGATGTCGATACCGATCGGGACCCGGCCCAACTCGCGCACCAGGGCGGCGTGGACGCCGGTCCCGCAGCCGATCTCCAGGCAGGTGCCACCGCCCTCTCCCAGGAGGTCGCGCAGGGCGCGTTCGATGCCCAGCGGGTCGCCGGCGCCCCGAGGCAGGAAGACGCTCTCGTACCAGTTCGCTATGGCGTCGTAGGGGGTGGTCGTCATGAGGGGCTCCCTGGGCGGTCACACTCGGATGACCTCGGGGCCGAGGGCGGCGATCTCGGCGGCGGTCTCCTGTTCCAGGCGGGTGTCGGTGACCAGGACGTCGATGTCGGAGAGCGCGCCGAAGCGCACCAGGTAGTCGGTGCCCAGCTTGGTGTGGTCGGCCAGCAGCACGCGCCGCCGGGACGAGGCGATCATGGCGCGCTTGACCGCGGCCTCGGCCTGGTCGGTGGTGGTCAGGCCGCGCGCGGCGGACGCGCCGTTGGTCGCCATGAACGCCACGTCCACCCAGAGGTTCGCCAGCGGCTGCAGCACCCAGTCGTCCACCGTGGCGAGGGTCCGGCCGCGCACCCGCCCGCCCAGCATGATCACGTTGAGGTTGGGGCGAGTGGCGAGCGTGGTGGCGTGCGGCGGCGAGTTGACGATCACGGTCAGCTCGCGGTCGGCCGGCAGCAGGTGGACGAACCGGGACGTCGTCGTGCCGGCGTCGATGATGATCGACCCGTCGGCGGGCAGCTCGTTCAGCGCCGCCTTGGCGATGCGCTCCTTCTCCTCGGTCAGCACCGCGTCCCGCGCGGCCAGCCCCGGCTCGAAGCCGAGCCGCTCCGCCATGATCGCCCCGCCGTGCACGCGGCGGAGCGTTCCGGCGCGCTCCAGCACGGTGAGGTCGCGCCGGATCGTCTCCGTGGTCACGCCGAACTGCTCGGCGAGCGTCACGACGTCGACCTTCCCCGCCGCGCGCGCCTGCTCCAGGATCGCCTGCTGTCGTTCTTCGGCGTACATCCGGTGTCCCATCCACCCCAAGGCCCACTGTCCAGAATGCCATCCTTATGCATGAGACCTCATCGCGGGTGATGTTCGGGGTGCCACGAGACGGGGGTCCGCGCCGGGCTCCACGGTCACTTTGATCGCCTCGCCCCGGGCGACGAGGCCGAGGGCGGCGGGCAGCTCCTCCAGCGGCAGCCGATGCGTGATCAGGTCGGCGACGGGGACCCGGCCGGAGGCGATCATCGCGAGCGCGGTGGCGTTGTGGGCGGGGCTGGAGCCGTTGGCGCCCACCACCGTCAGCTCCCGGTAGTGCACCAGGTTGGCGTCCAGGGAGATGACCGGATCGTCCTTGGGGAGCCCGCCGAACAGGCTGATCCGCCCGGACCGCGCCGCCATCCGCACCGCCTGGACCTGCGCGGTGCCCGAGGCGGTGGCGGTGATGGCCACGTCCGCGCCACGTCCCCGGGTGAGGTCGCGCACCGCCTCGACCACGTCGACGCCGGGGGCGGCCCACAGCGCGGTGTCGGGGCGGACGACGGCGGCGGCCCGGTCGAGCCGGTCCCGGTTCACGTCGACGAGGACGATCCGGCCGGCGCCGCGGGCGCGCGCGACCCGGACGTGCAGGCAGCCGACCGGGCCGGCGCCGAAGACCACCACGTCGTCGCCCGCGCCGACCCGCGCCAGCTCCTGCCCGTTCAGCACGCAGGCCAGCGGCTCGGCGACCGACGCCTCGGCGAACGACACGCCGTCCGGGACGCGGTTCACCCCGTCCACCGCGAGCACCTTGGCCGGGACGGTCATCAGCTCGGCGAAGGCCCCGTCGTAGTGGTAGCCCATCGACTCCTGCCGCGCGCACACCGTCATCCGGCCGCGCCGGCACTCGGCGCACTCCCCGCAGGGGATCGCCGCGATCACCTGGACGCGGTCGCCGGGCGCCCAGCCGGGGACGTCGCCCGCCACGACCTCGCCCGCGATCTCGTGCCCCATCACCCGGGGCGGCACGATGTGGTGGTGCCCGTGCCGGAGGATCTTCACGTCCGTGCCGCAGGCGGAGCAGTTCCGGACCCGGATCAGCAGCTCGCCGGGGCCGGGTTCCGGTTCGGGCGCCTCCTCCATGCGGATGTCACCGGGGGCGTGGAAACGGGCGACCCTCATGGGGCGGCCTCCTCTTCGCGGGGTTGGAGCAAGCGCGTGATGTCGTCGGCGGTGGCGGCCTCGCGCAGGTTCCGCGCGCGGCCGGGGTCGGAGAGCAGCCGCGCCAGCTCGGCCAGGATCGCCATGTGCCCGTCGCCGCGGGCGGCGACCGCGACGGCGACGGTGACCGTGGCACCGTTCCAGTCGGCCCCGCGGGGGAACCTCAGCACGGCGATCGCGTCGCGCAGTATCGCGGCCCGGCCGGAGCCGGTGCCGTGCGGGACGGCCACCCCCTCCCCCAGGTAGGTGGAGACCGATCGTTCGCGGTCGAGCATGCTCTCCACGTAGTCGGCGGTGACCGCGCCGACGTCCACGAGCGCCGCGCCGCACTGGCGCACGGCGTCCTCGTGACCGGCGGCGACGGCCTCCAGCCGGATGGCGCGGCGGTCGAGCAGCCCGGCGGACGGGTCAGCCACGCAGATCGCCGCCGTCCCTGATGGCGGCGACCACCCGGTCGAGCGCCGGGTCGCCGAGGTACATCGCGAACGGCACGACGACGCGGCCGGACGCGCCGACGCGGGCGCGGTCGGCGAGCCGCGCGTGGCAGACCACCACGTCGGCGTCGCCGGGGATGGCGTCGACGGCGGCGTGCTCCACCGCGACGTCCTGCCCGCGCAGCGACCGGCGCAGCTGGCCGGCCAGCATGACGCTGCTGCCCATGCCCGCGTCGCAGGCGATGACGAGCTTGCGGACGTCCTTGCCGTTGATGCTGGTCATCATGGTTCGTGCCTCCAGCGTGGAAGGAAGGGGAACGGCGCCGGCCTAGTAGGAGGCCGGCTGCGGAGCGGAGGTGCCGGGCGCGTCCTCCTCCGGGACGGTCACGCCAGGAGCACCCCCGTCGGACGGGAGGTCTCCGGACGGGGCCTCACCGGGCGGGACCGCGTCGGGTTCGGTGCCGTCCGCCGGCTCGTCCGCAGCGTCGTCCCCGGCGAACCTGCCGAAGCCGAGCAGCGCCGAGCCCACGGTGAACGACACCGCGGCCGAGGCGAGCATGCCGGTGTAGACGCCCACCCAGTTGCTCGCGCCGCGCGGGGTCTGCGCCAGGTAGGCGAAGATGCTGCCGGGCGCCGGCGGAGCCACCAGGCCGGTACCGAACATCATGAAGATGGCGGTCCCGGTCGCCCCGCCCGCGATGGTCGCGAGGACCATGCGCGGCTTCATCAGGATGTAGGGGAAGTACAGCTCGTGGATGCCGCCGAAGAACTGGATGACGATCGCGGCGGGCGTCGAGGGGCGCAGCCGCCGCGGGCCGAAGAACAGGTAGGCCAGCAGGACGCCGAGACCGGGCCCCGGGTTGGTCTCCAGCGTGAACAGGATCGACTTGCCGTGCTCGGCGGACTGCTGGACGGCCAGCGGGTCGAGCACGCCGTGGTTGACCGCGTTGTTGAGGAACAGCACCTTCGCGGGCTCGATGAGGACCGACGCCACCGGCAGCACGTCGCGGTCGACCAGCCATTCCACGGCGTCGGCGGCCCGGTCGGTGACCGTGCGCATCACCGGGCCGACCACCGCGTGGCCGGCCATCGCCGTCGCCGCGCCGACGAGGCCGGCGGAGAAGTTCTCCACCAGCATCTCGAACCCCGGCCGCACCCGGCCGTCGGTCCGCTCGTCGACGAGCCGCATGAGGTAGGCGGCCAGCGGCCCGGCCACCATGGCGCCGAGGAACATCGGGATATCGGCGCCCGCGACGACGCCCATCGTGGCGACGGCGCCGACGAGCGCGCCGCGCCGGCCGTGCACCATCCCGCCGCCGGTGTAGCCGATCAGGACGGGCAGCAGGAACCGGGCCATCGGGTCGACGAGCTCGGCGAACTCCTTGTCGGGCAGCCAGCCGGACGGGATGAACAGCGCGGTGATGACGCCCCAGGCGATGAACGCGCCGATGTTCGGCATCACCATCCCGGACAGGTGCCCGCCCAGGCGCTGGATCCTGGCGCGCGGCCCGTCCGCGCTCGCCGGAGGTGTGTGCACGGTGGCCATCGCGGCCCTCCCGTCGGTCGGGGGATTCGAGGTCAGGCGGGTAACGGCCGGTCGCGCCCGGGGGCGCGCCGCACGCGGACGCCGTCGCGGCCGACGTCCCGGAGGTCGGGGAGCCGGCCGCCCGGCTGCCGGACGACGGCGGCGGCCCAGGCCAGGCCCGCGGCGAGCGCGTCCGGGCCGCGGGCCCCGACGCCGAGGACCACGCCCTTGGCCGCGCTGACCCGCCAGGCCCCGGTACCGGAGTCGAACTGGACGGCCGGCGGATGCCCGGCCGACTCGACCGAGT
>NZ_CAACVB010000366.1 GCF_900659635.1 Actinomadura roseirufa | reverse complement strand
CGTCCCGCGGGGCGCTGCGGGCGACCCGCACGACCCGCGCGCCCGCCGCGGTGAACGCCGCGCAGACGTGCCGGCCGAGGAAGCCGGTGCCGCCGAGCACGACGACGGGGGACGGGGCCGCCGCGCCGGCGGGTCCGCCCCGGGCACCGCCCGGCTCCGCCGTCACGCGCTGCCCTTCAGGTAGAGCGCCTGCCAGAAGTAGCTCCACGGGTACCCGCGCTCGTCGGCGACGCAGTCCCAGCCGGCGCCCGGCAGGTACGCGGCGATGTAGTCGGGCACCGCGGCCGCGACGGCCTCGGCGTCGAAGACGTCCAGCACCTTGCGCAGCGGCCCCGTCCGCAGCGCGAGCTGCACGGCCTCCTCGCCCTTGTGGTGCCCGTCCAGCTTCTTGTCCAGGAACTTCCCGACGGGGTTCTTCACGTAGAAGCCGGTGCACGTCTGGTCGATCAGGTCGAGGTACTCGCGGACCGTGTCCGGCAGCATCTCGGTGAAGGAGTGGATGTTGACGCAGAGGTCGAAGCCCGCGGACCGCACGACCTCGTCGACGTCCTCCACGTCCACGAAGCGGATCTTGGCGAACTGCTCGGCGTCCAGGACCTCGCCGAGATACTTGCCGCTGAGACGCAGCGTGTTCGTGAGGTCGACGATCCAGTACTCGGCGACGTCGTAGTTCGACAGGACGGCGTGGCAGGTGCGCCCGTACCCCGCCCCGATCTCCAGGACGCGGGCGCCGTCCAGGTCGAGCCGCCGTTCGATGAACCCGAGCTCCAGCACGGCCTGCAGGTAGTCCAGGCAGACGCTCTGCCCGCCGACGCGCACCGTGAGCGGGTCGCCGAGGTCCCGGTTGCGGATCCTGCCGAGCCGCGCCCGGTCGTCGTCGCCGAGTCCCTCGGCGAGGTTGTGGACCAGCGTCTTGAGGTAGCGGATCCCGTTCGCCTCGGGGCTCCACAGCGCGAGGTTGTAGTTGCGGTGATCGGATTTGAAGTTGGCGAGGTCGACGGCCGCCTCTTCGGTCACCCAGTTCTGCTGGATTCTCTCCCATTGCGGACTGGCCTGAAGATTGCGCGCCATCTCGTATCTCCCTTTTTCGGCCGCTGAACGAAGCTCAGGGTCTCCGACCCCGCTAAAGGCGACCTAAACCAGGGACCGGCCCATTCAGGGACGGCGTGCCATGATCGGCGCGCGGCCGATCTCGCTACGGGAGGACGGGCCGTGCCGGGGCTCCGCGGGCGGGCCGAACCCGGTCGCGCCGAGCGGCTCCACGGCCTGCTCGCGGTGCGCGTGCGCGGCGGCCGAACGCCCTGCGACCCCGCCGGGCGGCTCCGCGGACGCGCCGTCGCCACCGGTTTTCCTCGCCTCGGCCTGCGCGTTCACCGCCGGCTCCTTTTTTGCCTCACATACGAAACATTCACCGCTGGCCATGGGGTATCGCAACCCCTCATCCCCCCTGTCCCTCCCCCCTACGGACAACAGCGTGAGAGAGCGACGAGAACGGTCGCCGGCGAGTTTCGGGAGATCGGCGGTCCGGATCGTCCGCGGACGGCGAATCGCGGCGGCCGGACTCGCCGCCCCGGTGACCGGCGGCGCGCGCGGTGAGCGCGCCGGCGGGGTCCGGTCCCCGGTCCCGCGCGGCTCCCGGTTCGCCTCGGGCCCCGGAGCCTCAGCTATACCTAGGGACAGTTTGTTGTACAGCGCTATAGCCAGCTATACGCGCGTGTGGTACGGTCCCCTTACGTACGGTGACAACGGGGGGTGCGCATGACCAGACCGGACCGGGAGGCGGGACCGGCGTTCGAGGACCTGACGGCTCGCGCGCGGATCAGGGAGGCGGCGCTGAGGCACTTCGCCGAGCACGGGTTCGCGCGGGCGACGATCAGGGAGATCGCCCGGACCGCCGGAGTGTCCCCCGGGCTGGTGCGGCACCACTTCGGCTCCAAGGAGTCCCTGCGGCAGGCGTGCGACGACTACGCGCTGGACCAGCTCCGCCGGTTCAACGACCAGATCGTCACCGAGGGCGGGTTCCACGACTCCGACACGACCGCCGAGGCGTGGCGCTCGCTGCAGCAGCCGAACCAGCTGTACCTGGCCCGCGCCCTGATCGACGACTCCGCCACCGCCACGTCCCTGTTCGACGAGATGGTGAAGATCACCGAGCAGTCGCTGGTGCTCGCCGACCGGCAGCGGACCGACCCGGCGGTCGTGGACCGGCGGCTGCGGGCCACGCTGATGGTCGCCATGGCCCTCGGCATCCCGGCCTTCTACCGCCATGTGTCCCGACTCCTCGACATCGACCTGTTCACCACCGAGGGCGAACGCCAGGTCGCCCTCGCCATGCTCGACATCCACTCCCACAGCGTGATCAGCCCGGAGCTCGCCGCGACCCTGCGGGAGGGCTTCGCCAAGCCCCGGTACGACCCTTCCCCCGGAGAGCGCTGAGCCGGGGACCCCCACAGCGAGAACAGGAGCATCGGCATGAGTGACGCCATCTCGATCACGGGACTGGTCAAGAAGTTCGGGCCGACGACCGCCTTGAACGGCCTCGGCCTCTCGGTCCGCACCGGTGAGGTCCACGGGTTCCTCGGCCCGAACGGCGCGGGCAAGACGACCACCATCCGGGTGCTGCTCGGCATCCTGCGCGCCGACGCCGGGCAGGTGAGGCTGCTCGGCGGCGACCCCTGGCGGGACGCCACCGAGCTGCACCGCCGGCTGGCCTACGTGCCCGGCGACGTCAACCTGTGGCCCAGCCTGTCCGGCGGGGAGGTCATCGACCTGCTCGGCCGGCTGCGCGGCGGCATCAAGCCCGCGCGCAAGGCCGAGCTGCTGGAACGTTTCCAGCTCAACCCCAAGAAGAAGACGCGCACCTACTCCAAGGGCAACCGGCAGAAGGTGGCGCTGGTGGCGGCGCTGGCCTCCGACGTGGAGCTGCTGCTGCTGGACGAGCCGACCTCCGGCCTCGACCCGCTGATGGAGGAGACCTTCCGCGAGTCCATCGCCGAGGAGCGCCGCGCGGGCCGCACCGTCCTGCTGTCCAGCCACATCCTGTCCGAGGTCGAGGCCCTGTGCGACCGGGTGAGCATCGTCCGCGAGGGCCGGACGGTCGAGTCCGGCACGCTCGCCGAGATGCGCCACCTCACCCGCACCACCATCGACGCCGAGCTGAAGCACCCGCCCTCGGGCCTCGCCGAGCTGCCCGGCCTGCACGATCTGAAGATCGAGGGCACCCGGGTGCGCTGCGAGGTCGACACCGACAGCCTGGACGAGACGCTGCGCCGGCTCACCGGCGCGGGCGTCCGCAACCTGGTCAGCCAGCCGCCGACCCTGGAGGAGCTGTTCCTGCGGCACTACGCGACCGACGGCGGCGAGGTCCGCGCGAACGGCGCGGAGGTGGTCCGATGAGTCCCCTGACCGGCACCGGGAAGCTGATCCGGCTCATCCTGCGCCGCGACCGCTGGCTGATGCCCGCGTGGATGGTGTGGGTCGCGCTGATCCCGGTCAGCTTCGTCTCCTCCTACCGGGACCTCTACCCCACCGCCGCGGACCGGCTGAAGTACGCCGCGACCAGTGGGACGAACCCGACCTTCCTCGCGATGTACGGGCCGCTCCCCGACACCAGCCTGGGCGGGATCGTGGCCCAGCGCGTCGGCATCATCCCGGTCGCGGTGGGGCTGGTCGCCTTACTGACCGTCATCCGGCACACCCGCACCGACGAGCAGGCGGGCCGGCGCGAGATGCTCGCCGCGACCGTGGTCGGGCGGCACGCCGGGCTCGCCGCGGCGCTGATCGTGACGATGACCGCGAACCTGCTGGTCGCGCTGCTGGTCGGGCTCGGCCTGAGCAACGACCTGCCGGCCGGCGGCGCGTTCGCGATCGGGCTCGGCTTCGCCGCCGCGGGCTGCGCGTTCGCCGCGATCGGCGGGGTGGCCGCGCAGCTCACCGAGAACGCGGGCAGCGCCCGCGGCATCGCGATCGGCGCGCTCGGCGGGTTCTTCCTGATCCGGCTCGCCGCCGACACCGGCGGCTCGGACAACGCGCTGTCGTGGCTGTCGTGGCTGTCGCCGCTCGGCTGGGTGACCCGGCTCAGCCCGTTCGCGCACGACCGGTTCTGGGTCCTCGCGCTCGCCGCGGCCTTCACCGCGGTGGCCGTCTGGGCGGCCTTCGCGCTGTCCGCCCGGCGCGACATCGGCCTCGGCATCCTCCCCGCCCGGCTCGGCCCGGCGGAGGCCTCGCCCGGCCTGCGCACCCCGCTGGCCCTCGCCTGGCGGCTGCACCGCGGCCTGCTGCTCGGCTGGCTGATCGCGTTCGTCGTGCTCGGCGGGATCTTCGGCGGCATCGCCGAGGGCGTCGGCGACCTCATGAAGGACAACGACACGCTGCGCGACATGTTCGCCCGCATCGGCGGCCAGAAGGGCCTGATCGACACCTACCTCGCCTCGGTGATGGGCACGGTCGGGCTGGTCGCCTCGGCGTACGCGATCCAGGCCGCGCTGCGGCTGCGCGCCGAGGAGGAGGTGCTGCGCGCCGAGTACCTGCTGGCCACCTCGGTGAGCCGCACCAAGTGGGTGGTCAGCCACCTGGTCTTCTCCGCCCTCGGCCCGGTCGCGGCGCTGGCGGTCGCGGGCCTGACGGCGGGGCTGGTGCACGGCGCGAACACGGGCGACATCGGCCACCAGGTGCCGCGCGTCCTCGGCGGCGCCATGATCCAGCTCCCCGCGGTATGGGTACTGAGCGGCCTGACGCTCGCGCTGTTCGGGCTGCTCCCCCGGATCGCGGTCGCGGCCTGGGGCGCGCTGGCCCTGTTCTTCATGCTGGGCCAGTTCGGTGAGGCGCTGCAGCTCGACCAGAGCCTGCTGGACCTCTCCCCGTTCACGCACGTGCCGCGGACCCCGGGCGGCGACGTCTCGGTGACGCCGCTCGCGTGGCTGCTGGCCATCGCGCTCGCCCTGACCGCCGCCGGTCTCGCCGGAGTCCGGCGCAGAGACGTCGGCGCGGCGTAACCGCCGCGACGGCGCCGGGCCTGTTCCCCGCCCGGTCGCGCGCTCAACCTGCCGGCCTAACCCCACCGGCGGGTTGAGCGCGCTCGCCGTCTCCGGGGCCGGGCCGCGTCCCGCCCCCGGGCCGGGCCGGCGGCCCGGCTCAGCGCGCGGGTGCGGCGAGGTCGTCGGCGAGCAGCTCGATGACCTCCGCGCTCCGCTCCACGAGGTAGAAGTGCCCGCCGGGGAAGACCCTCAGGTCGAACGGGCCCGTGGCGTGCTCGCTCCACGCCTTCGCCTCGTCCATCGTCACCTTGGGGTCGGCGTCGCCGACGAGCACCACGACCGGGCAGGACAGCGGCGGCCCCGGCACGTGGCGGTAGGTCTCGATGGCCCG
This sequence comes from Actinomadura roseirufa, assembly GCF_900659635.1. Lineage (GTDB taxonomy): Bacteria > Actinomycetota > Actinomycetes > Streptosporangiales > Streptosporangiaceae > Spirillospora > Spirillospora roseirufa. Next base: position 863 of record NZ_CAACVB010000366.1, on the reverse strand, counting down.
ATAGTCGCTCTTGATCGCGGGCAGGATCATCTCGATCGTCTCGGGGTCGCCGAGCAGGCTGGAGTCGGTGCCGCTGAGCCGCCGCAGCTCCGCGACGACCGCCGCGTCGGCCATCGTGTGAACGGACTCCTCGCGGTGCCGGGACGGCGCCCGCCGCCCCGAGACGTACAGCCGGGCCAGCGGGTCCGCGCCCTCGCGTTCGAGCCGCCGCGCCACCTCGTAGGCGAGCACGGCGCCCATGCTGTGCCCGAAGAACGCCAGCGGGCCGCCGGCCAGCGGGCGCACCGCGGGCAGGATCGCGTCCGCGAGCTCCGCGATGTCGCCGATGTTGGGCTCGGCGCGCCGGTCCTGCCGGCCCGGGTACTGGACGGCGTGCACCTCGACGGCCGGGGACAGCCGCGCGGAGACCGGGAAGAAAAAGCTGGCCGAACCGCCCGCGTGCGGAAAGCAGACGAGCCGGACGGCGCTTTCGGGAGCCCGGTGAAAACACCGCACCCACAGGGCCGGGTCAGTGGAAGGGGATCGTTTCATCACGCTGGAGCCTTTCCCTCTCGCATCGTCCGCTTATCCGCACAGCATCCATCAACGCAAGCGTCCGTGGATACCCGTAAGGCTCCCCTAACGTTCCGGCGGCGGGCCGCCGGAACAATGCTTTAGCGCACCTTTAGTAATCGCGCTGACGATGGTGCCGCCCCGACGGCACCGACGAAGCAGTGGAGTGGACATGAGCGTGCGGGAACCAGGCCAGGACGCGGCACCGAGCGAGCGGCGGCGCGACCCCGGCCGGACGTGGACCCGGCGGGTTCCCCTCGGCCTCGCCGGCGGGGCGCTGGTCCTGGCGGTGCCCGCCGCGGCGCTCGCCG
>NZ_CAACVB010000365.1 GCF_900659635.1 Actinomadura roseirufa | reverse complement strand
CCCGCGCCCCGCTGCGCGCCCTCACCGCGGGCGCCGCGGCGATCGCGCTGCTGGCCGGCACCCTGGTGTTCACCGTCGCGGCGCCGGACGGGACCGCGAAGGCCGGGCCCGTCCCCGGCCAGGTCCGGCTGCTCAGCTACAACATCCACGACGGCGTCAACCAGGACGGCAGGCTCGACCCCGAGGGCATCGCCCGGACGATCGAGGGGCAGCGCGCCCAGGTCGTCCTGATGCAGGAGGCCAGCCGGGGTTCGCTGCTGTCGGGCACCACCGACCTCGGCGTGTGGCTGTCGCGGCGGCTCGGCATGAAGCTGATCTGGGGCCCCGCCGCCGACGGGCAGTTCGGCAACGCGATCCTCACCTCCCTGCCGGTGCGCGGCTCCGGGACGGGCCGGATGGCGAAGGGCGACTGGTCGCAGATCCGCGGCTACGTGTGGGCGCGGCTCGCCGTCGGCTCCACCACGATGGACGTGTGGTCGACGCACCTGGAGGGCGGCGGCGACCAGGCCCGCGAGCGGGCCCGGGAGGTCTCCGCGCTGGTGCGGGCCTGGGGCGGCGCGCCCCGCACGATCATCGGCGGCGACTTCAGCGCCGAGCCGGGCAGCCCGGAGCTCGCCGGGCTGCTGGAGACCGGCCTGCGCAGCGCCGCGCTCGGCGCCGACACCAGCCCGACCACCGCGGACGGCAGGCGGCACGACGGCGTGTTCGGCTCCGAAGGGCTGATGTTCACCGACTACGAAGTGCCCCGCTCGGACGCCTCCGACCACTACCCGGTCGCGGTGACGGTCCGGGTCGGGCACTGAGGGCCGCCGGATGCCGTTAGGGTCGGGCGCATGAGCGACGAGGCGGTCTCGATCGAGCGGGCCGGCCCTTCGGACGCGGGCGAGCTGCTGACCGTCCAGCGCGCCGCCTACCTGACCGAGGCGCAGCTGTACGGCGACCCGTTCCTGCCGCCGCTGGTCGAGTCGCTCGACCAGATCCGCGCGGTGCTGGCGGGCGACGCGATGGTGCTGAAGGCGACGCTGGGCGAGCGGGTCATCGGCGCGGTCCGCGGCCAGTTCAGCGACCGCACCTGCCTGGTGGGGCGGCTCGTCGTCGTCCCCGACCTGCAGGGGCAGGGGGTCGGCCACTCGCTCATGAACGTCCTGGAGACGGCGGTCACCGGGCGGGCCGACGCGTGCGTGCTGTTCACCGGTCACCTCAGCGAGACCGGGCTGCGCCTGTACCGGCGCCTCGGCTACACCGAGACGCATCGCGAGCGGGTCGCCGCGCATCTCACGCTCGTCCACATGCGCAAACCGCTCGCGCCGCGGCCAGGGCTTTCACCGCTAGGGTGAGCGGCGTGCTGAAAGTGGGACTCACCGGCGGAATCGGGTCGGGCAAGAGCGAGGTCGCGGCGCGGCTGGCCGCGCGCGGCGCCGTGGTCATCGACGCCGACGCCCTCGCCCGGGAGGTCGTCGGGTGGGGCACCCCCGGCCTGGCCGCCGTCGTCGCCGAGTTCGGGCCGGACGTGCTGCTGCCGTCCGGCGAACTGGACCGCCCCAAGGTCGGCTCGATCGTGTTCTCCGACCCCGAGCGGCTGAAGGCGCTGAACGCCATCGTCCACCCGCTGGTGGGGCGGCGGATGCGGGAGCTGATGGACGCCGCGCCCGCGGGCTCGGTCGTGGTCTACGACGTCCCGCTGCTCGCCGAGAACGGGGCCGCCTCCGCCGCCGCCTACGACGAGGTCGTGGTCGTGGACGTCCCCGAGGAGACCCAGGTGGACCGGCTGACGTCCCGCCGCCGCATGACCGAGGCCGACGCCCGCGCCCGCATGGCCCACCAGGCCACTCGCGAGGAGCGGCTGGCCGTCGCCACCCGCGTCATCGACAACTCCGGCGGCCTGGACGTGCTGGAGGAGCAGGTCGAGGCCCTCTGGAAGGTCCTCGCCGCCCGCGCCGCCGCGACGTGACCGGACGCCCCGGCGGCGCGCCGTCCGCTCAGAAGGGCGCCTCCATGGGGATCTGGCGGACCTCGGGCAGGTAGGCGTCCAGCTCGCCCGGCTCGAAGCGGCACATGCCGACCGAGTACCAGAACTCGGCCGTGGCGTCGCCCTCCCACTTGTAGCGGCCGTCGGGGGCCAGCGCCGCCCACCCTCCGGCGAGGCCGAGCAGGGTCGCGCGGCGGCGCGGCGCGGACCGGTCGGTGACGTCCCACAGGATCACGGCGCCGTCGTCGCCCGCGGTCGCGAGCCGCGCGCCGTCCGGGCTGAACGCCGCCGACCAGACGCGGCGGGTGTGCCCGGTGAGGGTGTGCAGCAGGGCGCCGGTCGCCGGGTCCCACAGCCGCACCGCCATGTCGTCGCCCGCGCCGGCCAGCATCGTCCCCGACGGGTGGAACGCGGCCGTCCAGAGGCGCCCCGAGTGCCCGGTCAGCACGTGCCGGGTGCCGCCCGAGGCCACGTCCCACACCCGGAGGGTGCCGTCGTTGCTCGCGCTGGCCAGGGTGTCGCCGGACGGGTCGAAGGCCACCCGGTAGACGCGGTCGGTGTGCCCGGCGAGTGCGGCGTGCAGCGCGCCGCTGCGCGGATGCCACAGGCGCACCAGGCCGTCGTCGCAGCCGGTCGCGACGAGGCCGCCGCCGGGGTGGAAGTCGATCGTGCGGACCCGGCCGCGGTGGTCGCCGAGGTTGACGATCTCGCGGCCGGTCGTCCAGTACCAGAGCCGGACGCTGTCGTCGTCGTTGGCGGTGGCCAGCACGTCCCCGGCGGGCGAGAACGCCTGCGCCCACACGTGGTCGGTCTCGACGTTCAGCTCCCGCTCGAACGCGCCCGTCCCGGCCTGCCACAGGTGGACGCCGCCGTCGTTGGTGGCGGTCGCGAGCCGCGAGTCGCGGGTGCCGAACAGGGCGGAGGTGAGGTTGTCGGCGGCGCCGCGCAGCTCGCGGAGCATCCGGCCGGTCGCGGGGTCCCACAGCCGGACGAGGCCGTCGTTGCCGCTGGAGGCCAGCAGCCCGCCGTCGGCGCTGAACGCGACGCCGGTGACGCGGCGGCCGTGCCCGCGCAGCACGACCCGGCACTGCCCCGTCTCGGCGTCCCACAGCCGCGCGGTGCCGTCGTTGCTGCTGGTGGCCAGCTGCGCGCCGTCCGGGCGGAACGCGAACGGCCAGACGGCGCCGCGATGCCCGGCGAGCTCGAGCCGCTGCCGGCCGGTCGCGGGATCCCAGAGCCGGACCGAGCCGGCGCTGTCGGCGGTGGCCAGCCGGCCGCCGTCCGGGCTGAACGCGGCCTGGTAGATGCCGCCGCCGTGCCCGGCCAGCGTCGCGCGGTGCACCCCGTCCTCCCACAGCCGGACGGACGCGTCGGTGTCGCCGGTGACCATGAGCCGCCCCTCCGGGTGGAAGGCGATGGCGTAGACGCGGCCGGTGTGGCCGCGCAGCTCCTGCCGGATCCGGCCGGAGTGGATGTCCCAGAGCCGCACGACGCCCGCCTCGTCGCCCGCGGCGAGCAGCGACCCGCCGGGGTGGAACACGGCGCGGAACACCGCGCCGCGGTGGCCGGTCAGCTCGCGGCGCAGGGACCCGGTGGCGAGGTCCCAAACGCGCAGGACCCCGCCCGCGTCCCCGGTCACCATCAGGGTTCCGGCCGGGTCGAACACGGCGGTGTAGACGGGCGCGGTGTGCCCGGGGAGCTCGTGCAGGAGCCCGCCGGTGCCGGTGTCCCAGACGCGGATCGTCCCGTCGGCCGCCCCGGCGGCGACGAGGTCGGCGCCGGAGGGGGAGCGGCCGCCGGTGACGACCGGCCACACGCCCTCGGGGTGGACGGTCAGGACGTGCGAGCACTGTCCGGTGGCGAGGTCCCACAGCCGGACGGTCCCGTCGGCCGACCCGCTGGCCAGCACGTCCCCGCCGGAGCCGAACGCGACGGCGTAGGCGCGGTCCCGGTGGCCCTGGAGCGTGCGCAGCGGGGTGCCGGTCACCGCGTCGCAGACCAGGACGCCGCCGTCCTCGCCGCCGACGGCCAGCACGGAACCGCCGGGACCGTAGGCGAGCGGCTGCGGCAGCCTGCTGGTCTGGAAGTGGAAGCCGTAGGGGACGCCGACGGCGGCGGGCCGCACCTGGATATCGACGGGCCGACCGGGCGCGATCGCCGCCTCGCGCAGCTCGGGCGCGGCGGCGATCCGGTCGGGCAGGACGGCGTCGACGAGCGCGGCGCGCGTCCACCGGCCGCCGTCCACGGCGACGTCGCGCAGGTCGGCGCGCGCGAGCCGGGCCCGGGACAGATCCGCGCCGCGCAGGTCGGCCCCGGTGAGCCGGGCCTCGTCCAGCCGCGCGCCGGCCAGGGAGGCGTCGCGCAGCACGGCCCGCGACAGGTTGGCGCCCACGAGCTGCGCGTCGGTGAGGTCGGCGCCGGTGAGGTCCACCCCCTGCAGGTCGCGGTAGGACAGGTCCTCGCCCTGCAGGCGCGCGCCGCGAAGGTCGGCGCGGGCGGGGGTGCGCAGCCGGGTGGTGATCCGGATGGCGTTGGCGCGGGCCACGTCGCCCGCGCCGGGGTCGGCGAGGACGCCCGCGGCCCACTCCCGGCAGGCGCGGGTGTCGGCGAGGTCGCACAGGAAGTCGACGGTGAGCTGGCTGAGCGGGCGGCGGCCGAGCGACGCCGGCGCCGGGTCCGCGGCGAACTCGCGGGCGATGTGCCGGGCGACGAGCCACTCCATCACCGACGCGTGGATGAACCCGAACAGGCCCTCGTCGGTGCGGACGAGCAGGCTCCCGGCGCCGACGGCGTGCGTGACCTGGTGCGGCGACAGGCGCCCGTCGGCGAGGCCGGTGAGGGCGTCGGCGACGTCCGCGAGCTCCGCGAGGCGCAGGAACCGCTCGTCGCCCTCCCAGAGCCGCAGCGCCAGCGTCCCGACCGCCTCCCACATGTCGTCGGCGTCCAGTCCGGCGGGGCCGCCCGCGTGCCGGACCCGCTCGGCCTCGTAGGCGAGCCAGGACGACAGGATCTCCTGGTACAGGTCGGCGGGGCTGACCGTGCTGCGGGCGCGCGCGACCGCGTGCAGCCGCTCGGCGGGAAGGTCGGCGATGAAGCTCAGCATCCGCGGGTTGGACGTGAGGGCCATCAGCTCCTCGACGCCCGACAGCAGCGCGAGCCGGGCGTCGGCGGCCTCCTCGTCGCCGTATCGGTTCACCAGGTACGAGCGGACCTGCGCGGGCGTGAACTCCTCCAGCCCGAGCACGCGCCGGTGCGGCAGGACGCCGACCTTCTCGCCGAGCGCGGTCAGTACCTGCGCCTGGGACTTGAAGTGCTGGGTGCGGCTCGCGACCACGATCTTGGCCTTGTCCTGGGCGGCCTGGAGCAGCGTGTCGAGATGGTCGGCGGCCTGGTCGTAGGTGACCCGGGTGACCAGCTCGTCGAAGCCGTCGAACAGCAGGACGATGCGGCCCTGCCGGAGCATGTAGTGGAACGCCTTGAGGTCGATCAGCTCCTCGCCGTGGTTGGCGAGGTGCGCGGCGACCAGCCCGTCCACCGAGTGCGCCTTGTCGAGCGCGCGCAGCTCGATGAGGATCGGGACGACGTGCGGCAGCTCCTCGGGGACGCGGCGGGCCAGCTCGCGCAGCGCGAAGGTCTTGCCCCGGCCGAAGTCGCCCAGCAGCAGCAGGAACCGGCCGTGGTCGGCCGACAGCAGGCGCAGCATCTCCCCGACGACGTCGTCGTGGACGTCGGCGGCGCTCCGGTGGCCGGGGTCCGCTCCCTCACCGCCCGCCCCCTCGTCGGCGCCCTCGCCCGCGGAGGCGGCCGTGCGGAACCGGTCCAGTTCCCGGTAGCGCTGCGGGACGTACAGCGACGGCGGGTACAGCCCGCCCGCGGCGAGCCGGCCCGTCTGCGCGGTGACGTACTCCGACAGGTCCACCAGGCCCTGGAACTCGGTGAGGCTCCGTACCCGGATTCCGCGCCGCAGCGCGTCGTCGCGCAGTGAGCGGGCCGGGGCCGGCCCCAGGTACACCAGCTCCGAGCCGTGGTCGGTGCCGTCGGCGTGCACATGCCGGGCGAACGCGTCCACGTCGGCCTCGCCCACCCGCCCGACGTGCGCGCCGATCCGGTACTGGCGGACGAACCCGTCCTCCAGATGGGTCAGCAGCAGGTGCGGCGGGTCGGCGCGCCCGTCCTCGCGCTGCGGCGGGACGACCCGCCGGATCGTGGCGCGCTCGAACCGGGTCTCGCACGCCTCGGTCAGCCGGTCCAGCAGCCGCGCGGCCGGGCCGGCCGCGGGGTCGTCC
>NZ_CAACVB010000364.1 GCF_900659635.1 Actinomadura roseirufa | reverse complement strand
GGCCGGCCGCCGCGGGCCGTCCCGCCGTGCCCGGCCCGGACGCCGGGGGCCTCGCCGGGCGGCTGGGCGGGCTGAGCGAGGAGCAGCGCCACGACGTGCTGCTCGACCTGGTCCGGACGCACGCGGCGGCGGTGCTCGGGCACGCCGACGCCGACGCCGTCCAGAGCGAGCGCGGCTTCCTGGAGTCCGGGTTCGACTCGCTGACCGCGACCGACCTGGCGGGGCGGCTGGCGGGCGCGACGGGCGTCCCGGTCGTCACCACCGACGTCTTCGACCACCCCAACCCGGCCGCGCTCGCCGACCATCTGCGCGGTGAGCTGTTCCCGGACGCGGCGGACGGCCCGTCCGCGGCGCCTCCCAGAGAACCCGGACGGGACGGCACGGAACCGGACAGCACCGGCCCGGACGACGACGGCGTCCTCGTCCGGCTGGAGACCGCCACCGCGGACGAGCTGTTCGCCTTCATCGACACGGACCTGGGCCGGGCCGCCCACGCGCTAGGGCGGCTTTAGGTCCCTCGGCAATGATCACAGGGACGACGCCGCCTCGCTCCGGGCGCGACGACGAGAGGGTGACCATGACCAGACCCGAGCACGGGATCGTTCTGGGCGGAGGCTGGGCGGGAATGCTCACCGCCCAGGTGCTGTCCCGGCACCTCGACACCGTCACCGTGCTGGAGCGCGACGTCCTGCCCGACGGCCCCCGGCAGCGCCGGGGCCAGCCGCAGGCGCGGCACGGGCACATCCTGTGGTCCAGCGGCGCGCGCGTCGTCGACGGGCTGCTGCCCGGGACGATCGACCGGCTGCTCGCCGCCGGGGCCCGCCGGATCATGTTCCAGCGGGACCTCGTGACGCTGACCTCGCACGGCTGGCAGCACCGTTTCCCCTCCCGGCAGTTCTGCCTCATGTGCAGCCGCCCGCTGATGGACTGGACCGTCCGCGACCAGGTCGTGTCCGCCGGGCGGGTGCGGGTGCGGCAGCGCGCGGAGGCCGTCGAGCTGTCCGGCGGCGGCGACCGCGTCACGGGCGTGCGGGTCCGCGACGTCGAGACCGGCGCCGAGTCGGCGCTGGCCGCCGACCTCGTCGTGGACGCGACCGGCCGCGGCTCGCGGCTGAGGCACTGGCTGGCGGCGCTCGGCCTGCCGCCCGTGGAGGAGGACGTCGTCGACGCGGGCATGGCGTACTGCTCGCGGCTGTACAAGGCGCCGCCGGGTGCGACCACCGCCTTCCCCCCGGTCAACATCTCCCCCGACCCCCGCGACGGGCGTCCGGGCCGGTTCGGCGTCGTCCACCCGCAGGAGGGCGGGGTGTGGATGGTCACCCTGGCCGGTACCCGCGGGGCGCGCCTGCCGTCGGACGACGCCGAGTTCACCGAGTACGCGCGGTCCCTGCGCGACCCGCTCGTCGCCGATCTCATCGCGTCGGCGGAGCCGCTCACCCCCCTGTTCGTCTCGCACTTCGGCGCCAACCGGCGGCTGTACCCCGAGCGGCTGGAGCGGTGGCCGGAGGGCCTCCTCGTGATCGGCGACGCGCTCGCCGCGTTCAACCCGATCTACGGGCACGGGATGAGCTCGGCCGCGCTCGGCGCCGCCGCGCTCGACGAGCTGCTCGGCGGCCCGCGGCCGTGGTCGGCCGCGGCGGCGCAGCGGGCGGCCGGCGCCGCGGCGGACGATCCGTGGATCATCGCGGCGGCCCGCGACATCGAGTACGTCGGCTGCCGCACGACCGCCACCGACCCGCGGCTGCTGGGCGAGGCGGAGACGCGGCGGCACTTCGCCGACGTCCTCACCACCCGGTCGCTGCGCTCGCCCGCGGTGAGCGCGCTGGTCACCGACGCGGCCAGCCTGAGCGTCCCGCAGTCCGCGCTCGGGTCGAGCGAGTTCATGGCGCTGATGGCGCGCGACGAGCCGCTGCCCGAGCTCACCGGGCCGCCGCTGGCGGCGGCCGAGCTCGCCGCCGCCGGCCTGCGCCCGCGCGACGCGGTCGGCGCCGACGGCTGACCCGGCCGCCCGGCGCCCGCCCGTCCCGCGCCCGACCCGGTCCGACACCCACGGCCCCGAGGGGGAGCCCATGCTGATCGACGAAGGCAAGCGAAAGAAGATCATCCAGGCGCACTGCCAGCGGCTGAACGCCGGCGACCTCGACGGGCTGCTCGCGCTGTACGCCGCCGACCCCGCGTTCGAGGACCCGGTCGGCGCCGGCCGCCGGTCCGGGCGGGAGGCGCTGCGCGCGCACCTCGCGCTGGGCATCGAGGCGAACACCAAGGAGGTGCCCGGCGACGCGATCGCCTCCCAGGACGGCGTGCACGCGCTGATGCCAATCACCGCCGTCATGGACTACCTGCCGAAGGGCCGCGAGTACGCCGCCCGCGGCTGGCTGACCGCCCCCGACGAGCCCGTCGGCAAGCACCTGAAGTGCGAGTACGTGCTGATGCTCCGGATCGGCGCCGGCGACCTCATCGAGGAGCTCAAGGCGTACTGGGGCAGGGACGAACTCGAAGTCACCGACTGAAGCCGACCAACACGACCCGCATTGGAGAGACCGTGGCGGATGAGTCGCTCAGGAAGAACGCGGCCATGGAGTACGCGCGGCGGATCAACGCCGGCGACCTCGAAGGGGTACTGGAGCTGTTCGCCGACGACGTCGTCGTCGAGGACCCGGTCGGCTCCCCGCCGGTGCGGGGCAAGGAGAAACTCCGCGAGCGCATCGCCTGGGCCATCGAGAGCGGCGTGCACGAGGTGCCGGGACGCATGGTCACCTCGATGGACGGCCGGACGGTCGTGGTGCCGTCGCTGGTCAAGACCGTGCACCCGGCGAAGATGACCTACAAGGTCATCGGCATCTCGGAGATCGGCGAGGACGGCCTCACGCACAGCCTGCGGGCGCACTGGGGCATCACCGACACCTATCTGGACGACGAGCCGCGGCTGACCGGCGTGGAGCACGCCCTTGCGGTGGCCGAGCGCCTGATCGAGACCGTGCGGCTGAGCGAGGGCGGCGGCTCCGCCTGACCGGGTGCCCCGGGCGGGCGACCGGATCGGCGGGCCGTGGCAGGAGGGACGGGAACGTGACGAGACCCCAACATGCAGTCGTCCTCGGCGGGAGCTGGGCGGGGATGCTGGCCGCCCACGTGCTGGCCCGCCATCTGGAGACCGTCACCGTGGTGGAACGCGACGTCCTGCCGGACGGGCCGGAGCAGCGCAAGGGCCTGCCGCAGGCGCGCCACGTCCACGTGCTGTGGTCCGGCGGGGCGCGCGTCGTGGAGGACCTGCTGCCCGGGACGGCGGACCGGCTGCTGGCCGCCGGGGCGCGCCGGATCGGGTTCCACGAGGACCTGGTGACGCTGACCTCGCACGGCTGGCAGCACCGCTTCCCGCCCCGGCAGTTCGCGATCATGTGCGGGCGGCCGCTGCTGGACTTCGTCGTCCGGGACCGGATCCTGGCCGGCGGGCGGATCACCGTGCGCGGGCGCACCGAGGCCGTGGAGCTGGCCGGTGACGCGGGCCGCGTCACCGGCGTGCGCGTGCGCGGCCTGGAGGACGGGACGCGGGAGCTGCTGGAGGCCGACCTCGTGGTGGACGCCACCGGGCGCGGCTCGCGGCTCCGGCACTGGCTGACGGCGCTCGGCCTGCCGCCCGTCGAGGAGGACGTGGTGGACGCGGGGATCGCCTACGCGACCCGGACGTTCCGCGCCCCGGAGGGGGCGACGGCCGGGTTCCCCGCCGTCAACGTCGCCGCCGACCACCGGGTCCGCGTGCCCGGCCGCTTCGGGGTGGTGTACCCGCAGGAGAACGGCCGCTGGATGGTGACGCTGTCGTGCACCCGCGGCGGTGAGCTCCCCACCCGCGACGAGGACTTCCTGCCCTACGCGCGGTCGCTGCGCGACCCGCTGGTGGCCGACCTCATCGCCGACGCGGAACCGCTGACGCCGGTGTTCGCCTCGCACATCGGCGCCAACCGGCGGCTGTACCCCGAGCGGCTGGAGGGGTGGCCGGACGGCCTGCTCGTCGTCGGCGACTCGCTGGCGGCGTTCAACCCGATCTACGGGCACGGGATGAGCTCGGCGGCGCGCACCGCCGCGGTGCTGGACGAGCGGCTCGCGCGGCCGCTGGAGCCGGGCGGGGCGCGGCGCGTGCAGGCCGCGATCGGCGCCGTGGTCGACGACCCGTGGATCATGGCGGCGTCCAAGGACATCGACTTCGTCGGCTGCCGCAACCGCGCCGGGGACCCGCGGCTGACCGGCGAGCGGGCCGCGCTGCACGGGTTCGCCGACCTGGTCGCGTCGATGGCGATCCGCTCGCCCGAGGTCAGCGACGTGGTGACCGACGTCATGAGCATGTCCACGCCCCAGTCGGAGCTCGGCTCGACCCGGTTCATGTCGCTGATGCAGCGGGGCCGGCTGCGGCCGGAGCTGACCGCCCCGCCGCTGCGGCCGGACGAGCTGGCCCTCGTGCGGCTGGACCGGCGCGGAGCCGTGAGCGCGCCGTGACGTCCGCGAACGGCGGCGCGAACGGCGAGGGCCGGCTCCTGGACTACCTCCGGTGGACCACGGCCGAGCTCCACCGGGCCCGGCGGCGGCTGCGCGAGATCGAGTCGGCCGGGCACGAGCCGATCGCGGTCGTCGGGGCGGCGTGCCGGTTCCCCGGCGGCGCGCGGACCCCCGAGGGGCTGTGGGAGCTGCTCGCCGAGGGGCGGGAGGCCGTGTCCGGTTTCCCCGGGGACCGGGGATGGGACGTGGAGGCCCTCTACCACCCCGACCCGGACCATCCCGGCACGACGTACGCGCGGGCGGGCGGGTTCCTGGACGGCGCGAGCGACTTCGACGCCGGGTTCTTCGGCATGGGCGACGACGAGGCGACGGCGGTGGAGCCGCAGCAGCGGCTGCTGCTGGAGACGGCCTGGGAGGCGGTCGAGAGCGCCGGCATCGACCCGCGGACGCTGCGCGGCACCGACACCGCCGTGTACACGGGCGTGTCGCTGCACGACTACGGCACCCGGCTGACCTACGTCCCCGGCGAGCTGATGGCCCACCTCGGCACCGGCAACGCCGGCAGCGTCGCCGCGGGGCGGGTGGCGTTCACGCTCGGTCTCGTCGGGCCCGCCGTGGCCCTGGACGCGGCGTGCTCGTCCTCGCTGGTCGCGATGCACCTGGCGACGCGGGCGCTGCGGCAGCGCGAGTGCGGCCTCGCCCTCGCGGGCGGCGTCGCCGTCATGTACACCCCGACGACGTTCCTGCTGTCGGCGAGCCAGCGGCAGCTCGCCGCCGACGCGCGCTGCAAGCCGTTCGCGGCCGGCTCCGACGGCATGGTGTGGGGCGAGGGCGCCGGTCTGCTGCTGCTGGAGCGGCTGTCGGACGCGCGGCGCAACGGCCACCCGGTGCTCGCGCTGATCCGCGGCACCGCGGTCAACCAGGACGGCGCCGCGGGCGGCATGGCCGCCCCGCACGGCCCCGGCCGGCAGCGGCTCTTCCGCGACGCCCTCGCCGACGCGCGGCTGTCGGCCGCCGACGTCGACGCGCTGGAGGCGCACGGCACCGGCACGGCGATCGGCGACGCGATCGAGGCGCAGGCGGTCATCACCGCCTACGGCCGGGACCGCCCGGCGGACCGCCCGCTGTGGATGGGGACGGTCAAGCCCAACATCGGGCACGCGCAGGCCGCGGCGGGCGTGGCGGGCGTGCTCAAGATGATCCTGGCGCTGCGGCACGAGCGGCTGCCCGCCACCTTGAACATCGACCGGCCGACCCCGCTCGTCGACTGGCGGAAGGGCGCGGTGCGGCTGCTCACCGAGCCGGTGCCGTGGCCGCGCGGGGACCGCCCGCGGCGGGCCGGGGTGTCGGCGTTCGGGAACTCCGGCACGAACGCGCACGTGATCCTCGAAGAGGCCCCCGAGCCGCTGGACGCCGTGCCGCCCGTTGTGCCGCCCGTTGTGGCGTCCCCGGTGCCCGGACCGGCGGCGACGGTCTTCTGGGCGGTGTCGGGCCGCTCGGCCGAGGCGCTGCGGGCACAGGCCGCGGCGCTGGCCGCGCGCGTCGAGGCCGATCCCGCGGTCCCGCCCGCCGACGTCGCGTGGTCCCTGGTGACGACCCGCTCGGTGTTCGAGCATCGGGCGGTGGTGGTGGGCGCGAACCGCGCGGACCTGCTGGCCGGGCTCGCCGCCCTGGCGGCGGGCGAGCCGCACCCGGACGTGCTCACCGGCGACGCCGGGCGGGCGCCGGGCAGGCCGGTGCTGGTGGTCGGCGGCCCGGAGGGCGGGCGCC
>NZ_CAACVB010000363.1 GCF_900659635.1 Actinomadura roseirufa | reverse complement strand
CGCCTCGGGCCGCACGATGATCTCCGCCTGGCGGCGGCACCGGGTGCTGATGGTGGCCACGGCCCTCGCGCTGACCGGGGCGCTGTCCGCGGGGTTCGCGCTGTGGCCGGACTCCCGGGGCTCCGGGGCGCGCGGGGGGCCGGCCACGGCGTCCCCGGCCCCGCCCCCGCGGCGCCTCACGGTCGGCTCGGCGAACTTCCCCGAAAGCGTCCTGGTCAGCGAGATCTACGCGCAGATCCTGGAGGCCAGGGGCGGCACCGTCACGCGAAGGCGCGGGATCGGCGCCCGGGAGACCTACTACCCCCTCACGGAGAAGGGCGAGGTCGACGTCGTGCCCGAGTACAACGGGGCCCTGGCGTCCTACCTCGGCGCGCTGGACCTGAACGCGAAGGCGCCCGCGACGACGGGATCGGTGAACGCCAGGCTCCGCGCGGCGCTTCCCCGGACGCTGCGGATCCTCGACTCCGCCGAGGCGGAGGACAAGGACGCGATCGTCGTCACCCGGCGCACGGTGGCTCGGTACGGGATCACCTCGCTCGCGGACCTGAGGGGCGTCTCGGACGAGTTCGTGCTCGGCGGCACGCCCGAGGCCCAGACCCGGCACCAGGGGATGATCGGCCTGCGCGCCGTCTACGGCGCCGGTTTCAAGGCGTTCCAGCCCTTCCGGCAGGACGACTTCCGCACGCTCGCCGCCCTGCTGGACAAGGGGTCCCTTCAGGCGGCGCAGATGTTCACCACCGACCCCGCGCTCCGCGAGCACGACTTCGTCGTCCTCGCCGACCCCAGGCGGCTGTTCGGCGCGCAGAACGTGACGCCGCTGGTCAACCGCGCGGGCGTGGACGACGCGGCGAAGGCGGCGCTGGACTCGGTCTCGGCGAAGCTGAGCACCGAGGACCTGCGCTACATGAACGCGCGCGTGGCCGTGAACGGCGACAAGGTGGAGGCCGTCGCCAAGGCCTGGCTCGTGCAGAACGGGCTGCTGTGACCCGTGGTTCCCCGGGCCGGGCCGCGCCGCCCGGCCCGGGGGGTCATCAGGACGCGCGCGCCGCCCCGACCAGCTCCGCCACGTCCGGCAGGACCGCGTCGGCGACGGTGATCCGCCGGTCGACCAGGCCCGCGGCGTGGAACAGGTCGGCCGCGCGCTGCTGCTCGGCGACGAACTCCGCGCTCACCGGCTCCAGCCCGAACGGGCGCCGCCGCAGCGCGGTCTCCCACGCGGCGGGGTCTCCGCCGTCGTCGGCCGCGAAGAGCGCCGCCGCCTCGGCGGGGTTCTCCTTGATCCAGGCGTCCGACTCGCTGAGCGCGGCGACGATCGCCGCGAGCTCCTCCCGGTGCCGCTCGGCGAAGTCGCGGCGGGTGAACCACAGGGACCGGTGGCTGAACAGGCCGTCGGTCTCCACGAGCGTGCGCGGGGACGCCTGCTCCTCCACCCGGGCCAGCCCCGGGTAGGCGCCGACCCACGCGTCGACCTCGCGGTCCAGGAACAGCTGGGCGGCGTCGGCGCCGGCGTCCACCGGCTCGATGTCCTTCCAGCCGAGCCCGGCGTCGTCGAGCGCGAACAGCAGCAGCGTCGTCTGCCAGGAGCCGTGCCCGAGCGCGACCCGCTTGCCCTTGAGGTCGGCGGGCGACTCGATGCCCGAGTCCGCGTGGGCGACGAGCCGGCCGTTCTCGTGCCGCGAGCCCGAGGTCGCCACGTACACGATGTCGTGCCCCTTGGCCTGCGCGGTGACCGGCGGCGTCGATCCGGTGCCGATGAAGTCGTAGCCGCCGTCGAACAGGTGGTCGCCGTGCGCGGACGGCAGGCCCTCGGTCGGCGCGGGGCGGGCGCCCGAGGGCAGCGAGCGGAAGTCCACCCACTCGACGTCCGGGAGGTCGCGCTCCAGGATGCCGCGGTGCCGCAGCACCCACAGCGAGTTGTTGCTCGGGAAGTAGCCCACGCGGACGGGCTTCTGGTCGGACATCAGGCGTTTCCTCTCGGGACGGGGATCGAGGCAAGGGACGATCCGGGGGACGCGGCGCGGTCGCGCTGGCCCCCGGACGGCAGGTCGTTCACGCGCAGGTCGTGTCCGCGCAGCAGCGGCAGCACCCGCTCGCCCACGCGGTACGCCTCTTCCAGGTGGGGGACCCCGGCGAGGATGAACGCGTCCACGCCGAGGCCGATCAGCTCGTCCAGCCGCGCGGCGACCTGCGCGTAGCTGCCGACCAGCCCGAACGCGGGGCCGCCGCGCAGCAGGTGGAAGCCGCCCCACACGTTCGGCGCCGCCTCCAGCTCACGGAAGTCCGTCACCGGCCAGTCGACGAAGGACGAGCTGCGCAGCCAGCCCACCGAGTCGCCGGACTCCGCCGGGCCGCGGAGCTGGGCGGGGTCCACGTGCCGCCAGCCGCGCCGGATCTCCTCCCACGCCTCCTCCTCGGTCTCCCGGGCGAGCACGTCGATCCGCACGGCGAACCGCGGTGCCCGCCCGAGCTCGGCGGAGTGCTCGCGGACCTGCCCGAACTTGCCGGCCAGGGCATCGAACGGCTCCAGCCACGACAGGTAGTAGTCGGCGTGCCGGCCGGCGGCGCGGATCGCGGCGGGCGAGGAGCCGGAGAAGTAGATCTCCGGGAACGGCTGCCCGGCGAGCGGCCCGGGAAGCCCCGCGCCCTCCACGCGGTAGAAGCGGCCCTCGTAGTCGAACGGTCCGCCGTCCCACACGCCCTTGAGGACGTCCAGGAACTCCGAGGTGCGGGCGTAGCGGTCGTCGTGGTCGACCTTGTCGCCCCACCAGAGCTGGGCGGGCCCGCCGCCGCCGGAGATGACGTTGTAGACCACCCGGCCGCCGGTCGCCCGCTGGAGGCTCGCCGACATCCGGGCGGCCTGCACCGGGTGCAGGAACCCCGGCTGGTAGGCGATCATGAACCGGTAGGTGGTGGTCTCGCGGGCCAGGCTCGCCGCCGCCGCCCACGGGTCGTCGGTGAACGGGAACGAGGGCAGCAGCCCGCCGACGAACCCCGACAGCTCCGACGCCCGCGCCACGTCGGCCATGTGGTCGAGATGGCTGTAGCCGTCGCCGCGTCCGCCGCGGACGCCCGGCGTGATCGCGCCGGGCACGCCCGGGTCGAAGTCGCCGCGGCTGGCCACCCGGCGGCGCAGCGAGCGCTGGTCGCCGTGGGTGCCGATCCGCCAGTAGATGTCAATCGGCATGCGCGTGCTCCCTCGTGGTGTCCGGTGCGTCCAGCAGGGGGAGCAGGTGCTCGCCCAGCCGGTAGGTCTCCTCGATGTGGGGCGCGGCCTCCAGCACGAACGTGGTGACGCCGCGCGCCGCGAGGCCGCGGAGTGCGCCGGCGACGTCCTCGTAGGAGCCGGTGAGGGCGGCGGGCGGCGCACCGGCGGCGGCGCGCCGCGCGGCCTCGTCGGCGGCCTCCGCGGTGTCCTCGCGCGCCAGGACCGGCAGCGTCAGCCCGTACTCCACGGTCCGGCCCTGCTCGGCGGCCCGTTCGGTGAGCCCGGCGATGAGCGCGTCCAGGCCGCCGTCCCGGTCGTCCTCGTGGTCGAAGACGTGCAGGTCGGCGTGCCGGGCCGACAGCTCCAGCGCATCGGGCGACGTCCCCGTCAGCTGGACGCGGGGGAACGCGCTGCTTCCCAGCGGGGCCTGGAAGCCCCCCGCCAGCACCTGGAAGAACCGTCCCTCGTAGGTGTAGGACTCCTCGCCCCACACGCCCTTGGCGATGGTGAGGAACTCGTCGGCCCGCGCGTACCGGTCGGCGCCCTCCACGAAGTCGCCCTGCGCCCGCGCGACGGACGGATCGAGGTCCACCGCGAGCCGCCAGTCGAGCCGCCCGGCGGAGAACCGCTGCAGCGACGCCGACACCTTCGCCGCGTACACCGGCGTGGCGGCGGCCGGGTGCAGGCCCGCCACGCCCCGCAGCCACCGGCTCGCGCGCAGCAGCCCCGCCGTGACGACGAGAGACTCCTCGCCGCCCGGGTCGTAGGGGGCCAGCGCGCCGTGGAAGCCGACGATCTCGGCGGCGCGGCCGGCCTGGGCCAGATGGTCGAACGGCCCGTACGCGCCGGGCCGCAGGTCGGTCACGAACGACGGCGGCGCGGCGGGCGGCGGTCCCCAGTCCCCGCGCGTCCCGTCGCCGCGCGACGGCAGGGTGACGAGGAACCGGACGGGACCGGCGGTCATGCCGCCTCCGCCTCGGCCAGGCGCTCGCGGGCGAGGCGCAGCGGTTCGGGCGCGACCCACGCGTCGAGGTCCACGTCGGCGTCCAGGAACCCGTGCACCAGCAGGAAGTCCTTCTGGACGCGCAGGAGGCCGAGCCGCTCCTCCGACAGGTCGGGGTGCAGCGAGCGGTGGAAGGCGCCCCGGTAGGCGGCCGCCACGCCCTCGGCGCCCGAGCGGGTCTCGCCGGCGAGGATCTCGCGGACGGGCCCGAGGTTCCCGGCCGCCCACCCGGCCGCCCGCAGGGTCTGCGTCAGGAACGTCACGACCAGGTCGGGCCGCTCCTCCAGCAGCCGCTCGTGGACGGTGATCGGACGCGGCGTGCCGTTGTTCACGCGCGTCCGGGGGTCGGGGTGGGCGTCCAGGTCGACCGCGACCGACAGCCCGAGCTCGCGGGCCCGGCCGGCGGCCCGCGCGCCCTTGGCGTAGACCGCGTCGACCTCCCCGCGGGCCAGTTCCTCCAGGCCGGGCCAGGACGTCCGGCCGCCGCCACCGGCGTCGCGTCCGACCGACGGCGCCGGGTCCGCCGGGACCTCGGTGAAGGTGACGTCGTCGAGGGTGAGGCCGCCCTGCGCGAGCGCGCCCTTCACCCCGTGCAGCGCCATCGCCCGGGGGAAGCTGCGCGCGCGGTCGGCGGCCCAGCCGGGCAGGGCGACGCGGGCGCCGCGCAGCCCGGCGGCGTCCTGGACGCCCGACCCCGGCCGCACGAGGATCGACTGCCACTCCTCGATCCACGTCAGCCCGATCAGCCGGGTCGGCGCGCCCGCCGACCGCGCCGCGAGCGCGGGCACGTTCCCGCCCTCGCGGAACAGCCCGAGGAGGTCGTGGTCGAAGTGGTGGCGGGCGAGGTCCGGGCCGGCGTCCTGCAGGACGCCCACCTCCAGCCCCGCCGCGCCGAACGCCTCCTCCAGCCAGCCCTGGCGATGCGCCAGGCCGCTGGCCGTCGGCACCGGGCAGCGGGTGAACCAGATTTTCTCTACCGAAGACACGGCACTCCTCAACGTGGTGCGGAACTCGGGACCGGGGCCGTGTCGACCCCGAGATGGGACAGGAACGTCCGGCGGAGGCGGGCGAGGGCCGGGTCGTCGCGGTCGCGGGGCCGGGGCACGTCGACGATCCGGTCGGCGGTGAACCTCCCGGCGCGCAGCACCGCGACCCGGTCGGCCAGCCGCAGCGCCTCGTCCACGTCGTGCGTGACCAGGACGACCGCCGGGCGGTGCCGGGCGCACAGCTCGGCGACGAGATCCTGCATCTGCAGCCGGGTGAGCGCGTCGAGCGCGGCGAACGGCTCGTCGAGCAGCAGCACCTGCGGGTCGCGGACCAGCGCCCGCGCCAGCGCCACCCGCTGCGCCTCGCCGCCCGACAGCGTCGCGGGCCAGGCCCGCTCGTACCCGGCGAGGCCGACCTCGGCGAGCGCCCGCCGGCCCGCCTCGCGGGACGAGCGCGGCAGGCCCAGCGTCACGTTCGGCAGGACCCGCCGGGCCCGGACGAGCCGGGGCTCCTGGTAGACGGTCGTGCGGCGCGGCGCGGCCAGCACCGTGCCCGCGTCGGCGGCCTGCAGTCCCGCGAGCAGGCGCAGCAGGGTGGTCTTGCCGGTGCCGCTCGGCCCGAGCAGGGCGAAGAACTCGCCGCGCCGGATCTCCAGGTCCACGCCGTCCAGGACGGTCTTCGGGCCGAACGACTTGCGCAGCCCGGCGATGCGCACGGCGACGTCGCTCATCGGGCCGCCGCCCGCCCGCGCCAGGGCATCGCCACCCGCTCCAGGCCCCGGATCACCAGGTCGATGACCAGTCCGATCAGGGCGTAGATCAGGATGCACAGCACCATGTAGTCGTTGCGGTAGTACTGCTGCGCGAGCGTGACCAGGTAGCCGATGCCCTCGCTCGCGCCGATCTGCTCCGCCGCGATCAGGCCGGTGAGCGAGACCGACAGGCTGATCCGCAGGGCCATCAGGATGCTGGGCAGCGCGCTCGGCACGATCACCGCGGCGGTCCGGCGGCCGGATCAGGCCGCGTTGGGTTCGGGCACGGCGGCCAGGACGGCGGCGACGCGCTCGGCGTCGGCGACCCGCACGTGCGGCA
>NZ_CAACVB010000362.1 GCF_900659635.1 Actinomadura roseirufa | reverse complement strand
ATCCCGCAGGACCCGCCAGTCGCCGGGGTGGCGCGCGAGATGGTCGGCCAGCGCGGCGCTGACCCCGAGGACCATGGGCAGCCGCTCCCGGGTGCCCGGCTCGGCGGCCAGCGCGGCCCGCAGCGCGGCGCCCTCGCCCCGCTCGTCCGCCGCCGCGAGCAGCCGCAGCAGCCCGTCCAGCGCGAGATCGGGATCGGCGGTCGCGCCGAGCGCCTCCAGCAGGTCGTTGCCGAGCTCGGCGCCCCCGTCCCGCTCGGCGGCGAGGATGAGGGTCCCGGCCCGGCCGGCGTCGGTGAAGCCCAGCCTCGCCAGGCGGCCCGCCAGGGAAGGGCGGCGATCGGTCCACGGCTCGCTCACGCCCTCAACCGTAATCCGGCGGGCGCGCGCGGTCCCGTCCCGCCGTGCCCGGACGAGATTTCGGTCGCGTCCGGTCCCCGCGGCGCCCCGCGCCGGAGCGCTCCAGGAGCGCTCCAGGCCGCGCTAGAGGACGGCGATGAGGCGGCGCCGCTCGAACGGGGTGACCTGGCGGCGGTATTCCTCCCACTCCTGGCGCTTGTTGCGCAGGAAGAAGTCGAAGACGTGCTCGCCGAGGACGTCGGCCATCAGCTCGCTGCGCTCCATCGCGTGGATCGCCTCGTCCAGGTTCTGCGGCAGCGGCTCGATGCCGAGGGCGCGCCGCTCGGCCGAGGTGAGCGCCCACACGTCGTCCTCCGCGCCCGGCGGCAGCTCGTAGCCCTCCTCGATGCCCTTGAGCCCGGCGCCGAGGATCGCCGCGAACGCCAGGTAGGGGTTGGCGGCGGTGTCCAGCGAGCGGAACTCGATGCGGGTCGAGTGGCCCTTGTGGGGCTTGTACATGGGCACCCGGACGAGCGCGGACCGGTTGTTGTGGCCCCAGCAGATGTAGGACGGGGCCTCGCCGCCGGCGCCCGCCGCGGAGCCGACGCCGCCCCACAGCCGCTTGTAGGAGTTCACCCACTGGTTGCACACGGCGGTGATCTCCGCCGAGTGCCGGAGCAGCCCCGCGATGAACGCGCGCCCGGCCTTGGAGAGCTTGTACTCCGCGCCCGGCTCGTAGAAGGCGTTGCGGTCGCCCTCGAACAGCGACATGTGGGTGTGCATGCCGGAGCCCGGATGCTCGGTGAACGGCTTGGGCATGAACGAGGCGAACACGCCCTGCTCCAGCGCGACCTCCTTCATGACCAGCCGGAACGTCATGATGTTGTCGGCGGTGGTGAGCGCGTCGGCGTACCGCAGGTCGATCTCCTGCTGGCCCGGGGCGCCCTCGTGGTGGCTGAACTCCACCGAGATGCCCATCGCCTCCAGCATGGTGATGGCATTGCGGCGGAAGTCGTGCGCGGCGCTGTGCGGGGTGTGGTCGAAATAGCCGCCGGCATCGGCGGGCTCGGGCTCGCGGCCGTCCTCCGGCTTGTCGTTGAGCAGGAAGAACTCGATCTCGGGGTGGGTATAGAAGGTGAACCCGAGATCGGCGGCGCGGGCCAGCGCCCGCTTGAGGACGTAGCGCGGGTCGGCGAAGCTCGGCGTCCCGTCCGGCATGAGGATGTCGCAGAACATGCGGCCCACGCCCGGCGACTCCGAGCGCCAGGGCAGCACCTGGAACGTGGACGGGTCCGGCTTGGCGATCATGTCGGCCTCGTAGACCCGGGCGAAGCCCTCGATCGCCGAGCCGTCGAAGCCGATCCCCTCGCCGAAGGCCCCCTCCAGTTCGGC
This sequence comes from Actinomadura roseirufa, assembly GCF_900659635.1. Classification (GTDB taxonomy): domain Bacteria; phylum Actinomycetota; class Actinomycetes; order Streptosporangiales; family Streptosporangiaceae; genus Spirillospora; species Spirillospora roseirufa. The sequence continues at coordinate 4,571 of NZ_CAACVB010000362.1, read as the reverse complement.
GGGGGCGACCGCCACCGACTTCAGGAACCCGAGGACGTCGGTGAACCACAGCCGGATGAAGCGGATGTCCCGCTCCTCCAGTGTGCGGAGCACGAACTCCTGCTGTCGGTCCAATGCCCTCTCCCTCGGTGGTTCCCCGCCGGACCCGCACGCGCCCGCCGGGCCGGGCGCCGCGCGGCGGGCTCGGCTACCTTGCAGTATGCCCGTCCGCTGTTACCGCGACGTTACGCGAACGCCCCGTCCATTCCGTGCGTTTCCCCCGATCCGGGGCGGTCTGCACGGTTAACGGTCAGTCTACGGGCGGCCGTCCTCGGCGGCGGCATCGCCGACGTCGGCGTCCACCGCAGCGTCCGCGTCCTCGATCCGCGCCGCGGCCGGATCCAGCACGCGGGACAGGAACGCCCGGGTCCGCTCGTGCGCCGGGTCGGCGATCACCCGGGACGGCGGACCCTCCTCGACGACCACGCCGCCGTCCATGAACACCACCCGGTCGGCGACCTCGCGGGCGAAGCTCATCTCGTGCGTGACGACGAGCATGGTCATCCCCTCCACCGCCAGCCCGCGCATCACCCCGAGCACGTCGCCGACGAGCTCGGGGTCCAGCGCCGAGGTCGGCTCGTCGAACAACATCACCCCGGGCCCCATCGCCAGCGCGCGGGCGATCGCCACGCGCTGCTGCTGGCCGCCCGAGAGCTGCGCGGGGAAGGCGCCGACCCGGTCGGCCAGCCCGACCCGGCCGAGGTTCTCCCGGGCGATCCGCTCGGCCTCGGCCCGGCCGCGCCGCAGGACCTTGCGCTGGGCGATCGTGACGTTCCCGAGCGCCGTCAGGTGCGGGAAGAGGTTGAAGGACTGGAAGACCATCCCGATCCCCCGGCGGACGGCGTCGATGTCGACGTCCGGGTCCGTCACGTCGACGCCGGCCACCCGGATCGTCCCCGCCGACGGCTCCTCCAGCAGGTTCACGCAGCGCAGCAGGGTCGACTTGCCCGATCCGGACGGGCCGATGACGCAGACGACCTCGCCGCGCTCGACGTGGAAGTCGATGCCGCGCAGCACCTCGGTCGTCCCGAACGACTTGCGCAGCCCGCTGATCTCGATGGCCCGGCCGCCCGCCGCGGCGCCCGTGCCCGGTCGCGTGTCCTTCATCGCCGCCCCCCGTGCCGCCGTGCCTCCAGCCGCCTGGCCAGCAGGCTCAGCGGAATCGTGACGACCAGGTAGCAGATCCCGGCCACGATGATCGGTGTGGTGTTGCCCTGCTGGCCCGCGAGGTCCCGGCCGAACTTGGTCAGCTCGCGCTGCTCCAGCGTGACGCCGAGGAACAGCACGAGCGAGGAGTCCTTGCACAGGAGCACGAGCTGGTTGGTGAGCGGCGGGACGACGATCCGGAACGCCTGCGGGAGGACGATCGAGGCCATCGCCCGGCCGTGCGACATGCCGAGCGAGCGGGCCGCCTCCGTCTGCCCTCGCGGGACCGCCTCGATCCCGGCGCGGATCGTCTCGGCCATGTAGGCCGCCGCGGACACGCCGAGCGCGACGCCCGTCTGCCCGACCGCGCCGCCGGGGATGGTGGTGCCGGGAAAGGCCAGCGGCACCCCCACGCCGACGAAGATGAAGATCAGCAGCAGCGGCAGGCCGCGGAACACCTCGATGTAGACGGTGGCGAACCACCGGTAGGGCGCCGCCGACGACAGCCGCATCAGCGCGATCACCAGGCCGAGCGCGAGGCCGATGCCGAAGCCCACGGCGGTGTACACGACGGTGTTGCGCAGGCCGACCGTGATGACGTCGGGGAACAGGTCCTTCGCGACGCCCCAGTTGGCGAAGTTGACCCGCAGCTTCGGCCAGTCCGCCAGCAGCGCGACGACGAGCACCACGGCGGCGAACAGGCCGTACTGGGTCCACAGGGAGATCTGGCGGCGCCGCCGCCGGGACATCCCGCCCGGAACCGCCGCCTGCTCCGCCGTCACGCGGGGCCGCCCGCCTTCGGCATCGGGCCAATCCATTTCTCGTAGATCTTCTTGTAGGTGCCGTCGGCCTTGGCCTGCTCGATCACCTGGTTCGTCAGCTCGACGAGCTTGGGGTTGTAGCCCTTGCGGATCCAGAAGCCGTACTGCTCGCCGGTGTTGAGGTTCGCGGCGATCGCGTACTTGGCGTTCACGGGGTCCTTCAGCCAGGTCCGCACGACCGGGTAGTCCTGCACGATCACGTCGACCTGGCCGGTGCGCAGGCCGTCCAGCTCGGCGAGCGAGTTGTCGAACGAGCGCGGGTCGAGGCCCTTGCCCTTGACGAAGTCCTCGCCGGTGGTGCCCGACTGCGCGCCCAGCTTCGCCTTCGCGGTCTTGACGCCGTCCAGGGAGGTGATGGGGCTGCCCTTCTTGGCCAGCAGCGCCTGGGTGGCGTCGAAGTACGGCTTGGACACGTCCATGAACGTCACCCGGTCCGGCTTGATCGTCATGCCGCCCATGACGATGTCGCATTTGCCCGCATTCAGCGCCGCCCCCGTCTTCATGGTCTCGAACTGGGTGTCGATGATCTTCTGCGTGACCCCGAGCTTCTTGGCGACGAGATCGATCAGGTCGACGTCGAAGCCCACCACCTTGCCGTTCTGCTCGACCTGGAACGGCGGATAGGGCAGGTGGGTGCACGAGGTCAGCGCGTCCTTCTTGATCAGTTTCACGCCCTGCACCGTGCCGCCGTCACCGCCTCCGCAGGCCGCCGCGGACAGCGCCACCGCCGCCAGGGTCGCGCAGAACGCCGCCGCCGTACTCCGTCCGGACACGTGTCCTCCTGGATCGGTCCTTCATGATCAACGAACTCTGCCACGTCGGCCGAGGGGAAGGGCAGACTCAGCCATGACTCTTCCCTGATGCGTCCTTCCCCAAAAATTGACGTGGCGATCATGGGAAGGACCCGAATCGGTCATTAGCGTGAGCCGGGTCGTGGACATCTCACTTCTTCTCTCGACGACCGACCGGGTGGCCCCGCTGGCCACCCCCTCGGCCATGCATCCGGAGTCGTGGCAGCTGTGTGCGCAGGTGGAGACCTGGGCGCGCGGACGGGGTCTGGTGCTCGGCGACCCCGACACCTCGCCGCTCGGCCGCGCCAGGTGCGAGCGGCTCGCCGCGCGGATCTTCCCCGACGCCGAACTCGCCGCGGTGGACCTGTTCGCCCGCTGGCTGACCTGGACCCTGGCCCTGGACGACACGCTGGACCACCCGCCGCTCGCCGACAGCGGCAGCGCCGTCCACGCCCTCTACGACGATCTGCTCCGCGCGATGCGGCGCGGCCACGCCCGGCCGGGCGCGCGGCCCCTGGAGGCCACCCTGGTGGAGCTGTGGCACACCACCTCCCGCGGGATGTCGCGGGACTGGCGCCGCCGCTTCATGCTGCACCTGGAGTCCCACCGCGACGGCTGCGCCGAGGAGGCCGTCAACCGGCGCATCGGGCACACCCCCTCGCCCGCCGAGTTCGCGCCGCTGCGCCGGCGGGCGTGCGGCCCCTTCCTGTACGACCTGATCGAGCCCGTGCTCGGCGTCGAGCTGGCGCCGCGGCTGCTGCGCACCCCCGGCTGGAAGACCCTCGCCGACAGCGTCGCCGACGTCGTGGCCTGGGCGAACGACCTCGCCTCCCACGACCTGGAGGCGGCCCGCGGGGACGTCCACGACCTGCCCGCGGTGATCGCGCGGGCCGACGGGCTGGACCCCGCCGCCGCGGCCGGCGTGGTCGTCGACCTGGTCGCCGGGCGGATCGAGGACGCCTGGAAGGCCGCGCGGCGGCTGCCGGAGATGCTCGACCGGCTCCAGCTGACGGTCGCCCAGCGCGCCGCGTCCGCGCAGGTCGTCAAGGTGCTGCTGGACACCCCCCGCGCGCATCTGGACTGGCTGGCCGAGTCCGGCCGCTACGCCTCCGAGACCGGCCCCGGCGCGCTGCGCCTGGACGCCCTCGCCTCCCTGCGCTGACCCCGCCCGCCCGGCGGCCGTCCGCGCGCGGCCAGCGCGTCGCCCTCCGCGGTGCGGACGTACAGCACGCGGCGCCCGAGGCGGTGCCCCGTGACCAGCCCGCACGAGCGCAGCACCGCCAGATGCTGGCTCACCGCCCCCGGCGTCACCCCGATCCGCCCCGCCAGCTCCGTCGTGGACGCGGGCGTCGCGAGCGCGGCGAGCAGCGCGGCGCGGCTGCGGCCGAGCAGCGCGGCGAGCGGGTCCGCGGCCCGCCGGCCGCTCTCGGTACGGCCCGTCTCCCAGAGCGTCCCCACGCCGGTCGGCGGGTAGCTCAGCATCGGCTGGTAGGGCGGCGCCATGATCGACACGTCCGGCCAGACGAACGCGCTCGGCACGAGGAGCAGGCCGCGCCCGGCCAGCTCCCCGCGGAACCGCCAGCGGCGGTCGACGCGCAGCGTCCCGGCGCGCCAGGCCACCGCCTCGTGCAGGTCGCCGAACACGCCCGCCGCGCCGTGCGCGGCCAGCGCGCGGGTGCGGCGCAGCACGTCGCCCTCCAGCAGGTCGCGGATCCGCGGCCAGAACGGCTCGACCGCGGCGGCCCAGTACCGCTCCAGCAGCCCCACGAGGATC
>NZ_CAACVB010000361.1 GCF_900659635.1 Actinomadura roseirufa | reverse complement strand
CCGGTGGAGGCCGCCGCGAGGGAGGGGGCCGCGGCCGCCGGGCCGCGCTGCCCCGCGCCGTCCCGCTGCGACGCGAAGGCGGTTTCGCCGAGCGCCGAGAGGACGAGCCAGCCCGCGAACGCGAGACCGGCGACGGCCGCCAGCCGGGCCAGGAGGGTGAGGAGGGCGTGCCGGTACCGATCCCGGGGGCACTGCGCCCCGCCGTGGATCGGTGCGGACTCCATCGCCGTTCTCCTTCGTCTCTCCGGCCGCCCGGCCGTGACCGCGCGTCGCTTCCGCCGTTGCTTGTTCGTGGTTCCGCTCGCCCGGCCTGCTTTCGCCTGCCGTTCGCGTGGCCGTCCGCCCGGAATTCCTTCCGGGCCGGTCGCCCGCGAAAGCGGGTGCGCATGGCGGTGACCCGCCTGCGATCGGTCCGACCGTAGCACCGCCTCACGCGAATGCGCGCACTAATGCTTCCACCCGGCGGCGTGTCTTCTCTCGATCACACTGTCGTCGCACTTCAGAGCGGTGATGGGCGCGCCGTTGAGGCGCGCCGGGAAGCCGTCCGAAAAGCGCGCTCGCCGACGTGTCCCGTCCTCATTGCCAAGGATTGACCGAGCCATGAATTCTGTTTGCTCTTAGCCCGTTTTCCAGGGATATCGAGGCTAATCGGAGGCTATTGTCCTGTTTTTCATAATTCGCTGCCCGGTGGTCCCCGTCCCAGACGCCCGGCGGCCGGATCCGGCGGAATCGGCCTCACCGCGTCCCATGCGCGGGACGACCACGGGCAAGATCTCCGGAAAGGTCCTTGGCCGGACGTTTACCCGGCCGCCGGGAGAAGCATGGCGGCCGGTATCGGTTGCGCTACATTCGGTGAGCGGGCGACCGGGCCGGTGACCGGCGCCGCCCGCGCCGCCCCGCGTCCGAGGAGCCCACCGATGCCCGTCCCCTCGTCCCCGATCATCCGGTTGCTCCCGGCGCGCCGGCGCACCGCCCCGCGGCGGGTGGCCGGCCGCTTCGCCGACCGCCCCGCCGGCGGCCTCACCACGACCATCGGCACGTCCGCCACGTCCTCCGGCATGCCCGGCCGGCGCCCGCCGCCGTCCGCCTGGTCCTGGACGCTGTACTCCCGCTGGCACTGGAGCCTGGCCACCGCACGAGCCGAACGGGAACGCCGACGCTCGCGGGCCTGATTGCAATCCCGGCCCACTTCGCTCGCTGGCGCTCGCTTCGTGACCGTGCTTGTGCGAGCGCGACTCGCTTCGCGATCTTCCCGGCGGGGGCTCGCCTTCGGCGTCGCCCCCGCCGGTCAGGGCGCGCGCTCGCGTGCGGGCCGAGACTGTTGCGAATCATCCACCGGGCCGCGTTTCTCCCGGGCCCGCCTGGCGCCTTGCTGTGTCCCGGGCAAGGCGGGTCCGCCGCCTTTGCCTGCGGCTCGCTCTCCTGGCCGTGCCCTCGCCGGTGCTTCGCGGCCTGTCCGCTTGAGGTTTGACTCAAACGGACAGGCCGCGTGCCGTGTGACGGCCGGGCATCGCTGTGCGACACCTACCTGCCCGACTCGGCTCAGTGCCGTGCGGTCAGCGTTGTGAGGGCTCGGCGGTCTGGGGCGTTCCGGTTCGTCCCGTGGGCGCGGCGTCCGACGAGAATTGGCGGATGATGTGGTGCCCGATCCGGCGGCCCGCGAAACCGGAGCCGTGCACGAACCGCATGACCGGCCCGAACGTGGCCGCCGCCGCCAGCCCCGCGAAGTAGAGACCGGGCTGGGACGACTCGAAGTCGCGGCTGAGCACCGGCGAGCCGAGCCGGGTGTCGATCCGGACGCGCAGCTCGGGCGAGAGCACCGTGAGCCGCTGGACGTCCGGCACGTACCCCGTGGCGGCGATGACGTGCTCGACCTCGGTGACCAGGCGCCGACCGGTGCGGTCGACGGTGGTGAGGGCGACGCCGTCGCCGTCCTCGACCGCCTTGGCGAGCCGGCGGCCCGTCGTGACCCGCACCCGCTCGTCCAGCCGCTCGCGCAGCCACCAGGAGCCGGCGGGCGGCAGCGTCTCGCGGACGAGCCGCTGCCGGGTCCGCTGCGGCAGGTGCCGGACGAGCCCCGGCCGCTCGGCGTACAGCCAGGTCCGGTAGCCGGTGCCGAGGCCGGACCGGGGGCCGCCGAGGGCCAGGTCCCGCGGCGAGCGCCGCTCGGCGGGGACGGTGTTCCAGTCGAGCGTCCCCCGCCGCGCGATGAGGTGCGGGTCGGCACCGGCGTCGGCCAGCAGCACCGCCGTCTCCAGCGCGGACTGCCCGGCGCCGATCACGGCGACCTCCTTGCCCGCGAACAGGCCGAGGTCGCGGTGGGCGCTGCTGTGCGAGACCAGCCAGGACGGCAGCCCGGCCAGCTCGTCCGGGACGTGCGCGAACGGCCCGACGCCCACGGCGAGGACGACCGCGCGGGACGCGACGACCTCGCCGGTGGACAGCGTGACCACGTACCCCGCCGGTCCCCCGCGTTCGACGCTGGAGACCTCGTCGGGTTCGGTGCCCGGCACGGCCTCGGCGGCGAACCAGCGCCCGTAGGCCACGAACGTGTCGAGTGGAATGGGCCGTCCCGTGGTGAATTCGGGATGGCGGTCGGTGAAGCGCAGCCCCGGTCTCGGTGCCCCGAGACTGGAGGCGAAGGGTTCGGACTTCAGGAACATGCCCTCGGGCATGTTGGCGTCCCAGAACCGCATCGGCGTGCCGATGACCCTGACCGCGAGCCCGACGTTCTGCAGGTGGGCCGCGGTCGACAGCCCGTAGGGCCCGGCGCCGACGATCACGACGTCGCTGGCCGAGTCGTTCATTCTCGTTCCCCCGTGTGTGTCTGGATGCTTGCTCGTGGAGCGCCGGAGGCGCCGGCCGACGCCGGTCAGCCCCGGTGCCTGGTGCGGAGCCGCCGGGCCGCGCGCAGGACGCTCTGCCGGCCCATCGCGAGGAAGGGCGGCAGGTCGTCGCCGGCGTACCAGGCCAGCTCGTCGGCCCGGCGGAGCGGGCCGAACCGGCCGGCGCGCAGCAGCGGCCGGGCGGCCGCGTGCTGGAGGAAGTGGTTCTCCACCAGCAGGTTGCGGCCGAACGCCGGGCGCGGGCGCGGGATCTCGCGGCCCGACTGGTCCAGGTGCAGGACCCGCGCGAGATCGAGGCCCTGCCGGTCGGCGAACAGCCGGAACTGGGCGCCGATCCGCGGGTTGAAGTCCAGGAGGTGGTAGGCGCCGGACGCGGCGTCGAGCCGGAAGTCCAGGTCGACGAGCCCGCGGCAGCCGAGCCTGCGGACGGCGTCGACCGCGAGGCGCTCCAGCTCGTGGTTGGCGACCCACTCGCCGGAGACGGTGTGCCCGGCGTGCGGCGGGTGCGCGAGGTGCTTGCGGCCCGTCCCGCCGTAGAGGCAGGTGAGGTCGGCGTCGAAGTAGCCGTGGAAGAACCAGTCGCCGCCCTCTGGCGGGATGCGCCGCTGAAGGATCAGCGGCCCGGCGCCCTCCTCCGGGGCGGGGTCCCGGTCGCGCGCCGCGAACAGGAGGTGCGCCTGCTCGGTGGTGTGGACGAGGGTGGTGCTGCGCCGTCCCGGCCCGAGCCGCCACGGCCGCGCCCATTTGGCGACCAGCGGCAGGCCCAGCTCGGCGGCGGCGTCGTCGACCTCGGCGGGCGTGGCGGGGGTGCGAGCGTCCGGGCAGGGCAGGCCGTGCTCGCGGCAGGCCGCGCCGAGCCTGGCCTTGTCCGCGACGAGGCGCGGGACGTCCGGGTCCTGGCGCGGGAAGACGAAGCGGCCGGTCAGGGCGTCCGCGTGCTCGGCGACGAAGATCGCGCCGGCGTCGTCCATGGGCAGGAGCAGCGCCGGGCCGCCGACCCGTTCGCCGATCGCCCGCAGGTGGTCCAGCAGCGCGGCGGGACGGTCGGCCGGCGGCGCCCAGGGGTGCCCGCGGTGCAGGTAGCGGGACCGGCCCGCCGGGTTGCGCGGGTCCTCCAGGATGGCGTGCACGGGTACCCCGGCGCGGCCGAGGGTCCGGATGGCGCCGAGCGTCCCGTGGTGGAAGGGATTGCGGTCGGTGCGCAGCAGCAGGACGGGCAGGCCGGTGTCGAGGCGCGGCGGGGACTGCATGGTCAGGGACATCCGCTTCGGTCGGCCGATTCCAAAGGATCGCGGCGTGGTTTGCAGATCATCATGGCGACGGCTTTCCTTGTCACAGGTTTCCCCGGTACCGGGTAAAGTCTCGCGGCGGCCGCCGGGCCGATTTGTTCGCGGCGGTGGCCGGAGGGCATAACAATACGCATGCGAGCTGCGGATATCCATCCAGCGGGGCGGCCATTCGCGCGTGGACGCAAAAGGCCGTTCCCTTTCTGCCCGCTCCCGCCCGTTCTGCTCGGATCCGCGGCGCTGGTCGTGCTCGCCGCGTCGACACTGGTCACCTGGCTGCAGCCGCGCTCCGCCGAGCTCTTTATGAATCGTGTGCCTTTGGGGGCATTTCTTGGCTCTGGCCCGGAAGGCGTGGAACGAGTGGACGGCTTCCAGCAGTGGCTGGGCGCCGTGGTCACGGTGGGGCACACCTACCTGCCCGGGGACGACTGGAGGAACGTCGAGGGGCCGGAGGAGATCCTGTGGCCGTGGGCGCGGTGGAAGCAGAACGACCCGCGCCGGCAGCTGGTGATCAACGTGCCGATGATGGCCCCGAACGAGGCGGGACTGTCCCGGAACGTGTCGTCGTCGCTGCTCAGAGGTGGTGCGGCGGGCGCGTTCGACGTTCACTACCGGACCCTGGCCGACCATCTCGTCCTCGTCGGCGCGCCGGACGCGGTGATCGTGCTCGGCTGGGAGATGAACGGGGAGACCTACGGGGGGCGCTGCTCGCCGAACCCCGCCGCCTGGAAGGAGTACTGGCGCCGGATCGTCGCCGCCATGCGCGGCTCGCCGGGCGCCCGTTTCCGGTTCGACTTCGCGGCCACGCGCGGCCGGGACGAGATCCCCTGGACGGAGTGCTATCCGGGTGACGACGTCGTCGACATCGTCGGCTCCGACAGCTACGACCAGCCCGCGGGCGAGTCCTTCGCGGACTACATCAACGAACCGCTCGGGCTGCGCGAGCAATCCGACTTCGCCGCCGCCCACGGTAAACCCATCTCTTTTCCAGAATGGGGACTGTTCCGCAACTACGACAACCCGGAATATATCCAGGGAATGCACGACTGGATGGCGGCGCATAACGTCGCCTACCAGACGATCACGGACTACTGCCCGCACGGCGTGTGGGGCTGCGGGCACGCCAACCCGCGGTCCGCCCATCGCTACCGGGAGCTCTTCGGTGGACCGGACGCGCCGGGCGGGCCCGCCCCGACGGTCCCGCCGCCGGCCGCGCCGCCCGCCGGACCGGCGTCCCCGCCGCCCTCGGGCCCGCCTCCGGCCGCCCCTCCGGCGCCGCCCGCCGCACCGCCCGCGACCCCCACCGCACCGCCCGCCGAACCACAGGCGTCCGCACCGCCGGGTACTCCACCGTCCGGGCCGGGACACGCCGGTCCGGGACAGGCAGGGCTCGAACACGCGGGTGCGGAACAAGCGGGGCCGGGACGCGCCGACCCGCCCGCCGCGCCGCGAACGGCGCCCGGCCCGGTGCCGGGGAACGGGTCCCCGTCCAGCACGCCCACGTCGGCTCCGCCGCGGGGCCCGCGGCCGGGACCTGCGCCGCCCACCGCCAGGGACGTGGGCTGAGCGGCGGCGACCGGGAGCGCGGGAGCCGGGACGCCGGCGGGCTCGCCCGCCGCCCGTCCATCGGCCTGCCGTTCGTCCGGGGGTTCGGCGCCGCCGAGGACCTCGCGGGTGACCGCCGCCAGCAGCTCCATGGTGCCGGTGACGTCGAACGCCGCCGCCGCGGCGGCGGCCGCCCGGCCCTCCTCCTCCGCGACGCCGGGGAACAGCAGCCGGGCCGCCATCGCCTCCGCGAGCGGCTCCGGCTCGTCCACCGGCACGAGCGCCCCGACGCCGGGCCGGACGACCTCGGCGAGCCCCGGGATGTCCGTGCCGACGATGCAGCGGCCCGTGGCCAGGGCCTCCAGTGCCGTCAGCGGCAGTCCCTCCCAGCGGGAGGGCAGCACGATGACGTTCGCCGCCGCCAGCCAGTCGCGCGGGTCCTGCACGGCGGGGACGAACAGGACGCCGGGGACGGGGCGCCCGGCCAGCCGGTCGCGGTCCTCGCCGTCGCCGACGATCGCGAGCCGCGCGGACGGACATCGCCCGGCGACGGCGGGCCAGGCCGCGACGAGCACGTCCTGCCCCTTCTGCCGGGTCAGCCGGCCGACGCAGACCGCGAGCGGCACGGCGGCGGGCAGCCCGAGCCGGG
>NZ_CAACVB010000360.1 GCF_900659635.1 Actinomadura roseirufa | reverse complement strand
GGTCGTGGCCCTCGCCGCGGGCCGGGTCGGCGTTGACCCGCGCCACCAGCGCGGCGACCGTCGCGGTCCCGTCGCCGGTCAGCCGCGCCGCGGTCAGCTCGGCGGCCGCCGCGACGCGCCCGCCGACCACGAGCACCCGGTAGTCCCGGCCCGGGACGTAGCACTCGACCAGCGCCTCGCCGCCGTCCCCGGCCGCCGCCGCGAAGGCGGCCAGCACCTCGGCCGGGTCGCGCAGCTCGATGTGCACGCCCTCGCCCTGGTGCCCCGCCAGCGGCTTGACCACCACCGGCGGGCCGATCTCCCGCAGCGCCTCCAGCGCCGCGGTGGGGGAGGCCGCCACCCGCCCCTCGGGCACCGGGACGCCGGCCTCGCCGAGCAGCCGGTGCGCCAGCCGCTTGTCGGCGGCGACCTCCATGCCGATCGCGGACGTGCCGTCGGTCATCGCCGCCCAGACGGTGCGGCGGTGCCGCCCGTACCCGAGCCGCAGCAGGTTCAGGTCGCCGACCCGGCGGACCGGCACCCCGCGCCGCCGGGCCGCCCGCGCCAGCGCCGAGGTGCTCACCCCCAGCCGCTCGCGCTCGTGCGCCGCGGCGACCTCGGCCAGTTCGCCGGACGGGTCGGGCACCCGCCCGGCGAGCGCCCCGTCCACCAGCCGCAGGGCCAGCCCGATCAGCCGCTCCACCACCGCCGAGCCCACCGGCTCGTCCCGCGGGCACTCCAGCACCACCTCGTACTGGCCGGGCCCGCCCGCGCGCACCGTCCGGCCGAAGTACACCTCCCGGCCGATCAGCCCGGACAGCTCCAGCGTGACGTGCTCGGTGACGTGGCCGAAGTAGGTGCCCCGCGCCATCGCCTCCAGCAGCCCGCCGGGGCGCCCCGCCGAGCAGTGGTGCGAGGTCAGCCCGGGCAGCGCCGCGATGATCCGGCCGGCGAAGCCGGGATGGTCGGTGGTCTCGTGACCGGTCAGGCCCCGCAGGTCGAGCCGCGCGACCGCGACGGGCCGCGACAGGTAGAGATTCGGGCCGCTCAGGCGGCGGACGTGATCGAGCCGCACGGGCTACTCCTCCCCGGGACCGCGCATGCTGCCGACGGCCGGCAGCCGGTCGTTCATCTGGAACGAGCAGCCGGCGGGCAGCAGGTGCAGCGACACGTCGAACATCGCCATCGGCTCGTCGTCCGAGGCCGCGTAGGCGACGGTGGACTGGCCCGCGTCCACGACGGTGACGACGCCGGTGCCGACCACCGCGAAGTGGCCGTCGCCGACGACGATCGCGGTGTCCTCGTCGATCCCGACGCCGAGCAGCCGGGTGTCCAGCGCGATCCCGCTGAGCAGCCGGGGCAGCCGCCCCCGCTCGTTGAAGTGCATGTCGATGAGCACGTTGTCGATCAGGGCGAGGCCCGGCCCGACCTGCACGCTGGACGCGGCGACCTCGTGGCCGTGGCCGCCGAGGATCATCCAGTGGCCCATGGCGGTCGCGCCGGCGCTCGTGCCCGCGATGACCAGGCCCTCCTGCGCGAGGCGCCGCTTGAGCAGCTCGTTCGTCCGCGACCCCACCAGGGTCCTGATCCGGGACTGGTCACCGCCGCTGAACAGCACGCCGGTGGCGGCGTCCAGGGCGCGCAGGGTCGCCGCGTCGTCGGCCGCGGCCCGGCCGAGCAGGCGCAGCTCCCGCACTGAGGACACGCCGAGCCGGCCGAACACGGCGGTGTACTCCTCGGCGACCTCCTCGGGCACCTCGGTGGCGGTCGTCACGACCACGATGCGGGCGTCGGCGTCGCCCGCCAGCTCGACGAACGTCTCGAGCGGGCCGGCGCCGCAGGTCCGGTTCTCCGCCCCGCCGATGATCAGCAGCCGGCCCTTGCGTCCGGCGCCCCCATGTTTCTCTGTCACCTCCCCTAGCTACCCTTTGATCACACTCCGTAGTCTTTCGATCGCGAGGAGTCCGGCCCGGTTCGCGGCCGGGAATCTCCCGGGCCCGTCCAACGCTGAGTCTTTTATGGGGAATGACCATATTGTGGTATTCGCCTGCCATGAGAGGCTGAAGATCTTTGTACGCATCGTCGGCATCGTCGAGCGAGGGACGGTCGGGCCGTGACTGACATACCGCGCCGCGCCGTGACGCGGACCGCCAAGCTGGCCACCCTGCCGCTCGGCTTCGCCGGGCGCACCGCGCTCGGGCTGGGCAAGCGCACGATCGGCCGGCCGGCCGAGGCCGTCGCGCTGGAGGTCCAGCGCCGCACCGCCGAGCAGCTGTTCGCCGTGCTCGGCGAGCTCAAGGGCGGCGCGATGAAGGTCGGCCAGCTCTTGTCGATCTTCGAGGCGGGGCTGCCCGAGGAGGTCGCCGGGCCGTTCCGGTCGAGCCTCACCCGGCTCCAGGAGGCGGCTCCGCCGATGCCCGCCGCGACCACGCACCGGGTGCTCGCCGAGGGGCTCGGGCCCGACTGGCGCGACCGGTTCGCCGAGTTCGACGACCGGCCGGCCGCCGCCGCGTCCATCGGGCAGGTCCACCGGGCGGTGTGGCACGACGGCCGCGCCGTCGCCGTCAAGGTCCAGTACCCCGGCGCCGCCCAGGCGCTGATGAGCGACTTCGCCCAGATCTCCAGGCTGAGCAGGCTCTTCACCCCGCTGTTCCCGGGCGTGGAGGTCAAGCCGGTGATCGCCGACCTCAGGCGGCGGCTGGAGAAGGAGCTCGACTACCTCGACGAGGCCCGCGCGCAGACGGCCTTCCACGACGCCTACGCGGGCGACCCCGACATCCTCGTCCCGGCCGTCGTCGCCCAGGCGGGCGACGTGCTGATCACCGAGTGGCTGGACGGCACGCCGCTGGCCCAGGTGATCGCCGGAGGGGGCCGGGAGGAGCGCGACCGCGCCGGGCTGCTGCTGTTCCGCTTCCTGCTGTCCGGCCCGGCCCGCTGCGAGATGATCCACATCGACCCGCACCCGGGCAACTTCCGGCTGCTGGACGACGGGCGCCTCGGCGTCATGGACTTCGGCGGCGCCGCCCGCGTCCCGGCCGAGCTGCAGTGGTCGATCGGCCGGCTGCTGCGCATCGGCACGCTCGGCGACCCGGACGAGATGGTGCGGGTCCTGCGCGAGGAGGGCTTCCTCGCCCCGGACGGCGAGGTGGACCCCGCGCAGGTCGCCGCGCTCGTCGCGCCGCACGCCGCGCCGTTCGCGGTCCCGCGGTTCCGGTACTCGCGGGCGTGGCTGCGCGAGCAGACCGCCCGCGGCTTCGGCCTGGCCTCCGACATGCGGCCGGGCGCGCTCGCCCGGCAGCTGCGGCTGCCGCCCCAGTACCTCGCGGTCAGCCGCGCCCTGTCGGGGTGCGGCGGCGTGCTGTGCCAGCTCGAGGCCGAGGGCCCCTTCCGCGCCGAGGCCGAGCGCTGGCTGCCCGGCTTCGCCGACGAGGGACCGGCCGCCGCCGGCGCCGAGGCGACCGCCTGACCCGAGCCGTCAGGCCAGGGCCCGCGCCTCCTCTTCCTCGACCTGGCGGTTCCAGTCGCGCTTGGACGACTGCCAGCCGTCCTCGTCCCGGCCGCGCCGCCAGTACCCGGAGATCGAGAGCCGCTCCAGCGGCAGCCCGCGGTCGACGCGCAGGTGCCGCCGCAGGGCCTTGACGAAGGTGGCCTCCCCGTGCACGAAGGCGTGCACCTCACCCTCCGGGAACTCCAGCTTCCGCACGGCCTCCACCAGCAGCCCGCCGACCTCGCCGCCGCCGCGGTACAGCCAGACGATCTCGGCGTCGGCGGGCGTCGCCAGCTCCTGGCGCTCCTGCGGCCCGGCCACCTCGACGAACACCCGGGCCGGGGCGCCCTCGGGGATCCGCTCCAGCGACGCGGCGATGGCCGGGAGGGCGCTCTCGTCGCCCACCAGCAGGTGCCAGTCCGCGGCGGGGCTCGGCGCGTAGCCGCCCCCCGGCCCGTTGAACAGGATCTCCTCGCCCGGCCGGACGCGCGCCGCCCACGGGCCCGCGAGGCCCTTGTCGCCGTGGTGGACGAAGTCGATGGTCAGCTCGACCGCCTCCGGGTCCCACGACCGGACGGTGTAGGTGCGGGTGCTCGGCCACTGGTCGCGCGGCATCTCGGCGCGGACCCGCTCGAGGTCGAACGGCTCGGGGTAGTCCACGTCCGGCTGCGGGAACAGGAGCTTCACGTAGTGGTCGGTGAACGCGCCCGCGCCGAACCCCGCGAGGGCCTCGCCGCCGAGGACCACGCGGATCATGTGCGGGGTGAGGCGCTCGGTGCGCAGCACCGTGCCCCGGTTCAGCCGCGGCCCCTTGCGCGCCGGTTCCGTCGCCATACAGCCCTCCGATGCCGTCACAGCTATTTAGGTAAGCCTAACCTGCTGGTGGCGGAGCTCGCTCCGGGACCGGGGCGTTCCCCTGGGCTCACGCGGGCTCGAGACGGGGACGGGCCGGGCGTTGTACCGTCGGCGGGGCGATTCCGGCGACGCGGACGGGCGGGCTGATGGCACTCGGCGGGCACACGATGACGGACGAGCAGCGCAAGTCGGTGGCACTGGAGTACCTCAAGGGGTTCGACAACGGCGGCGTCACCTCCGACGGCGCGCCGCTGCTCGACCTGTTCGCCGACGACGCGCAGGTCTACTTCCCCAAATGGGGCCTCGCCACCGGCAAGGCGGCCATCGGGCGGATGTTCGCCGAGGTCGGCGCGACGATCCGCGCGATCGAGCACCACTACGCCACGCTGAACTGGGTCTTCTCGGGCGGGGACACCCTGGTGGCCGAGGGCACCAGCCACGGCGAGCACCGGGACGGGACGTGGCGCGCGGGCGTGCCCGAGTGGGGCGCCGGGCGCTGGTGCGACGTGTTCGAGATCCGCGACTGGAAGATCCAGCGCGTGTTCATCTACCTCGACCCCGACTACGCGGGCGCCGACACCGGCCGCTATCCCTGGCTCGCGGAGCACTAGGGCGCCGGCTCAGGGGCCGAAACGGCTCCACCGGGCCGCCGCTTCCTTTCCGGCGCTTCCTTTCCGGGCGCCCGGTGCGGCGGACCCGACTGCGATACGTTCGGGAGCGCCGCGAGTACCCCTCAGCCGCGCCGGAGGCACGATGCCCGTCCTCGCCCAGCTCCTCGCCGCCGTCGCCGCCCGCTCCGTCGAGGTGGTCGACCTCACCGCCCCGCTCTCGGAGCGCACGCCGGTCCTCCGCCTTCCCGAACCGTTCGCCAACACGGTCCCGTTCTCCCGCCGGGAGATCAGCCGCTACGACGAGCGCGGCCCGGCCTGGTACTGGAACGACCTGGAGATGGGCGAGCACGTCGGTACCCATTTCGACGCGCCGGTCCACTGGGCCACCGGCCGCGACGGGGAGGACGTCTCGCAGGTCGCGCCGCAGCGCCTGGTCGCGCCCGCCGCCGTCCTGGACGTGTCCGCGCGGGCGGCGGCCGACCCCGACTTCCTGCTGGAGGCCGAGCACGTGCGCGACTGGGAGGGCGAGCACGGGCCGCTCCCCGAGGGCGGCTGGCTGCTCCTGCGGACGGGCTGGAACGCGCGGGCCGGCGACCAGGACGCCTTCCTCAACGCCGACGAGCGCGGCCCGCACACCCCGGGCGTGTCGGCGGCGTGCGCCCGCTGGCTCGCCGAGGAGACGCCGCTGATCGGCCTCGGCGTGGAGACGGTGGGCACCGACGCGGGCGCCGCCCACGGGTTCGACCCGCCGTTCCCGTGCCACTCCTACTTCCTCGGGGCCGGCAAGTACGGCCTCACCCAGCTGCGGAACCTGGACCGGCTGCCCGCGCTCGGAGCGGTGCTGATCGCCGGCCCGCTGCCCATCGTGGCCGGCTCGGGCGGCCCGGCGCGCGTTCTCGCGCTGGTCGAGCGATGAACGTCGCGGCGGCGGTCGGCGAGGCCCTCGCGCGGCACGGAGCCGAGACGGTGTTCGGGGTCGTCGGCAGCGGGAACTTCCACGTCACCAACGCGCTCGTCGCCGGCGGCGCCCGGTTCGTCGCGGCCCGGCACGAGGGCGGAGCGGCGACCATGGCCGACGCGTACGCGCGGGTGGGCGGCGGGCTCGGCGTCCTGTCGGTGCACCAGGGCCCCGGCCTGACCAACGCGCTCACCGGCATCACCGAGGCCGCCAAGAGCCGGACCCCGCTGCTGGTGCTGGCGGGCGAGGTGGCCGCCGCCGACGTCCGCTCCAACTTCCGGGTCGACCAGGCAGCGCTCGCCGCGGCCGTCGGCGCCGTCCCCGAGCGGGTGCACTCGCCGCAGACCGCGCTCGCCGACGTCGCCCGCGCCTGCCGCATCGCGGTGACCGAGCGCCGCACGGTGCTGCTCGGGCTCCCGCTGGACATCCAGGGCGCCGCGCCGGCCGGCCCC
>NZ_CAACVB010000359.1 GCF_900659635.1 Actinomadura roseirufa | reverse complement strand
GCCCGCGCCGGCGCCCGCGCACCAGCCCGTCGACGATCTGCCGCACCTGGCCGACCAGGAGTACACCCACGTCGCGCAGTCGGCGACGCGGCTGGTCCGGCACGTGATGCGGGGGCTGGAGGAGCGCGTGCCCGCGATGGCCGGGTACAGCGACAGGCAGCGCCGGCACGCCGCCGAGGACGTCGCGCACATCGTCGAGTTCCTCGGCACGGCCCTGTACGTGGACGACCCGGAGCTGTTCACGGGGTTCCTGACCTGGACCGCCGGCATCCTCACGGCGCGCGGCGTCCCGGCCGGCAGCCTGCTGCCGGCCCTGGACCTGCTCGGCGGGGAGCTCGTCGAGCACCCCCGCGCCGAGGCCCTGCTCCGCGCCGCCCGCGAGGCCCTTCGGCGGCCGGGCCTCACCCCGTGAGTCCGGAGCCGGAGTGGTGGTCGGAGAGGATCAGGTCGGCGGCGCGCTCGCCCACCACCACGGCGGGGGCCATCGTGTGGCCCCGCGTGATGACGGGGATGACCGAGGCGTCCGCGACGCGCAGGCCGCGCACGCCGCGCACCCGGAGCCTCGCGTCGACCACGGCGAGCGGGTCGTCGTCGCGGCCGATCCTGGCGGTGCCGACGGGGTGGAAGACGGTGTCGGCGTTGGCCCGGACGTAATCCTCCAGTTCCCGCTGCGTGCCGTCCACCGGCAGTGACCGCTCCGCGGTGTAGGGGGCGAGGGCGGGCTGCTCGGTGATCCAGAGCGCGGCGCGCAGGCCGAGGACGAGGGTGGCCAGGTCCTCCGGCTCGGTCAGGTAGGCGGGGTCGAGCAGGGGCGGCGCGGACGGGTCGGCGGAGGCCAGCCGGAGCGTGCCCCGGCTCTGCGGCTGCAGCACGACCGGGGCGATCATGTAGCCGGTGCGGTCCGGACGGTCCGGCGAGGGGCCGGTGCCGATGAGCAGCTCGACGTCCGGGGCGCAGTACTCCTCGTCGGTGCGCAGGAAGGCCACCCCTCCCCCGGCCAGGTCGCGCAGCGGCCCCCGCCGCGCCGTGCCCCAGAGCCGCAGGTTCTCCTCGGTCGGCAGCGGCGCCGGCGGCCCCGGCACCCCCGGCGCGGCGCGGACGTCCAGCGCCACGCGCAGGTGGTCGTGCAGGTTCGCGCCGACGCCGGGGACGTCGGCGACGACCGGGACGCCGTGCTCGGCGAGGTGCGCGGCGGGCCCGATCCCCGACAGCAGGAGCAGGTGCGGCGAGCCGATCGCGCCCGCGGCCAGCACGACCTCGCGGCGGGCCCGGATCAGCCGCCCGTCCACCTCGACGCCGACGGCCCGGCCGCCCGACACGACGACCCGGGTCGCGCGGGCGCCGGTGCGCACCTCCAGGTTGGGCCGCGCGCGGCGCAGGTAGCCGTCGGCGGGGGTGTGCCGTTCGCCGTCGACGAAGGTCATCTCCTGGGTGTCGCTGCCGAACTGGTCCGGCCCGTTGACGTCGGTCCGGCCACCGAACCCGGCCTCCTCGACGGCGCGCTCGACGGCGGCGTAGACGGGGCCCGGCGGTCCGGGCTCGCTCAGCCGGACGGGACCGCCGACGCCCCGCCAGGGGGCCGGGCCGCGGCCGGAGTCCTCGGCGCGCCGGTACAGCGCGAGCATGGTGGCGTGGTTCCAGCCGGCGCCGCCGTACTCCTCCCAGGCGTCGTAGTCGGCGCGGTTGCCGCGGATCCAGCCCCCCAGGTTCAGCGCGGACGAGCCGCCGAGGACGCGGCCGCGGGGCCAGCCGACGACCCGGCCGCCGAGTCCCGGCTGCGGGACCGTGGCGAACCCCCAGTCGATCTCGCTGCCGAGCGTGCGCGGCCACAGCGCCGGGATCCGGCTGTCCCGCGCGGTCAGCGGGCCGCCCGCCTCCAGCAGCAGGACGGTGATGTCGGAGTCCTCGGCGAGCCGGGCGGCGAGGGCGGGTCCGGCGGTGCCGCCGCCGACGATCACATAGTCGGGTGCGGACCGGTCGAGGGCCCGGTGGTCGAGGGCGGAGTCGTCGAGGACGGGGTCAGAGCTGGACATGGACGGCCTTCGCCTCCGTGTACGAGTGGATCCATTCGCGGCCGTGCTCGCGGCCCAGTCCCGACTGGCGGGCGCCTCCGGAGGGGGCCGCGAAATCGTGCAGCCCGTAGGTGTTGACCCAGACGGTCCCGGCGGCGAGATCGCGGGCGAAGGCGTGGGCGCGGCCCACGTCCTTCGTCCAGACCCCGGCGGCCAGGCCGTAGGCGGTGTCGTTGGCGAGGCGGAGCGCCTCGGCGGGCGTGTCGAAGGGGATGACGGCCAGGACCGGTCCGAAGATCTCCTCCTGGGCGAGCGCGGAGCGGTTGTCGACGCCGGTGAGCACGGTCGGCGCGGCGAAGTAGCCGGGCCCGGGGAGAGGGTCGCCGCCGAGCGCGACGTCGGCGGCGGCGCCGTCCAGGTAGCCGCGCACCTTCGCGAGCTGCTCGGCGGAGACGAGCGGGCCGAGGTCGGTGCCCGGGGCGAACGCGGGCCCGACGGTGAGCGCGCGCGCCCGCTCGACGATCCGCGCCACGACCGCGTCGTGCACGGAACGCTCGACGAGGAGCCGCGTCCCGGCGAAGCAGATCTGGCCGGAGTTCTGCCAGGCGGTGTCGCCCGCCGCCGCAGCGGCGGCGTCCAGGTCGGCGTCGGCGAACACGATGTTGGGGCTCTTGCCGCCGAGCTCCAGCAGGACGCGCTTGACGGTCCCGGCGGCGGCGCGCTGGATCTCCCGGCCGGTGGCCGTGGAGCCGGTGAAGGCGACGAGGTCGACCTCCGGGTGCGCGACGAGGGCGGCTCCGGCCGTCCCGTCGCCGGTGAGGATGGACAGCACGCCCGGCGGCAGCCCCGCCTCCAGGGCGAGGCGCCCGAGGAGCAGCGCGCTCAGCGGGGTCTGCTCGGCGGGCTTGAGCACGACCGAGTTCCCGGCGGCCAGCGCCGGGGCGATCTTGAACGCGGCCATGAGCAGCGGCATGTTCCACGGGACGATCGCCGCCACCACGCCGATCGGCTGGCGCAGCGTGTAGGAGTGGACGTCCGGCGCGGTGGGGTTGGCGTCGCCGTAGAGCCGGCCGGGCCAGCCGGCGTAGTGCCGGAACACCTCGGCGGCCCCGTGCGCCAGGTGCGGGCCGACGGGCGCCGGGATCCCGACGTCGAGCGACTCCAGCTGGCCGAGGTCGGCGGCGTGCCGCTCGATCAGGTCGGCGATCCGGTGCAGGACGGCGGACTTGGCGGGGTGGGGAAGCGACCGCCACCGGCCGTCGGCGAACGCCGCGCGGGCCAGCCCGGCCGCCCGGTCCACGTCGGCCGGGCCCGCCGCCGGGACCTCCAGGAGGGGCGTGCCGTAGGAGGGGTCGAGGACGGTCAGCGGCTCGCCCGGCGCGGCCGGAGCCGCCGCCGGGTCGTCGTCCAGCAGGAAGCCCGCGGGGGACCCGATCAGGTCGCGCACCAGCGGGGTGAGATGGCCGGTCACGGGCGTTCGCCCTCCTCGTGGTCGAGGTCGAGCAGCGGGAACAGCAGGTCGGCGACGGTGTGGGCCTCCTCGATGAGCGGGAAGCCGGACAGGATGAACGACTCGGTGCCCTCGGCCTCGTACTCGCGCAGCCGCGCCGCGACGTTCTCGGCGCTGCCGACCAGGTAGGTGCCGGACGAGGGGGACACCACGTCGAAGCCGAACAGGCTCGGGCCGGTCCAGACGTTCGGGTGGATCTCCAGGTCGCGGACGTCCGGGAGCCGTCCCTCCCGGAGCGCCTCGATCCGGCGCGCGACGGCCGGGTCCTCGGGCTCGTAGGTGTGGACGGTCTCGCCGGGGGGCAGGTTCCAGCCGGCCAGGGCCGCGGCGGTCTCGGCGCTCGTCACCCGCAGCACCTCCGCCGCGCGCGCCCACGCCTCCTCCTCGGTCTCCCGGACGATCACCTGGAAGCGGGTCCCGAAGGAGAGCTTGCGGCCCTGCTCGGCGGCCAGCGCCCCCACTCGGCGGAACTTGTCCCCGAGGCGCCGGGGGGTGTCGGCGAAGCTGAGGTAGACGTCCAGGAGCCGGGCCGAGTGCGCGACCCCGGCCGGCGAGGTGCCCGCGCCCCACAGGGGCGTCGGCCGCGGGAAGGCGTCCCACGGCGACAGCGGCCCGTCGTCCCGCTCGCGTGCCGCGAGCCGGACGTGGCCGCCCTCGTAGGCGGCCTCCTCGCCGAGGTAGACGCGCTGGAAGGCGTCCCAGTACTCGGCGCTGAACTCGTAGCGGGCGTCCCGTTCGAGGTGGACGCCGTACTGCGCGAGGGTCGCGTCGTTGCCGTTGACGACGTTGAACAGCAGCCGCCCGCCGGAGTGCCGGTCGATGGTGTGCGCGATCTGGGCCAGTTTCGCGGGCGAGGTGAGGCCGGGGTAGACGGCGGTGAGGAAGCGCATCCGCCGGGTCACCCCGAGCATCGACGCGGCGACGGTGAGCCCGTCGTCGCGGCCGGTGCCGATCAGCGCGCCGTAGTACCCCAGCTCGTCGATCGTGCGGGCGAGGTTCTGGAGGTGATCGAATCCGGTGGGCCAGCGGTGGGAGGGTTCCCAGGGGAACGGCCCGTCCGGCGAGGTCAGGTACCAGAGCAGTTTCACGTCGTCGCCGCCTTTCCCGCGCGCGCTATGAGGAGGGCGGCGATGAGGGCCAGCCCGTTGAACACGTCCGGCACCCAGGCGGGCGCGCCGAGCATGGTGAGCCCGGTGATCCCGACGCCGAGGGTGAGCACCGCGAGCACGGTGCCGCCGACGTTGAGGTGGCCTCGGGCCGACACGACCGCGCCGAGGAACACGGCGGCGATCGCGTTGAGCATCACGGCCTCGCCGCCGCTCGGGCCCGCCGCCTGGAGCCGCGCGGTGCCGAGCACCCCGGCGACGGCGGCCACGAGCGACCCGAGGACGAGCGCCGCCGACACGTACCGGCCGGTGCGCACGCCGATCAGCTCGGCGGCCGCCCGGCCGCTCCCGGCGGCCTTCATCCGGCGCCCGGCCGGGGTCCGGGTGAGCAGGTACCACAGCGCGAGCGCCAGCGCCGCGGTGTAGACGACCATGAGCGGGACGCCCGCGACGGTGATCGCCACGATGTCGTTGAAGCCCTGCGGGACGCCCTTGTACAGGGTCAGCCCGTCGGTGAGCAGCAGCCCGAGCCCGGACAGCAGCGTGGTCATCGCGAGCGTCGCGATGAAGGAGTTGATCCGCGCCCGGACGATCAGCAGCGCGTTCACCACGCCGACCAGCAGCCCGGTGGCCAGGCCGAGGCCCACGGCCGCGACGGCGGGCCAGCCGTGCCCGAACGCCCACGCGGTGGCGACCCCCGCGGCCGTCATGACCCCGCCGATCGAGATGTCGATCTCGCCGACGGTCGCCGAGACGAGCGCGGACAGCGCCACGATCGCGATGACGGACTGGGAGTACAGGATGGTCTGCGCGTTCTGGACGGTGTCGAACTGGCCCGGCCGCAGCAGCGAGAACGTCACCGCGAACACGGCGAGCAGGAGGACCAGGGACAGGCGGGCGGCCGACCCGGTGAGCCGGGCGGCCGCCGGGCGGGCGGGCGCGGCGGCCGGGGCGGGCGCGGGGGCTGTGGAGGTGTCGGTGCTCATGCGGCCCGTCCTGTGAGGGTGACAGCGTGGAAGAGGGCGTCCCGGCCGGCCTCGGACGGGCGCAGGGTCGCGGCGACCCGGCCGCGGTCCAGCACGACGACCCGGTCGGCGAGGTCCATCAGCTCGTCCAGGTCGGAGGTGGCCAGCAGCACCGCGACCCCTTCGGCGCGCAGCCGCCGCACGACCCGGCCGATGGCCGCGCGGGCGCCGATGTCGACGCCCTGGGTCGGCTCGTCCAGCACCAGGACGCGCGGCGCGAGCCGCACCGCGCGGGCCAGCGCGACCTTCTGCTGGTTGCCGCCGCTGAGGGTGCGGACGGCCGCCTCGGGATCGGCCGGCCGGATGTCGAACTCGGCGGTGAGCCGCGCGGCCTCGGCCCGCTCGCGCTCGCGGCGGATCGCCCCCCGGCGGCTGACCGGTCCCAGGTCGCCGAGGGTGAGGTTCTCCCGGACGGTCAGGTCGAGCAGCACGCCGTGCCGGTGCCGGTTCTGCGGGACGGCGGCGACGCCCCGGGCGATCGCGTCGGCGGGCGAGCGCAGCCGCGCCGGCGTCCCGCCGATCGTGACCGTGCCCGCGTGGGGGCGCTGGGCGCCGCAGGCGATCCGGGCCAGCTCGCTGCGCCCGCAGCCCACCAGCCCGGTCAGCCCGAGGACCTCTCCCCCGTGCAGGTCGAGGTCGACGCCGTCCAGGCGATGGCCGCGCAGTCCCCGGACCGACAGCGCGGGCGCGCCGCCCGGCCCG
>NZ_CAACVB010000358.1 GCF_900659635.1 Actinomadura roseirufa | reverse complement strand
CTGACCGCCCCCGCGGCGCTGCGGACCCGGCGGGCGAGCGCGTGAGCGGACACGCCGGGCATCACGCCGCGCCCCGTCCGGGCGGCGCCGCACGGCCTGGCCGCCGACGGCCGGCCGCGATGAGGTGATCGTTCTGGGCTCCGGCATCCGTTTCGACGATGCCCGGGGTCTTCCGGCGAGCGGTCCGGACGGCAACGCCGCCGTCAACCCTCCGCCGGGAAACAGCCTGTTCCGGCCGCCGCGCCGCCGCGCCTTGAGGGGTCCCGCCCGCCGCTGCCATGGTCGAGGGGACTCCCCTCCCGGCAGGAGCAGCCAGTGATCCTCCATCGAAGCGCCGCCGCCGCCGGCGGCTTTGCCCTGGCCCTGTGCCTCTCCCTGGCGGGACCCGCCGTCACCGCGTCAGGGCACGCGGCCCGTCCCGGCGGTATCCAAGGCTCCGGCCACGCGTCGCGGCACGCGGCCGTCGCCGGCGGCATCGAGGGCTCGGGTCACGCGGCGCTCGCCGGCGGCATCCAGGGGACGGGCCACGCGGCGCGGCACACGGTCCTCGCCGGCGGCATCGAGGGCACGGGCCACGCGGCGCGGCACACGCCCGTCCCGGCGGCATCCAGGGCTCGGGCCACGCGTGAGGGCGTGAGGCGCCCGGCCGCCGGGCGCCACCGGTGACCGGGCGGGACCCGCCACGGGCGCGTCCCGCCGGTGGTGGCCGCGCGCGGCCGGAACGGCGTCGCGGCCCGGGTCAGGCGGGCTTGCGGGCGACGGCCCCGTACATGTGGACGTGGGCGTCGTCGACCTCGGCGGCGGCCTCGTCCGGGTACCAGTGGTTGACGAGCACCACACCCGGCTCCAGGAGCTCCAGCCCGTCGAAGAAGCGCTCCATCCCGGCCTTGTCACGGGCGACGAGCGGGATGCCGTTGGCGTTATAGGCGGCGACCCCCGCCGTGACCTCCTCGGGCGCGCTGTCGGCCGTGCACGCCGAAAGGGCCAGCATGCTGCCCGGCGCGAGCGGCTCCATCAGCCGGTCGATGATGTCCTGCACCACCGCGTCGTCCGGCATGAAGTGCACGATGGCGATCAGGCTCAGCGCGACCGGCCGGGAAAGGTCGAGGGTCTCGCCCAGCTGGTCCGACGACAGGATCGCGTCGGGGTCGTGGAAGTCGGCGTCAAGGTAGCTGGTCCGGCCCTCGGGCGTGCTGGTGAGCAGCGCGCGGGCGTGCACGAGCACGATCGGGTCGTTGTCGACGTAGACGATGCGCGACTCCGGCGCGACCGTCTGCGCGACCTCGTGCAGGTTCGGCGCGGTGGGCAGGCCGGTGCCGATGTCGAGGAACTGGCGGATGCCGTGCTCGGCCGCGAGCCGGTGCGCCAACCTGGCCATGAAGCTCCTGTTGGCGCGCATGGACTTCGGCAGGTTGGGCCAGTCGGCGGTGATGCTCGCCGCGGCGGCCCGGTCGGCCGGGTAATTGTCCTTGCCGCCCAGGAGGTAGTCGTACACCCGCGCGGAATGCGGAATGTCCGTTTTAAGGTCCAGATGGCTATCGGTCACGTACGGCCCCCTAGGCGATGTCCAACCTGTTTTTCCGGATCCTATGCCGCCAAGGTGTCTACTTCGCGAATCTGGCATAACTGGTGATTTGCCTCGTTCGTGACGTGTGTTCCGGGCCGTCCACCTGGCCGCGACGACCCCCGCCGGACGGTTCCCCCGGCCCCCCGACTTGGGGGATCATGTCGGGGTGAACCTCAGCGTCTCCTCGTTCGACGACCTGTCCACGCGCGTCGCCGCCGTCCGCGGCGACCACGACGAGCGCTTCCCCGGGCCCGCCGAGGGCCGCCAGCCGGTCCACACCGTGTACGTTCCGGCCGACCGGTTCTCCCGTTCCACGCCCGCCGACTTCGGCGCCGAGGCGCTGCGCCTGCTCAACGTCCACACGCCCGGCGCCGGATCGTTCGGCGGCGCCTTCGGCCTCGACCCGGAGATCGCGGGCCTCGTCCGGGAGCGGGTGGCGGCCAAGCTGGCGGGCGAGCCGGTCGAGGACGTCCGGATCGACTTCGGGGAGGGCTACGGCACGCGCTCCGACGAGGAGGAGGACGCGCACATCGCGCAGGTCGTCGAGGCCGTCGGCGCCGCGTACCAGGTCAAGGCGCTGCCGCACTACTGGGGGATCCGGGTCAAGTCCTTCGCCGACGGCGGCCACGAGCGGGCGATGCGCACCCTGGACGGGTTCCTGACCGCGCTGCGCGACCGGCTCGGCCGGCTGCCCGGCGGGTTCACCATCACGTTCCCGAAGGTGGTCGCGGCCGAGCACGTCGCGCTGTTCACCGAGTACCTGGAGCGGCTGGAGACCGCGCTCGGCCTGCCGGCCGGCATCCTGCGCTTCGAGATCCAGGTGGAGACCCCCGAGTCGGTGATCGACCGGGACGGCCGGATCGCGCTGCCCGGGATCGTCGCCGCCGCCGCGGGGCGGCTCACCGCGGCGCACTTCGGCGTGCTCGGCTACACCGCCGCGCTCGGGCTCCCCCTGGACGAGCAGCGCCTCGACCACCCGTCCTGCGACTTCGCCCGGCACGCGATGCAGGTGGCGCTGGCCGGCACGGGCGTCCGGCTCGCCGACGGCTCCACCGGCGTCCTGCCCCGCAACGACGGCCCGGACGAGGTGAACGCCGCCTGGTCGGCGCACGCGGCGCACGTCCGGCACTCCCTGCGGCACGGCTTCTACCAGGGGTGCGACCTGCACCCGGCGCACCTGCCCAGCCGGTACGCGGCCGTCTACGCCTTCCACCTGACCGGTGCCGACGACGCCATCGGCCGGGTGCGGGCGTGGCACGAGCAGGCCGCGGGCCGGGCGGGCACCGCGGCCGAGCCCGCCGCCGTCCGGGCGCTCACCGCCCGGCTCCGCCGCGCCGTCGACTGCGGAGCCCTGGACGAGAGCGCGCTGCCCGCGACCGCGAGGCCCTGACCTGCCGGTTCCCGGCCCCTTCCGGCGCGCGGCGTTGCCAGGCGCCGCTCGCCGAGCTACATTGAGTGAGTACTCACTCAATCATTCGGGAGGGATCATGACGGGGAGCACGGCCGAGGAGCGGGTGCGGGCGCTCGGTGAGCGCTGGGCCGCCGCCGAGGCGAGCGCCGACACCGAGGCACTGGGCGAGCTGCTCGACGACGACTTCCGCGGCGTCGGCCCGCTGGGGTTCGTCCTCACCAAGCAGCAGTGGCTCGGCCGCTACGAGGGCGGCCTGACCGTCGAGGAGTTCGGCTGGTCCGACGTGGAGGTGCGCGTCTTCGGCGACGCCGCCGTCGCGATCGGCACGCAGACGCAGGAGGCCAGCTTCCAGGGCCGCCCGTCGTCCGGGCGGTTCCGCGCCACGCAGGTCCTCGTGGACCGCGACGGCGAATGGCGCGTCGCCGGCGTGCACCTGTCCCCGCAGCAGCAGTGACCGCGCCGCGAGGGTGGCCCCCGCGCGGGCACCGACCCCGCCGGGGCTGAGCCCCGCCTCAGCCCCGGCGGTCCGCGCCCGCGAGCCGCGGCGGCGCCCACGAGGGGCCGACCGCGTTGAGGACGGCACCGAGCTGCTCCTCCTCGTAGGCGAAGTGGGCGTCGAGCTCGGCCGTCACCCGGTCGAGCTCGGCGCGCACCCGCTCGGGGTCTGCGGTGTCCAGGCCGTCCAGCAGGTGCTCCAACTCCCCCTTCACCCGGTTCACCTGGACGTGCTCGCGGCGCAGGCGCTCGATAACCGGCGCCAGGCCGGGGAACTGCGCCTCCAGCCGCGGGAAGGCCCGGCCCTCCTCGTTGTCGTGGTGCTCGCCGAGGACGTCGCAGACCGACACGCAGTGCTCACGGAGCTGGGCGCCCAGGCCGCCCTCCCCGGCGTCCCCGGTCGCGGGGCGCCCCTCCAGGCGGGCCAGCACGTCCGACCGGAGTCCGGCCAGCCGCCCGCGCAGGTCGTTGTGGATCTTCACGAGCTCGTCGCCGATCGCGAAGGCGCGCCCCGGCAGGGTCGCCCGGTGCAGGGCCACGACCGGGATGACGCGCTCGGTCGCCCGCTGGTACTCGGCGTAGGCGGGGACCAGCTCGCCCTGCCGCGCGTACAGCCGGTCGCGCTCCTCCCCCTCGACCGCGAGCGCGACGCCCTCGAATGCCTCCTCCCCCACCTCCACCCGGACCCGCGGATCGGCCCGCACGTCGCGGTACCAGACCGGGTCGTCGTCCGCGCCCGCGTTGGAGGCGAACACCAGCAGCCGGTCGCCGTCCTCCAGATATCCGAGCGGCACGGTGCGCCGCCCGCCCGTCCGCGCGCTCGCGCACGTCAGCAGGAGCAGCGCCGCGCCCTCGAACAGGCCGCCGACCCTGCCGCCGCGCGCCCTGAACTCCTCGACGACCGCCCGGTCGAACTCGCTCATCGCACGGTTCTCCTATCCTGGGCTTCGGTCCGCAACTTTGCTTTGCTAGCAAAGCTGTTAATGAAACAAAGCTATTTTGGACGCGTGCGTGATGTCAACCGATGAGAGCGCGGAGCCGGGCCCGGACGTCGACGACGGGATCCGGACGATGCTGCTGCTGATGCCGCGGCTGGTCGCGGCCGCCAAGCGGATCAAGGTGCCGGACGAGCTCGCGGGCTTCGACCTGGCGCCGCGCCACCTGTCCCTGCTCGCCTACCTGCTGTTCGACGGGCCGATGCACGTCAACGTGCTGGCCCGGCGGCTGGAGGTCGCCCCCGCCACGGTGAGCCTCATGGTCGGCGACCTGAGCCGGCAGGGCATCCTGGAGCGGCGCGAGGACCCCGCCGACCGGCGGCGCACGATCGTCAGCGTCGCCGCCGCGCACCTGCCCGCGATCAACGGCTGGCTCGGCCGCGGCGCGGGCGCCTGGCGCACCGCCCTGGCGCCGCTCACCGCCGCGCAGCGCGCGATGTTCATCGACACGCTGCTCGCCTACGAGCGCGCCGTCACCGAGGCGCGCCGGCACGGCTGACCCCGCCAGCGCGGGGCGCCGCCCTCAGCCCGGGTGCGCGGCGCGGAAGGCGGCCAGGTCCTCGGGGGTGTCGATGTCGTCGGGAACGGCGATGTCGTCGCACGGCACCGGCGTGACCAGGTCGGGACGCGCGCGCAGGAAGCCCCGGGCGCCGGTGTCCCCGACCGCGGCCCGCGCGGCGTCCGCGAAGTGCGCGGCGCGCAGCAGGACGGGGTTGCGCGGCGCGCCGCCGTAGGTCGCCACGGCGATCCGCGCTCCCGCCTCGTAGGCCGCGACCAGCCGCGCCACCGCGGCCGCCGGGATCCCCGGCTGGTCGACGAGCGCGACGACGGCGGCGGGGCACCCGGGCGGCAGCGCCGCGAGCCCGGCGCGCAACGACGAGCCCATGCCGTCCCGCCAGTCCGGGTTGGGCACGACGACCGCGCCGACGACCTCCACCTGCGCGGCGCCCACGACCACCATGATCGGGGCGCAGCCCGCGTCCCCGAGCATCCGCACGCCCCGGTCGACCAGCCGCTCGCCCGCCAGTTCCAGCAGCGCCTTCGGGCGGCCGAGCCGGCGGCCCGCCCCCGCGGCAAGCAGCACCCCGGCCGGGGGCCGCGCCTCGGGCCCCGCCTCGGGCCGGGGACCGTGCCGGACGCTGTGCCGCGCCCCGGGAGTCCTCTTCCGGTCGCGGCCGGCGTCCCCCGTCAACGACTCCAGAGTCATCCCGCGAGGGTAGCCCGCTCACCCCGTCCCGGCGTGAATCCGCCCGCTGGTGTCGCTCAGCGGACGACCCGACCCGCCCCAGCGGAGCTGCACCAGCTCCGCCGCGATCGACACCGCCGTCTCCTCCGGCGTCCGGGCGCCCAGGTCCAGCCCGATCGGGGAGCGCAGCCGGGCCAGCTCCGCCTCGGCCAGGCCCGCCTCGCGCAGCCGCGCCAGCCGGTCGTCGTGGGTGCGGCGCGAGCCCATCGCGCCGACGTACCCGGCGCGGGTGCGCAGCGCCACCTCCAGCAGCGGCACGTCGAACTTCGGGTCGTGGGTGAGGACGCACACCGCCGTCCGCTCGTCGATGCCGCCGGCGGCGTCGGCCAGGAACCGGTGCGGCCACCGGACCACGACCTCGTCGGCGTCCGGGAACCGCTTGGCGGTGGCGAAGACGGGACGCGCGTCGCAGACCGTCACGTGGTAGCCGAGGAACTTGCCGATCCGCGCGACGGCCGCGGCGAAGTCGATCGCGCCGAACACCAGCAGCCGCGGCGGCGGGGCGAAGGAGTGCACGAACACCGACAGCTCGTCCAGCCGCCGCTCGCCCTCGCGCCCGTAGTGCCGCTGCCCGGTCAGCCCCTGGGCGAGCATGCCGCGCGCGTCGTCGTCGACGGCGGCGTCGAGCCGGGCCGCGTGCGGGGCGCCGGGCGCGAGCGTCCCCGCC
>NZ_CAACVB010000357.1 GCF_900659635.1 Actinomadura roseirufa | reverse complement strand
CCGCCGCCGCCCCGCTGCTCGGCGTGGCCGCCTGCGCCGCCGCGCTCGTCGCCGCCGTCAGGCCGCGCGCGGGTGCTGCGCGGCGTTGAGATGGTGACGCAGGTCCCGGATGTCGGCCCGCAGCCGGTCCGCCGCCAGCGGGTCCGGCTCCAGGCCGCCGAGGCCCTCGTCCAGCAGGTCCAGTTCGGCGGTGTGGAGCCGCGTCAGCAGCCGGCGCGGCTCCCCGGGCGGCACGTTCCAGCGCGCCTTGTGCCGCCACTTCCGGTAGGCGAGCACGTGTCCCTCGCCGGGTGCCAGCACGCCCCGCGCGGTCTCCGCGCCGGCCGCCCGCCGGAACCGGACGAGGTAGCGGTGCCGCAGGACCCGGTACGTCAGCACCGCCGCGAGCAGGATCGGCGCGCCCTTCACCGGCAGCAGCGCCGCCCCCGGCAGGACGGGCGAGTCCCACCAGGAGTGCAGCGCCATCGCCAGGACGAGCATGCCCGCCGCCACGGCCGCGCTCAGCCGCGACGGGCGGCCGAGCAACTGGCCGAGGCCCGCGCCGCCGATCGCGGTCATCGCCCAGTGGCTCCACCACGCCCCGCCGATCACGCGGCCGCCGAAGGAGAACAGCGCCGCGGTCGTGTCCTGCGTGGCCCCCGTCAGCACGATCGTGTTCAGGACGTACAGGAAGTTCTCGGCGGCCTGGAACCCCAGCCCGACCAGCGCGCCGTACCCGAACCCGTCGAGCGGGCCGCGCACCGCGGCCGGGAAGGCCAGCGCCAGCACCGCCACGCCCAGCAGTTTCAGGATCTCCTCGTCCACCGGCGCCGCGACCGACGCGCCCCAGATCGCGGTG
Source organism: Actinomadura roseirufa (assembly GCF_900659635.1). Classification (GTDB taxonomy): domain Bacteria; phylum Actinomycetota; class Actinomycetes; order Streptosporangiales; family Streptosporangiaceae; genus Spirillospora; species Spirillospora roseirufa. The sequence goes on along the minus strand of NZ_CAACVB010000357.1, from coordinate 5,571 downwards.
AAGTTCGGTCCCGCCGTCTTGCCGAGCGCCGACTGGAACGCCGCGTTGACCGGCAGGGCCAGCCCGAACGCGGCCAGCCCGCCCCAGCCCACCGCGATCAGCGCGTACCCGAGGGGACGGACGCGGACCGGGTGCAGCCGCCGCAGCAGCCACGTCCCCACCGCCAGCGCCGGCGCCAGCAGCGCGAAGCCGGTCAGCGCGCCGGCCGGGAACGCCCGCACCTGCGCGCCGATCGCCGCCATGGCGAGCAGCGCCCCCGCCGGGCACGCGGCGGCCCAGAGCCAGAGCGCGGGACGTGCCGTCACGGCGCGATCCGGATCGTCCGCACGATGGCCTCGATCTGCGCGGCCAGCCGGCGGTAGGCGGCGGGCCGCCCGGACGCCGTCACCGTGGCGCCGAGCGTGTCCCGGGCGAAGACGCTCGCCGTGCCGATCCGCCCGCGTCCCGACAGCGCGCCGGTCAGCCCGGTCAGCCCCTCCGAAGTCGTGATCGGCGCCGGGCCCGAGCCCAGCCGCGCGGTCCCGCCGGCCGCCACGATCCGCTGGAGGCCGTCCCACAGCGCCCCCGCGTCCAGCGTCCCGAGCGGGACGACAACGTTCAGGTTGAGCGCGACGTCGTCCCTGGTCAGCGCGGCGTTCGTGCCCAGCGAGGAGCGGCCCTTGCGCAGTCGCCAGCCCGCGGACGGCACCGAGAACGACACCGGGCGGACGCCGTCGCGCTCCGTCCCGACCGACAGCCTCGCCCCGGCGGGCAGGACCATGAGGCCGCCGCCGAGCGCGTGGTCCAGCAGCGGCAGCCCCGCCCCGAGAACGAGGAGCGTGAGAGCCACGAGACCCGTGCCCCACCATCTCACCCGCGCCACGTGCACCCCCCGATGACGTGCGCTGCGGAGATGCCCCCTGGTCAGGGCGCTAAACGAGTCGGGACGAGTGGGTGAGATCGGTATGGTCGCCGCAATTTGGACGGCCCCATCGTCGCCGCCCCCCACGCCCGCTCAGGCGGCGTCGTGGAAGACCAGCCCGAGGGTGTGCCTGCGCCCCGACCGGACCACGCTGACACCGTGCCTGACCGGGGACGCCGACCAGCCCCGGCTCGTCCGGACGGGCCGGTCCCGCGTGGTGAAGACCAGCCCCCGGCCGCGGGGGAGCATCGTCGCCGTCCCCCGGGACTGGGCCCGGGCCCGCTGCTCGACCAGGAGGAACTCCCCGCCGGTGTAGTCGCGTCCAGGCTCGTCGAGGCCGATGACCACCTGCAGCGGGAACACCAGGTCTCCGTACAGGTCGCGGTGCAGGGCGTTCCAGTCGTCCGGGCCGTAGCGCAGCAGGATCGGCGTGGGCTTCACCTGCCCCGCCGCGTGGCACATCTCCAGCCACTCCTCCAGCGTCCCGGGCCACGGCGCCGGACGGCCCAGCTTTCCGGCCCACTCGCGCGCGATGGGCAGCAGCAGCGGATAGAGCGCCGCCCTGAGCTCCCGGACGGGCTCGGGGAACGGCTCGGCGAAGTACCGGTACTGCCCCGCCCCGAACCGGTACCGCCCCATGTCGATCGTCGAGCGGAACCGCCCGGCCTCGTCATAGAGCCCGCGGATGTCCGCGCACTCGTCATCGGTCAGCAGCGACGGGGTGAGGGCACAGCCGTAGGCGTCGACCTCCCCGGCGATCCGGTCCCAGTCGGCTTCGGCGGCGCGTTCGGCGTACACGGTCATCACTGCCCTCCCTGGCTGTCCGCGTACAACACCGCTGGGCCGCCGGAGGTTGCACCCGCCGGGCGCGGTCCGCCCGCCCGGGGTCGGATAGTGTGGGCGCCGTCAGCGGCGGACCGACCGGGGAGGTGAGACCCGTTTCTGCCCGATCAGTCAGGGTGCTCCTCCCGCGCGACCGCGCGGCACGCCGGGCATAGGCGGCCGGGGAGCCCCGCAGGCACCCCGGAAGGCGCCCCATGTCATCACCCCGTTCCGCGTCCGTTCCACCCGATCTCTCCCGTCCCGGCTCCGTCGCCGCCCGGCTCCGCGCGTCCGGCTGCGTGTTCGCCGAGGACGAGGCCGAGTTGATCGTCTCCACCGCCCGCACCCCGGACGAGCTGGCCGCCATGGTGGAACGGCGGACCGGCGGCCTCCCCCTGGAGCAGGTCCTCGGCTGGGCGGGGTTCTGCGGCCACCGCGTGTCGGTGGAACCCGGCGTGTTCGTCCCCCGGCGGCGCACCGAGTTCCTCGTCCGGGAGGCCGCCGCGCGCGCCCCCCGTGCCCCCCGGAGGCCCGTCGTCCTCGACCTCGCCTGCGGTTCCGGCGCGCTCGGGATGGCGCTGGCCGCCGCCCTCGGAGGGTGCGAGCTGCACGCGGCGGACATCGAGCCCGCCGCCGTGCGGTGCGCCCGGCGCAACGTCGGCGCCCTCGGCCACGTCTACGAGGGCGACCTCTACGCGCCGCTGCCCGCCGGGCTGCGCGGCCGGGTCGACGTCCTGCTCGCCAACGTCCCCTACGTCCCCACCGGAGAGATCGCGCTGCTGCCCGCCGAGGCCCGCGAGCACGAGCCGAGGGTCGCCTTGGACGGCGGCCCCGACGGGCTGGAGGTGCTGCGCCGGGTGACCGCCGAGGCGTCCGCCTGGCTGGCCCCCGGCGGCCTGCTGCTGTCGGAGACGAGCGAGCGGCAGCTTCCGGCGGCGGTCGAGGCGCTGGCCCGCGGCGGGCTGGCGGCCGAGATCGCGCGGTCGGACGAGCTTGGCGCGACCGTCGTCATCGGCACCTCCATGGTCGGTTCCCCATGAGCCGCCGTCACCCTGCCGTTCCGCGTGGTCGGCAGGCCGCTGACCCCCCTCGCGAGGCCGCTCGTCCCGGGCCGGGACCGGCCGCCGCGGGGCGGCCTGACGGGCTCACCCCTCGATGAAGATCAGGTCTTCGGGCGGCCGTGTCAGCCGCACGGTCCGCCCGTCGACCTCGACGAGGGTGTCCAGGCCGGTGGCGTGGGCGTCGGAGATGACGAACAACCGGTCGTCGCGGGTCGCGAGGAACGCGTGGAAGCCCGCGAGGTCCGGGTCGCCCGCGCCGAGCGTGAGGTAGTCGGCGAGGCGGCGGTACAGCTTGGGCAGCAGCACCAGCCGCTCGTCCAGGTCGCCGTCGGCGGTGATCTCGGCGCCGGCGGTGGTGACGTCGGACGGCCACAGGCCCGCCCCCGCCGCGCGGGCCTGCCCCGTCGCCGCGGTCAGTTCCGCGCGCAGATCGGGGAAGAGCTTGCTGTAGAAGGTCGGGTAGGCCAGTCCCTCCGCGATGAGGCGGTGGTTGACGCTCTGCCGCAGCAGCGGCACGTCCACGTGGACGTCCGCGAGGTCGTCGTGCTCGCCGGGGCCCGCGTAGGCGAACGACACCGGCCGCCCGTGCAGGTCCGCGAAGCGGGTGAGGATATGGCCCGGTACCTGCTCGGGCGAGGCGTCCACGACGGTCTCGCCGTCGCGCCGCACCTCCTGGAACCCGAGCGCTTCCAGGAGCCGCGCCCCCGCCGCGTGCGCGAAGCGCAACGGCTGGTGCCGGACCCGGCCGCCATGCGCGCTCGGCGTGTAGTGCGTCTCCAAGGCGTCGATGGCGTCCAGGCGAAGCTGTGTCCCGCCGCCGCGGTTGACCCGCGCGGGCAGGTGCAGCTTGGTGAAGGCGTCGGGATCGTCCGGGACGAACCGGATCGAGTCTCCGTCCGGCTCCGTGTGGAGGATCCGGTAATGGCCCTTGATCAGGCTCAATGGCATATTTCCACGGTAACTCAGGGGATATGGGGCCGCACGGGCCGGGGCCGGAAGCGGTCCCTTCCCCCGAGGTGCGACCGGCCGTCCGGGCGCGCTTGACGCGGGGTCGGCGCCTCGCTTATTTTGGCGTCCAAATATTGGTCGTCAAAGTAAAACGCCGGGGACGCCCGGCCCGTCGCGGAGGAACCCATGAGCGAGCTTCCTGAGTACGCGCCGTCGGAGGAGCACGAGCTGCTGCGCGAGACGGTGCGGTCGCTGGTGGAGGAGAAGATCGCCCCGTTCGCCGCGGCGGTGGACGAGGAGTCGCGGTTCCCGCGGGAGGCGCTGGACGCCCTGGTGGGCTCGGGGCTGCACGCGGTGCACGTGCCGGAGGAGTTCGGCGGCGCGGGCGGGGACGCCCTGGCGGCGGCGATCGTGATCGAGGAGGTCGCCCGCGGGTGCGCGTCGTCGTCCCTCATCCCGGCCGTCAACAAGCTCGGTACGGTGCCGTTGCTGCTGTCGGCGTCCCGGGAGCTGAAGGAGCGCTACCTGGGGCCGGTGGCGCGCGGCGAGGCGATGTTCTCCTACGCGCTGTCGGAGGCGGACGCCGGGTCGGACGCGGCGGCCATGCGGACGCGCGCCGTGCGCGACGGCGACGGGTGGGTCCTGGACGGGGTGAAGACCTGGATCACCAACGCCGGGGAGTCGAAGTTCTACACCGTCATGGCGGTGACGGATCCGGAGGCGGGCGCGCGGGGGATCTCCGCGTTCGTGGTGGAGGCGGACGACGCCGGTGTGTCGTTCGGCCCGAAGGAGCGCAAGCTCGGGATCAAGGGGTCGCCGACCCGCCAGGTGATCCTGGAAGGGGTGCGGATCCCGGCGGACCGCATGATCGGTGCCGAGGGCACCGGCTTCAAGACGGCGCTGGCGACCCTGGACCACACGCGGATCACCATCGCCGCCCAGGCGCTCGGAATCGCCCAGGGCGCGCTGGACTTCGCGCTCGGGTACGTGCGCGAGCGGCGGCAGTTCGGGCGGCCGGTCGGCGACTTCCAGGGCGTGCAGTTCATGCTGGCGGACATGGCCATGCGGCTGGAGGGGGCGCGGCAGCTGACCTACCACGCGGCGGCCAAGTCCGAGCGCGCGATGCGCGGCGAGAAGGTGGCGGACCTGACGCTGGTGTCGTCGGCGTGCAAGGCGCTGGCCTCGGACGTGGCGATGGACGTGACGACGGACGCGGTGCAGTTGCTGGGCGGGTACGGGTACACGCGGGAGTTCCCGGTGGAGCGGATGATGCGCGACGCCAAGATCACTCAGATCTACGAGGGAACGAACCAGATCCAGCGGATGGTCATCGCCCGCCAGCTCCTCAGGTAGCGCTCCGCCCGCGGGCCCGGCGGCCGGCGGCGCCGGCCCGGCCGGTCTCCTCGAGGATCTCGGTGATCTCGTAGGCGGCGTCGAGCCGGCCGCCCCGCACGGCGGCGGTGAAGTAGGCGAGCGCGGTGTCGGCCGCGCCCTGCCCGGCGGCGGTCTCGCCGAGCTCGCAGGCGATCCGGGCGGCCTCGCGCGGGTCGGGTCCGTCCGGGCCCGCGTCGAGCAGGTCCAGCGCCGCGGGGTGGCCGTCGGCGGCGGCCTCGATCAGCAGCGCGGCGGCCTCGGGCCGCCGGGGGGCGTCGGTGCCGAGCAGCACGGCGACCCGGAAGAGCGCGTCGGCGTCGCCGCGGCTCACGGCCCGCAGGAGTGCGCGCCCGTGCTCGCCGTAGTCGGCGATGGCCGCCCGCTGGGACCCGGTCAGCCGCACCGCGTGGCCGGCCCCGCCGGTGCCCGCTCGCGTCCCCTCGGTGCCGGCCGTCCGGCCGTCCG
>NZ_CAACVB010000356.1 GCF_900659635.1 Actinomadura roseirufa | reverse complement strand
GTTCCGGTGAGCCCGCCGGCGCCGCCCGGGACGGCCCCCGCCGCCACACGGCCGCCGGGCGCGGGCGCCGTGACCGCCCCGGCCGGACGGGGCGTCCGGGGCAGGAAGGCGGCGAGCACGAGACCGATCGCGATCGCGCCGGTCGCGATGACGAAGGAGAGCCGGAAGCCGGTCATGTCCGGGACGGCCGTCCCGTCGAACTCGGTCGTGTTGCGGGCCAGGACGGTGCCGAGGACGGCGCTGGACACCGACGTGCCGATCGAGCGCATCAGCGTGTTCAGGCCGTTGGCGGCGCCGGTCTCCGACACGTCCACCGCACCCATGATCAGCATGGGCAGCGCCGAGTAGGCCAGCCCGATCCCCGCTCCGATCAGGGTCGTCACGAGGGCCACCTGCCACACCGCGCCCATCAGCCCCTGCGCGGCGCCGTAGGTCCCGCCGATCACCAGCAGGCCGAGGATCAGCGAGGTCTTCGCGCCGCGCGCCGCCGAGATCCGCGCCGACAGCGGGGAGACGACCATCATCGCCACGCCCATCGGGGCGACCGCGAGGCCGGCGACGACGATGCTCTGCCCGAGCCCGTACCCGGTGGCCTCCGGCAGTTCCAGCAGCTGCGGCAGCACCAGCGACATCGCGTAGAAGGCGACCCCGACGGTGATGGCCGCCAGGTGGGTGAGCAGGACCTGCCGCCGGACGGTGCTGCGCAGGTCGATCAGGGGGTCGCGCACCCGCAGCTCCATGACCCCCCAGAGCACGAGGACGACCAGGCCCGCGGCGAGGAGGCCGAGCGTGGCGGGGCTCGTCCAGCCCCAGTCGCCGCCCTTGGTGATCGGCAGCAGCACGGCCACGAGACCGGCCGTCAGCCCGAGGGCCCCGGCGAAGTCGAACCGGCCCCGCGCGCGCACCGCCGACTCCGGGACGGCGGCCAGCACCAGCACGAACACGAGCGCGCCGAGCGCGGCGGAGCCGTAGAAGAGGACGTGCCAGCTGAAGTGCTGGGCGACGTAGGCCGACAGCGGCAGGCCGAGCGCGCCGCCGACGCCGAGCGAGGAGCTCATCAGGGCCAGCGCGGAGCCGAGCCGCTCGCGGGGCAGCGCGTCGCGCATCAGGCTGATCCCGAGCGGGATCGCGCCCATCGAGAAGCCCTGGACGGCGCGGCCCGCGACCACGATCATCAGCTGCGAGGTCACGGCGGCCATGAGCGACCCGAGCACGACCGCGACGATGCTCACCAGGATCATCCGGCGCTTGCCGTACAGGTCGCCGAGCCGGCCCATGATCGGGGTGGCGACCGCGCCGGACAGCAGCGTGGCGGTCATCGCCCAGGTCGCGTCGGCCATCGAGGCGTGCAGCAGCTCGGGGAGCCGCCCGATCATCGGGATCAGCAGGGTCTGCTGCAGCGCGACGACGATGCCGGTGAACGCCAGCACCGCGATCAGCGTCCGGGCGCCTCCGCGCGGGGGGCCGGCGCCCTTCTCGGCGGTACCGGAAGCCGCCGGGGTCGAGGCCGGTCGCGTGGGCGGGGCGATATCGGGCTGGGCGGACACGGTGGTGACCCTCCGGGGGACGGGGCGGGGGCGGGGGGCGTACCCGCTCCGGTCCGGCCGCGGGCTCTCATACGATCAAGGACTCTAAGCCCCGATTCATTCCCGAGATGACCGCCGCGCCCGGCGTGTCGGCGGTCACCGTGGCCCGCGGCGCCGTCCCGGACGGTCACGGGCACGCCGGAGCCGTGCAGAGGACGCTCGCCAGCATCCGGGTGAGCAGGCCCGTCACGCTCTCCAGGGGCGGCCTCGGGTCGGCCGTGCACCACTCGTGCAGGAGCGCGTTCGCGGCGCCGGCGAAACCGACGGCGGCGAGGTGGGCGTCCCGGGGGGCCGGCCGGCGCGCCCCCGCGGTCTCGCCCACCGCCGCCAGCAGCGCCGCCCATCGGCGGCTCCACTCCCGCCGGTGCTCCTGCACGGCCGGGCCCGCTCCGGCGCACTCGACGCAGGCGATCCGGGCGCGCCGGGGGTCGGTGACGGTCACGGTGACGTAGGCCCGCACGACGCGCCGGACGCGCTCGGCCGCGGCCGCTCCGGCGGCCTCGTCGAGGGCCGCCGAGACCGCCGCGAAGGCGTGCCCGTTGACCTGCTCGTACAGCGCGGCCAGCACCGCGTCGCGGTTGGCGAACTCCTGGTAGAACTGCCGGGTCGACAGGCCCGCCGCCGCGCACAGCCGCTCGACGGAGGTGGCGGCGTAGCCGAGGGTGCCGAACAGTTCGAGGCCGGCCGACAGCAGCCGCTCGCGGCGCTCGGCGCGGCGCTCGGCTGCGGCCCGCCCGTGGTAGCGGCCCGTGGGACCCGGCAGGGGCGGCGTCCCCACCGGCGTCAGGGGTGGTCCGCGGGCGGCGCCCCCGCCGGCGCCCGCGTCCGCGCGGGGTGCGGCCAGGTGCCGTGCGGGCGTGCCGCGGTCTCCGGCGCGCCGTGCCAGTACTCGTGGAAGCGGGTGCACAGGCCGTCCCCGTCGAACCAGAGGGTGACGCATCCGGCCGCCGTCCGGGGCGTGCCGTCGGACGGGTCGTGCAGCACGCACCACCATTCGAGGGACGCCCTGTGCCCGGCCGCCACGGGGTCGCCGAACCAGATGAGCGGGTCGCGCTGCCGGCCGAGCGTGGCGGCCCAGTGCGCGCGGATCGCGGCCCGGCCGTGGTGCGCCGTCCCGAACGGGCCCTGCCGGTAGCAGGCGTCCGCGGCGAACAGCGCGGCGACGGCCGCGGGGTCGCGAGCCCGCCACCCGGCCTCCAGCCGGTCGATCCAGCCCTGCACGTCCAATGGTCCTCCCGGTGTCAGCGAGTGGTCAGCCCGAGCGCGAGATAGCTCGCGAAGGACAGCAGCAGGTACAGCGGGGGCGCCGCGGGCGGCCAGCGGGTGCGGCCGCGCAGGAACGTCCGGGCGGCGAGGGCGGCCGGCGCGAGCGGGACCACCGCGAGGGCCGTCCACGCCGGCGGCGCCTGCGACGCGCCGAGCACGAGCGCCGCCGACAGGACCGGGACGGTCAGCGCCAGGGCCGTCGTCCCCGCCACGCCGAGCGTGCGGACGTAGGTCCGCTCCCCCGGCCGGGGCCGCCGCGTGATCTTGCGGGCCAGCTCGAGGTGCCCGGCGGCCAGCACGACGGCGGCGACGGCGAGGGCGCCGTACCGGTCGGCGCCGTGCCCGGCGGCGTCCAGGTAGCCCGCGTACAGGTAGAGGTGCAGCAGCACCGGCGCGGGCAGGCTGACCAGCAGGCTCAGCCACAGCCGGTCGGCCGGGGGGCGGCCCCACCGGTGGTGGACGGCGACGACCGCCGCCGCGTACCCGAGCTGGGCGAGCAGCAGGGCGAGCGGCCAGGGGCGGGCGGCGTTGAGCGCGGCCAGGACGGCGGTCCCGGTGGCGTACAGCACGGCCAGGTCGCCGATCCGCACGACACCGGCGGCCAGCGGGCGCCCCGGGGCGAACCGGCGGTCGTAGTCGAGGTCGCGGATGTCGTCGAGCGCCCGCATGAGCAGCAGGTCGATCAGCAGGGACAGCGCGGCGAGGGCCGTTCCCGCGCCGGGCCGCCAGTCTTCGGCGGCCGGGTCGAGGGCGGCGAACAGTCCCGTCACGCCGTACGCCCAGGCGACCGCGAACAGCAGCGACGGGAGCGGCGGGTAGGCGCCGCGCACGAACCGCCCGATCCGGGCGGGACGGCCGCTCACCGGGCCGCCGTCCGCGGGGTCCACGTCACCGGCAGCTCCCAGACGCCGCGCATGAACATGCGGTCCCGCCAGCGGAGGCGGTCCGGGTCGACCGCCAGGTCCAGGTCGTCGAAGCGGCGCAGAAGCGCGGCCAGGGCGACCTGGAGCTCCACCCTGGCGTGCGGGGCGCCGAGGCACATGTGGCGGCCGTGCCCGAACCCGACGTGGGGGTTGGGGGCCCGGTCCGGGCGGAACGCGTCGGCGTCCGGGAAGGCTGCGGGGTCGCGGTTGGCGGCGTCGGTCAGCGGGACGACGACCTGGCCGCGGCCGAGACGCGTCCCGGCGAGCTCGACCGCCGACAGCACGACGTGGGGCTGTCCGCCGGTGCCCGCGAACCAGACCCAGCGCAGGAGCTCCTCGACCGCCGCGGGGATCAGGGACGGGTCGGCGCGGAGCCGCGCGGTCAGCTCGGGCCTCGCGACCAGTTCCAGCACGCAGGAGGCCAGGAACGTGGAGGTGGTCTCCCCGCCCGCCATGAGCAGCCCGAACCCGAAGACGATGATCTCCTCGTCGGCGAGCCGCCGCGGTTCGGGCTCGGTGAGCAGGAAGGTGAGCAGGTCGTCGCCGGGGGTCCCGGCGGCGATCGCGGCACGCCGCCCGGCGACCTGCGCGGCGAAGTAGCCGTGCATGCCCGCGTGCGCGGCGGCGACCTCCTCGGGCGGATACCGCCCGGCCGACATCATCGCGCTCACCCAGGGCAGCAGGGTGCCCACGTCCCCGGACGGGACGCCCAGCATGCCGCAGATGACCTCATAGGGGAACGGCACGGCGAACCGGGCGACCAGGTCCGCGGGCGGACCGTCCGCCTCGATCCGGTCCAGCAGCCGCTCGGCCAGCGCCGCGATGCGCGGCCGTTCCGCCTCGGCGCGGCGCGCGGTGAACCACGCCCGGACGGCCCGGCGCCGCCGGGTGTGCGTCGGCGCGTCGCTGGTGACCAGCGCCAGCGACTCCGGCCGGCGGGCGAACAGGGTGCCGTTGCCCCACGCCTCCCGGCTGAACCGGTCGTCGGCGAGGACGGTCCGGACGTCGGCGTGCCGGGTGACGAGCAGCGCGGGATGCCCGCCCGCCAGGGCGACGGGCACGAGCGGACGCTCGCGGAGGCGCCGCAGGTGCTCCTCGTCCAGCGGGACGCCGGGACGGCCCGGCGGCGGGAACGCCGGGACGTCCGTTACGCCGGCGGGCACGGACTCGTTCATGGGTCTCTCCTCCGATGGGCCGGGCGGCCGGTCACGCGGTCATCTGCGGCAGCAGCGGCGGCGGGGCGTCCCCCGCGGCCCGGTCCCCCGGCCCGTCGTCACGTTCCAGCGCCGACAGCCGCGCCGAGGTCAGCGCGGCGCGCAGGAGCTGGATGCCGCGCGCCGAGCTCGGGTCGATGCCGGACAGCTCCTTGATGCGGTCCAGCCGGTAGTGCAGCGTGCGGCGGTGGATCCACAGCTCCCGCGCGGCCCGCTCGCGGTCGAGGTTGCAGGCCAGCAGGACCTCCAGCGTGCGCCGCAGGTCGGTGCCGGCGTCCAGCGGCGACAGCGTCGCGGCCAGCCGGCGGCGGATCTCCGGCTGGCCGAGGATCGCCAGCTCGACCAGCAGCTCCTCGGCGCGGTAGGGGCGGTCCTCGGCGTCGGGGATCGCCTTGACGATCGACAGCACCCGGCCGGCCTCGGCCAGCGAGTCCGGGATCGCGGCGAGGTCGGCCCGGCCGGTCGCGGCGGCGTGCACGGGCCCGTGCGACCAGGAGGCGAGCGCGGCGGTGAACGCGGCTGCCTGCCCGCCGGCGAGCGCCGGGTCCGCGGCCGGGAAGAGCACCGTGAGGCCGGCGAGGTCGCCGGTGTACAGCACGCCGTCCAGCTGGTCCAGTCGCTCGCGGGCCCGCTCCCAGTGGGTCTCCGCCGTCGCGGCGGCCGCGAGCGGCGGCGCCTCGCACAGCAGGACGAGGTAGGCGGGCGCCAACCGGACCCCGGCCGCCTCGGCGATCGCGCCGGCGGGCGCGCCGTCGATGAGCGCCTCGGCGAGCAGCCTGCGCAGCCGGCGGGACCGCGCGCCCTCGCGGGGCGCCTGCGCGTACCCCAGGACGCACGCCTCCCGGGCCTGCCCGGCCAGCCGCGCGGCGCGCGCGGTCAGCTCGGCCATCTCGGTGAAGCACGCGGCGGGCGCGATCGCCCAGCAGGCCCGGGTCGCCGCGGCGAGCGCGGCGTCCCACGCCTCGGCCAGCACGCGCAGCGGCACCTCCTGCTGCGCCGCCACCGCGCCGAGGTCGCGGAAGCGGCCGAGGTCGTCACCCTGGAGCGGGTCGCCGTCGAGGACGAGGCCGAGCAGCCGCGCGGCGGTCTCCTCCGGGCCGCCGAACATCGGCTCGGCGGTGCGCCGGACCGCCTGGTGGGCGGGATGGCCCCGCAGGGCCTCGCCGACCGCCCCGGCCACCCGCGCGCAGTGCGCCGCGAGGATCTCGGGCAGGCCCGGGGCCGGTGTCATCGCGGCCATCCCTAGGCCACGACCGGCCGGGGCCGGGGCAGCAGACCGGCCGCCTCGTCGACGAGCCCGTGCAGGCCCGGCAGGAAACCGGGGTGGCCGCCGAGTGCGTCGACGCGGCCGTGGGCGTCGCGGACCAGCGGCGCGACCGCCGCCGCGTACTTCTCGGTGACCTCGTCGCCGAGCAGCCACGCGGCCAGCTCGGCCCGCGCGGCGGCCGAGTCGCGGGCCGCGGCGTGCAGGCCGAGCGCCTCC
>NZ_CAACVB010000355.1 GCF_900659635.1 Actinomadura roseirufa | reverse complement strand
CGTCCCCGCGGGCGGTCCTGCGGCCAGCGGCGCCGGCCCCGGACGGGACCGGCCCGGACACCCCTGCCCGTGGCGGCGCGGTCGGCGGCGGAGCCCCGGGCCGGGTGGGCGAGTCCACTCCCGGCGGGACCCCGTCCGCCGACGGCGTCTCCAGGGGCACCTGAGAGAATCGGTCCGTGCACATGCCCGAAGCGTCCAGCCCCATCGGCGGCACCGCCGCACCCGCCCCCCGGGTGTTCTCCGGTATCCAGCCCACCGCCGACTCCTTCCACCTCGGCAACTACCTGGGCGCGTTGCGGCAGTGGGTGTCCTTGCAGGACAGCCACGAGGCGTTCTACTGCGTCGTCGACCTGCACGCCATCACGGTCGAGCACGACCCCGCGGTGCTGCGGCGCCGCACGAAGGTGGCCATCGCGCAGCTGTTCGCGATGGGGGTCGATCCCGAGCGCGCCACGGTGTTCGCGCAGAGCCACGTCCCCGAGCACGCGGAGCTGGCCTGGGTGCTGGGCTGCCTCACCGGGTTCGGCGAGGCGGGGCGGATGACCCAGTTCAAGGACAAGTCGTCCAAGCAGGGGTCGGCGGGCACCAGCGTCGGCCTGTTCACTTACCCGATCCTTCAGGCCGCCGACATCCTGCTCTACACGCCGGAGCCCGGCCCGGACGAGCAGGCGCTGCGGGTGCCGGTCGGCGAGGACCAGCGCCAGCACCTGGAGCTGACCCGCACGCTGGCCGGGCGGTTCAACCACCGGTTCGGCACCACGTTCGTGGAGCCCGAGGCGTACATCCCCGCGGGCGCCGCGAAGATCACCGACCTCCAGGAGCCGACGGCGAAGATGAGCAAGTCGGCGTCCTCGCCGCAGGGCATCGTGGACGTGCTGGAGGAGCCCGGCCCGATGCGCAAGAAGATCATGCGCGCGGTCACCGACACCGGCACCGAGGTCGTGTACGACGAGGAGAAGAAGGCCGGCGTCACGAACCTGCTGCGGATCTACTCGGCGCTGGAGGGCACCGCGATCGGCGACCTGGAGACCCGGTACGCGGGCGCCGGGTACGGCCAGTTCAAGAAGGACCTCGCGCAGCTCGTCCTCGACACCTTCACGCCGATCCGGGAGCGGACCCTGGAACTCCTCGGCGACGAGGCGGAGCTGGACCGGCTCCTCGCGCGGGGCGCCGAGCGCGCCTCGCGGGTCGCGGTGCGGACGATGGAGACCGTGCGCGACCGGGTGGGATTCGTCGGACGTGGTCACTGACCGGGCGGCTCCGGGCGGCGTCCGCATGATCGGGGTCGCCATCCCGATTCCCGACCCGTACGGCGCGCTGCTCCAGCGCATGCGCGCGTCCTACGGCGACCCACTGGCCACCGCCATCCCCACGCACATCACCCTGCTGCCGCCCACCGAGGTGGACGCGGCGCTCCTGGGCGCCGTCGAGGAGCACCTGCGGGAAGTCGCGCGGACGGAGCAAGGGTTCAGGATCCGTCTCAGTGGTAGCGGAACGTTCCGTCCTGTCTCTTCGGTTGTCTTCGTGGCACTAGCCGAGGGAATAGGCGGATGTGAGCGGGTTCAGGCGAAGGTATTGTCCGGGCCGCTCGCGCGTACACTGCCGTTCCCGTTCCACCCGCACGTGACCGTCGCCCATGATCTCCCGGACACCGTTCTGGACCGTGCCTTCAAGGACCTCGCCGACTACCGGGCCGAGTTCGAGGTGTGGGGCTTCTCCCTCTACGAGCACGGGGCCGACGAGGTCTGGCGTCCCCGTCAGGACTTCGCGTTCGGTACCGGCGGCGCGGGCCCGCACACCGAGCAGGACTGCCCCGCCGGCTCCTGACCCGCCGGGGCGAGGGTCGGCAACGCAATGTTCAAGGACCGATTACCCTGCGCTGCATCGAGTCCGCTCCGCTGGGTACTGTGCCGTACATGCGGCAGGCGATCACGAGCGCGCAACAGTGGGGCGAGGCCCTGCTCGACAAGGGAAACGGCCTGTTGCGCTCGGCGCGGGCGCGCTGGCGATGGTTCGACCATGCCGGCCGCGCGTTCGACCGCTACCAGCAGCGCCGCGGTGACCGGCTGGCGGCCGCGCTGACCTGCTACGGCTTCCTGTCGTTCTTCCCGCTGCTGGCGCTGGCGTACTCGCTGCTCGGCTACCTCGTGGGGGTGAGCGCGCAGGCCCGCGACTACTTCGTCGACGCGGTCAACTCGCTCCTGCCCGGCCTGTCGGACCAGATCCAGGTCGAGGAGATCGCCCGGTCGAAGACCGCCGTCGGGCTGTTCGGGCTGGCGGCCCTGCTGTTCACCGGGCTCGGCTGGGTCCAGGTCCTGCGCGAGTCGCTGCGCGACATCTGGGGGAACGAGCCGGGCGGCGGCGGGAACTTCTTCCTCAAACGAGTGGCGGACCTGGCCGTCCTCGTGTTCCTCGGCGTCGTCCTGATCTGCGGCATGGCGATCTCGACGGTCACGACGTCCGCCACCCACACCGTCCTCGGCTGGCTCGGGCTCCAGGACGTCCCCGGCGCCGGCACCGGGCTGCGGCTGCTCACGCTGAGCTGCGCGACGGCCTTCGACGCGGTGATCTTCCTGGTGCTGTTCACCCGGCTGTCGGGCACCCGCGCGCCGTGGCGGCGGATCGCGCGGGGCGCCCTGCTCGGCGCCGTCGGCCTCGAACTGCTCAAGCTGATCGCGACGCTGCTCATCGGCCGGACGACGGCCAACCCCGTCTACGCCTCGTTCGCCGTCCTGGTCGGGCTGATGGTGTGGATCAACATCGTGTCCCGGTTCGTGCTCTTCGTGGCCGCCTGGACGGCCACCCGGCGGGTCGTGCTGAGCGCCGACGCCCAGGCCGGGGACCCGGCGGCGATCGAGGCGACGGAGGCCATGGAGGAGGCGGCCGAGGACGCCGGGACGGCGCGGGACCCCGACGACTGCGGCGAGGACGGGCCGGACTCCGGCCCGGACCGCCGGAGGTGGCCCTCCGGCGGCGTCCGGCTGACCTGACGGCGGCGGCCCTTCCGCGGACCGCCGCCTAACGTCCGGCTATCGGATCCCTTGCCGCCCGCTGCGTTCCCGCGAGCCCAATGAACAGCGCTGTGAGCCGGGCCCGACGAGCCTGGGTCTACGAACCGGGCTCGTCGGGGCCGGGCGCCGCGTCCGGAGCGCCGAAGGACCGGGGCGCCGCGCCGCCCGCGCGGGCCGGCAGCGGCGGGCCGTGCCGGTGACGCCGCCGCAGGACGAGGAACAGCACGACGATCGCGAGCACCGCGCCGACCCCTCCGCCGCCGACCAGCAGCCACCGCCGGGTCGAGTCGTCGGAGGCCAGCGGGGCGTCGGGCAGCAGCCCCGACCCGTTCTTGCGGCTCTCGGGCGCGTCCCCGGGCGGGACCAGCACGCCCGCCGGCCTGACCTTGCCCCGGGCGGCGAAACCCCAGTCCAGCAGCTTCACCGCGTACGGGGACGGCGGGATGTCGGCCTTCATCAGCGCGATGATGACCGTGTGGCCGCCGCGCCTGGCGGCGGCGACGTAGGTCTGCCCTGCGGCGACGGTGTAGCCGTTCTTGCCGCCGAGCATGCCGGCGTAGGCGTAGTGTTCGCCCGGCAGCAGCTTGTTGTGGGTGTGGATCGGGTACCCACCGACCTTCTTGCCCTTCTTGCGCTCCTTCTTGGAGGGCGGCGCCGGGAACTGGAAGTCGATCGCCTGCACGTATCTGCGGTAGTCGGCGTTGCGCAGGCCCTCGCGCAGGATCAGCGCCAGGTCGTAGGACGAGGTGTGCTGGCTGTGCACGTCCAGGCCGAGGTCCTTGTCGAGGCCGTTGGGCGACCCGGCGAGGGTGTCGCGGGCGTTGATCCGCTTCGCCTCGGCGTTCATGTCGGCGAGGGTCTTGCGCATCCCGCCGTCGGCCTCGGAGAGCGTCACCGCCGCGTCGTTGGCCGACATCATCATCAGCGCGTGGAACAGGTCGGAGACCTTGTACTGCATCGTCGGCGTGAGGCCGACCTTGGTGCCCTCGACGTCGCACGCCTTCTGCGAGGGGCGCACCAGCCGGTCCGCCTCCAGGCGCGGGACCAGGGCGAGGGCGGTGAGGGTCTTGAGCGTGCTGGCGGGCAGGTACCGGCCGTGCGGGTCCTTGGCGGCCAGCACGTCGCCGTTGTCGCCGTCGGCGACCACCCACGAGGCCGCGTTGATCTTGGGTAGGGCGGGCAGGCCCGCCGCGGCGTTGACGACCAGGCCCTTGCCGGCCAGCTGCGGGCCGCCGACCGGGTCGGCGGGCGGCGCGCTCCGCTGCCGGGCGGCCGTGGCGGCCGCGGCCGGCGCGGCCGGCGCGAGTGCGGTGATCGGCGCGGCGAGTACGGTGAGCGGTACGGTCAGCGCGGCCATGGCGCGGGATCCGGCCCGCGCCTCACGTCGTTCTGGTCGCAAGCTGCCGCCGCCCCTGTGTTCCGCAGCCGCGAAGCTGCCCTCAAAGCCCATGACTCCCCCGAAGACTAGGCGACGTATCCGGAGAAGAGGTACCCGAACCGGGAGACGGCGATCCTCGGGACGTATCGGAACTCACCGTACGTACGGGACGGCTAGAATCGGTGACGGCCTGTCATGCCAGGTAATTTAGGACAGGTTGACTAGTTCGATCGAGTGGTCGCACGGACCTGACCGATGATCGAAAAGTGGGGTCCCGGCGTGTCCGGTGGCGGCCCGTACGAGTCAAATGAACCGCAAAGGGCACGGAGATCCGGCGGGGCGGTGCGCGCGGACGCCATCATGGACGGGACAGGCGTCCTGGACCGGCGTTTGTCCAGGCTTAGGGACCCGCTGGCTGAATTGCGCCACGTGCCACGCAACGACCTGCAAGGATTGTGGACGGAGGTTGGCCGTGGCCATTGACTTCAAGGCATCGAGCGGGGCGACCCTCGGCGTCGAGTGGGAGCTCCAGCTGGTCGACGCCGAGACCAGGCACCTGAGGCAGGACGCGCGGGAGGTGCTCGCCGCCGTCCCCGCGCTCAGCGAGGGCGCCGAGAACCCGCCGGTCCGGCACGAGATGATGGAGTCCACGGTCGAGGTCGTGACCGGCATCTGCCACACCGTGGGCCAGGCCAAGCACGACCTCGCGGGAACCCTCGCGGTGCTGCGCGCGGCCGCCGCCGAGCGGGGCCTGACGCTGGCCTGCACCGGCACCCACCCGATCAGCGACTGGCGGGACGCGGTGATGGCGCCGACGGCCCGCTACGCCCAGCTCGTCGAGCAGATGCAGTGGCTGGCCCGGCGCATCCAGACGTTCGGCGTCCACGTCCACGTGGGGGTGTCGGACGGCGCCAAGGCGATCCCGATCGTGAACGCGCTGTCGGCCTACCTGCCGCACTTCCTGGCCCTGACCGCCTCCAGCCCGTTCTGGAGCGGCGGCGACACCGGGCTCGCCTCGTGCCGCGCCGTCGTCTTCGGGCAGCTCCCCACGGCCGGGCCGCCGCACTCGCTGGACGACTGGGCCGCCTTCGAGGACTACATGGACACCCTGATGCGCGCCGGCACCATCCGGAGCATCAAGGAGGTGTGGTGGGACATCCGCCCGCATCCCGATTTCGGCACGGTCGAGATCAGGATGTTCGACGGCATCCCCACCATGCGCGAGGTCGGCATGGCCGCCGCGCTGTGCCAGAGCCTGGTCACGCTGTTCGACCAGCAGCTCGACCGCGGCTACACGCTGCCGCGGCCGGCGGCCTGGGTGGTGCGCGACAACAAGTGGCGCGCCACCCGCTACGGGCTCGACGCGATCGTCATCACCGACGACACTGGGAACACCGCGCCGCTCCGTGACGACCTGTACGAGCTGATCAGGGAGCTGGAGCCCGTCGCCGACCGGCTCGGGTGCGCGGAGGAGCTCAAGGTGGCGGGGGAGGTCCTGGAACACGGGGCCCCGTACGAGCGCCAGCGCGCGATCCGCGCCGGGGGCGGCACGCTGGAGAACATCGTCGACGCGGCGATCACCGAGCTCGCGGAGGACAGGTTCGTCACACTGGGGGAGGTGGCACATGCCGGGACCTGACGAACCGGCGCGATCCGGCGGGCGGTCCGCGGACCGCGCCGACGGGTCCCCCGGCCGCCGGCCCGCGGGGCGGCGTTCCGGGGACCGGCGTCCCGGGGACGGGGGCGGCACGGCCGGCGACGGGGCCGGTGATCCCGCCGTGGACGCGGCGGGCGGCGAGGACCGCAGTACCGACAGGACCACCGGGCGGACGCCGCACGGCTCCGCCCTCGCGCAGGGGGCGCACATGACACATCCGGGACCCGGGGTGATGCCCGGCCTTGAACCACCGAACGCCCCGGGGCCCGCGGGCTCCGAGGGCCGTGCGGATCCGGCCGGGCACGACCCGGCCGCGGCGGCCACCGGACCCGCGGGCAGGCCCGCCGGCACCGCTCCCGGCGGGATGCTGCCGGGCGACGTCGGGCCCGGCGACACCGTGCCCGGCCCCGCCGCGCCCGCTCCCCCGCCGCCCGCC
>NZ_CAACVB010000354.1 GCF_900659635.1 Actinomadura roseirufa | reverse complement strand
GGAGCGGCCGGGGGCCGCGGGGGCGGGCGTGGGCGCGCCGCGCGTCACGGGCCGTCCCGACGGCGCGCCGCCGGGCGGCTCGCCGATCACGGGCAACATGATGACGCCGGTGATGCGGCACGTCCTGCTGGAGATCGCCGAGATGTTCGGCCCGTTCCCGGCGATCGGCTGCCACCGCTCGACCGGCGACCCCCGGGACCACGGCGACGGCCGGGCGTGCGACTTCATGGAGGGCACGGCGGGGGTCATGCCGAGCGCGAACGCGCGGCGGCACGGCGACCAGGTCGCCCAGTACGCGATCGGCGACGCCCGGCGGCTCGGCATCTCCTACGTCATCTGGAGGCAGCGCATCTGGAACGTGCGCGGCGGCGGATGGCGTCCCATGGAGGATCGCGGGAGCATCACCCAGAACCACTACGACCACGTGCACATCTCGGTGCTGTCCTGAGCACGGCGGCCCCGCCCCCGGGCGGCGCCGGCCCTAGGGCAGTTCCTGTTCGCACCAGACGACCTTGCCGCCGGCGGTGCGGCGGACGCCCCAGCGCTGCGCGAGCCGCCCGACGACGTGCAGGCCGCGGCCCGTCTCGGGCATCTCGTCCTCGCCGCCGTGGTGGACGCGGGGACGGCCGTCGGCGCGGTCGAACACCTCGCAGACCAGCCCGCCCTCGCGGACGAGCCGCAGCGTGACCCGGCCGCCGGCGTGCCGGATCGCGTTGGTGACCAGCTCGGAGACCAGCAGCGCCGTCGAGTCGGCCAGCTCGTGCAGGTCCCAGCGGGCGAGCCGGTCGCGGACGAGCCCGCGGGCGCGGCGCACCGCCGCGGGCTCGGCGGGCAGCTCCCAGGTGGCGTGGTGGTCGGCCGGGATCCGCCGCAGCCGCGCCACGAGCATCGCGATGTCGTCGCGGTGCTGGTCGTCGTAGACGCCGTCCAGCGCGGCCTGGCACAGCTCCTCCAGCGGCCGGGCGGCGGCGCCGGAGCCGAAGGTGCGCCGCAGCCGCGCGAGCCCGTCGTCGATGTCGCGGGCGCGGTTCTCCACCAGGCCGTCGGTGTACAGGAACAGCAGCGTGCCGTCCTCGACGGTGAACTCGCGGCTGACGATCGGCCCGTCGCCGACGCCGAGCGGCGGCGCGGGCGGCACGTCCAGGTAGCGCGGTTCGCCGCCGGGCGGCGCGAGCAGCGGCGGCAGGTGCCCGGCGCTGGCGGCCTCGCACCGGCCGCTGACCGCGTCGTACACGACGTAGGCGCAGGTGGCGAAGTGCGGTTCGCGCTCGCCGAGGGTGCGCATCAGGGAGTCGAGCCGCTCCAGGGCCTCGGCGGGCGGCAGCTCCAGCCCGGCGAGGGTGTGGATGGCGGTGCGCAGCCGGCCCATGGTGACCGCGGCCTTGACGCCGTGCCCGGCGACGTCGCCGACGACCAGCGCGACGCGGGCGCCCGGCAGCGCGATGGACTCGTACCAGTCGCCGCCCACCTCGATCAGCCGGCTGCCCGGCAGGTACCGGTGGTGCACCTCGACCGGCGACGGCGCCGACAGGCCGGTCGGCAGCAGGCTGCGCTGCAGGGTCAGCGCGGTGGCCCGCTCGCGCCCGTACCGGCGGGCGCTCTCGATGAGGATGGACGCGCGGGAGGCGAACTGCATGCCGATCTCGACGTCGTAGGCGTCGAAGGGGCGGTGCGCGACGTTGCGGCAGCAGACGAAGAAGCCGACGACGCCGCCGCCCGCGTGGAGCGGCAGTAACAACATCGAGGCGCCCTTGAGCAGGTCGGCGACGGGCGGGCGGCGCCAGACGGCGGCCAGCTCCGCCGCGCCGTCCCCGCCGAACCCGACCAGCACCGGCTCACCGGTGCGCATGCAGCGCGTGTAGGGCGTCCCCTGCGGGTAGACGAGGGTCTCGCCCGTGGGGAAGGCCGCGTCCCACGCCGAGTCGCCGTCGTCGAACCCGATGGCCAGGCGGCGCAGCAGGCATCCGTCCGCGACCGCCGGGGGCGCGTCGGCGTCCAGCAGGCTCTCCAGCAGCAGCAGGGCGCCGGAGTTGCAGAAGTGCGGGATCAGCACGTCCATCAGCCCGCGCGCCAGCAGGTCCAGGTCGAGCGTGGCGCCGATGCGCGGGAGCGCGTCGTCCAGCAGGGCCCGGCGGATCACCGCGGGGTCGACGAACCGGTCGGCGAGCGGCACCGGAACCTTGACGACGGCGAGCGCCGCGAGGCCGGGCGCGCCGCCGTTCATCGGGTGGACGGTGACGACGGCGTCGAGCGTCCCGCCGGAGGGCGTCTCCACGGAGAGCTTGGCGGTGCGCTCCCGTCCGCCCGCGAGCGCCTCCAGCAGCGGCGCCCACGCTCCGGCGATCACCTCGTCCAGGCGGGCGCCGAGCAGCCCGTCCGGTTTACCGGACAGAACAGCGGCGGCGTTTCGGTCGAACTGGAGTATTCTCCCCGACGAATCCATGCCGAGAATGAGAATTCGGGTGGACGACTCCATCGCTCGATTATGGGACATGGAGCGTCCCGATGCGGCCGATACGACACGGGAAACCGGACCGGAATCCCCGGCGGCCGGGGTCCCAGAAACGATCAACGCCGCGCCGCCGCGCCGCGAATTCATTTCGGCCCGGAACACCACAACGAGCCTTTCCGTAACCTCGGTAATCATGTCATCGCCGGCCGGGCCGAATCGTCGCAGCGGCGCGCGCCGCAGGTCCGGGACGCCGCCAGGGACGGTCAGGACCGTCCGAAGACCTGAGGCGGCGGGACCGGCACCGTGACGTCCTCACCGTCCAGCAGCGGCGCGGCCCCGGCGCAGAAGGCGGTCAGGTCACCGCCCTCCACCAGCCGGGCCCGGACGATGCCGCCCGCCGCGCGCCGGGTCAGCTCCGCCACCGGCAGCGGCTCCCGCGACGCGGCGACGATGAGGTTGCCGAACCGGCGGCCCCGCAGCACCCCCGGGTCGCCCATCAGCAGCGCGTGCGGGAACACCGACCGCACCGTCGCGGCGACACGGCGGGCGAACGGCAGCCGGAACCCGTCGGCGACGTTCACCAGGTAGGCGCCGCCGGGCCGCAGCACCCGCGCCGCGTCCAGCACGAACTCGCGGGTCGCCAGCTCGACCGGCATGGACGCCTCCGCGAACGCGTCCATGACCACCAGGTCGTCGGCCGCGTCGGGGAGCGCCGCGACCCCGCCGCGCCCGTCGGCGACCCGGATCCGCAGGCCCGCCACGCCCTTGACCGGAAGCCGCTCGCGGACCAGCCGCACCAGCGCGCCGTCCTGCTCCAGCACGATCTGCCGCGACCCCGGCCGGGTCGCGGCGACGTAGCGCGGCAGCGTGCACCCGGCGCCGCCGACGTGCACGGCGTCCAGCGCCCGGCCCGCCGGCGCGAGGGCGTCCACGACGTCGCCCATCAGCCGCATGTACTCGAAGTCGAGGTAGGTGGGGTCGGACAGGTCGACGTAGGACTGCGGCACCCCGCCCACGAGCAGCATCCAGCCGCCGTCACGGTCGGCGTCCCGCAGGAGCTCGGCCTCCCCGCCGGCGATCGGGAACCGGTTCGGCCCGGGATCCGGCCTGCCCTTGCGCGCCATCCCCCCACCCTACGGAACACCCGCGCGCGGCCCGCGGCGACCCGGCGCCGTCCAGTGATCACCAGGAGATCACCCGCGCTTCACCGACCGCCGCGACCATGACGCCATGCGACGTCCCCCAACGATTTCCCTGTTCACGGCGGTACTGAGCGCGGCGGCAGCGGCCTCCGTGGCCGTATCCGCCCCCGCATCCGCCCACGCGCACGGCGCCTCTCACGGCGCCTCTCACGGCGCCCGCACCCTTCCCCTCGGCCCCGCGTCCCTGCACGAGGAGCGCGACACCGAGCAGCTCGCCCCCGGCGTCACGCTGACGCACATCGTGCGCGGCGCCAAGTCCGACGCCGACGCATGGACGTTGCACCTGCGCATGGCCGTCCCCGGCAACGCGTCCGCGGTCATCGGCCCGCGCGCCACCGCCGACGACCTCGCGCACCGCCTCGAGGCCGCCGGGTTCCGGCCCCGCGTGGAGGCCGTGCGGGGACCCCGGTTCGCCGACGTGCGCCCCGGGGTGACCGGGTACATCGTCCGCGTCGGCCGCTACGCCACCGAGGACGAGGCCCGCAAGGACCTCCCGGCGCTCACCGCCGCGGGGTTCACCGCGGCCGCCTCCTACACCGCCCAGGACGGCGACGCGGCCACCGGCCCGTGGCGCCTGCACGTCCTCACCATCGACCCCCGCCGGTTCGGCGGCCGCGTCGTCTCCTCGACCGGCGGGCCCCTGACCACCGTGGACCGCGTCTCGGACCTGGTCCGCTCCACCGGCGCCGTCGCGGGCGTCAACGGCACGTACTTCACCCCGGCCGCCAAGGGAGGGCCGGCCGGCCTGCACGTCCTGGACGGCGAGCTGACCAGCGAGGCCAACAACGGCCGCACGGCGATGATCCTGCCGCGCGACGGCCGCCGCGTCCGCTTCGCGCAGCTGTCCACCGACCTCGGCGTCCGCGCGCAGGACCGGGCCGCCCGCGAGCTGGACGGGATCAACCGCCTGCCCGGCCGCGTCGACAACTGCGGCGGCGTGGGCGGCGACCAGCCGACCCAGCTCCCGCAGCACGACGTCACCTGCACCGACCCCGACGAGCTGGTGTCCTTCACCCCCGTGTACGGCGCGGCCAGCCCGGCCGGCCCCGGCGCGGAGGCCGTGCTGGACGCGGCGGGACGGGTGACGGAGTTCCGCGAGTCGCGGGGCACGGACATCCCGGCCGGCGGGCGGACCGTCCAGGCGATCGGCACGGCCGTCGACTGGCTGCGCGCCCACGCGCGGCCGGGCACGCGGCTGACCTTCTCCGAGCGGGTCCTCGACAACGGCCGCCCCGTCCGCCTGGACCGTGACACCTCCATCCTCGGCGCGGGTCCGCAGCTCGTCCGCGACGGGCGCGTGTGGGTGAACGCCGCGGGCGACGGCCTGGTGCACACGGGCGAGGACCAGTCGTTCTACTACAACTGGGCCCTGCGCCGTAACCCGCGCACGATGGCGGGCGTGGACGCCGCCGGACGGCTCCTGCTCGTCGCCGCCGACGGCCGCGCGGCGGGATACAGCGAGGGCCTGTCGATCCTGGAGACCGCCAAGGTGATGCGCGCCCTCGGCGCCGTCCAGGCCATGAACCTCGACGGCGGCGGCTCCACCACGATGGCCCGCTCCGGCGGGACGCTCGTCAACCACCCGTCCGACGCGACGGGCGAGCGCAGCGTCGGCGACGGCATCCTGCTGCTGCCCGGCCGCGGCTGACCCGCGCCGGTGATCTCCGGCCGGGCGCGGCGGGCCCGCGGGTCAGCCGTGCCCGGCGGGGGTCTCCCCGCCGGCGAAGTGGCAGGCGCTCGGATGCGCCGAGCCGGGCCGCGCCACGAGCTCCGGGGCCTCCCCCGCGCACTCGGCCCGCGCCTTCCAGCACCGGGTGCGGAAACGGCAGCCGGACGGCGGGTCCAGCGGGGACGGCGGCTCGCCGTCCAGCCGGATCCGCCCGTCCATGCCCGGCGCGTCCGGGTCGGGGACGGGGACGGCCGACAGCAGCGCCTGGGTGTACGGGTGCGTCGGGTGCTCGTAGATCTCCCGCTCGGTCCCGGTCTCGACGATCGTGCCGAGGTACATGACGGCGATCCGGTCGCAGATCTGCCGGACGGCCGCGAGGTCGTGCGCGATGAACACGTACGCCAGCCCCAGCTCGCGCTGCAGCCCGGCGAGCAGGGTCATCACCTGCGCCCGCACGGAGACGTCCAGCGCCGACACCGGCTCGTCGCAGACGATCACCTCGGGCCGCAGCGCCAGGGCGCGGGCGATCCCGACGCGCTGCCGCTGCCCGCCGGAGAACTGGTGCGGGTACCGGCCCGCGTGTGCGGGGTCGAGGCCGACGAGCTCCAGCAGCTCGCGCACGCGCGCCCTCCTGTCGCCCTTCGGCGCCGCCTCCGGGTGGACCGCGAAGGGCTCGCCGACGATGTCGCCGACGGTCATCCGCGGGTTCAGCGACGAGTACGGGTCCTGCAGCACCATCTGGAGGCGGCGGCGCAGCGCGCGCAGCTCCGCCTTCGGCAGGGCGAAGATGTCGCGCCCGTCGAAGCGCACGGTCCCCGCCGTGGGCCGCTCGGCCGCCAGGAGCAGCCTCGCCAGGGTCGACTTCCCGCAGCCGGACTCGCCCACGACGCCGAGCGTCTCGCCGGGCCGCAGCTCCAGGTCGACGCCGTCCACCGCCCGCACGTGACCGACCGGCCGTTTGATCACCACGCCTCGGGTGACCGGATAGTGCTTGACCAGGCCCTCCACCCGCAGGATCGGGCGGGCCGGCGCGGGCGCGCCCTCACCCGGCGGCACGGTGCACCTCCGCGGCGAAGTGGCAGGCGGCGGCGTGGCCCGGCGCGACGGTCACCAGCGGCGGCCGCTCGGCGGCGCAGCGCGCCTCCGCCCGGGGGCAGCGCGGCCGGAAC
>NZ_CAACVB010000353.1 GCF_900659635.1 Actinomadura roseirufa | reverse complement strand
CGAGAGGGGCACCCACGACACGCTGCTGGCCGCTGAGGGGACCTACGCCCGCTTGTTCAGGCTCCAGGCCACCGGCTACCAGGAGGCCATCGGATGAGAACAGTCCTGATGGGAGCCGCGGGACCGCTCGTGGTGTTCGGGCTCGGCGTGTACTGGGCGAGGCGGACCTATCTCGTCGCGACGGTGCAGGGCAGGAGCATGGAGCCGACGCTGCGAGCGGGCGATCGGCTGCTCGTCCGCCGCACCGCGTCCGTCCGTCAAGGACAGGTGGTGGTCGTCCGGGCACCGGACCCGCCGCTCGGCCCGCCGCCGCCGGACATCGATCTCGCCCTGCTCGAGACGTTGCCGCTGGAGCCCGGGGCCGCGCCGCCGCCCGGCGGAAGGCTGCTGGTCAAGCGCGTCGCCGCGGTGGCCGGGGACCCGGTGCCGCGGGACGATTTCCCGGCCCTGCGCGAGGCGCCGCAGGACGTGGTGCCGCCCGGCTCCCTGGTCGTGCTCGGCGACAACCCGCAGGCCAGCTGGGACTCGCGCGAGTACGGCTTCGTCCGGCCCGGCGACTGCGTCGGCGTGGCGCTCCGGCGACTGGGCCGCTGACCGTCGTCCTTCCCAATTCGCCGGTGACTCCTGTCGAGCGGCCGGCAGGGAACGCCCAGGGCCGCGGGTGATCCTCGGCGACGCGGGGTCCTCGCCGCCTTTGACAAGATCCAAAAAAGCCGGAGCGATTGGCGGGCCGGATCTTTTTTCGAAGTTCCGTGGAAGCGGATGAACCGCCGCTGACGGCCGATTTGTTCTGTTTCATGCGCTTTTTTGCATGGTGCGGTCAAGGTCCTGCCACCTGCGGATTCTAGGCCGGAGCCGGTGACCGGATCGGGCCGCGCCGTTGTGGGGGTCGGGCTCGTGTGGGAAAATCCAGCCAAAGCTCGTCCAGCCCTCATCGTTCCTGAGTTCGATTGTCGTTCGTGGCCGATACTCGTTCGCCTTTTCCGCAACCAGCATGCCGAATTCTGTCACGCGCTCGCATATAGCTTCGGGGGCCGTCCGGTGGCTGACATCGATGCTCTGATAAAGAAGTACTTCGTTCAGCCCGACGATACGGATCCCCCTTCGGAACCGCTTCCGGCCACCTTCGGCGGCTGCCGGGTCACCCCGCTGATCGACGGCGCGGAGTACTTCGCCGACCTCGCCGCGCAGATCGCCGCCCTGGGCCAGGGGACGCCGAGCGAGAACAGCGGCCAGTTCCTCTACATCGCCGGCTGGTGGCTTCATCTGATGGGCGGACCCGTCAACCCCGCGCCCGGCTCGCAGGGCGCCTCGACCGGGCCTTCGGTCGGGCTGGGGAACCCGTTCTCGCTCGATGGTCCCGGAGCGCCGAATCACCTGGTCGACGTGCTCAAAGCCAAGGCGGCGGCCGGAGTCGACGTCCGCGTCCTGGGCTGGATCTCGTTCTCCGTCATGAGCGACTACTTCATCCTGAGCCCGGCGATCCAGTCGGGTGCGGTCGACATTCGCAACGTCAACGTGGGCACCCTGGCCTCCATCCGCGAGTTGCGCAAGGAGCCCGCCCTCGCCGAGAAGGCGTGCCTGAACATCATCGCCCATTCGGCGGGCGCGTCACATACCAAGATGGTGCTCGTCGGCAACGGCGGCAGCGCCATCGGCTACACCGGCGGGCTCGACCTGGTCGGCGACCGCCACGGCGGCCGGCCGCACCCGCACTTGCAGTGGCACGACGTCCAGGCGAAGGTCGAGGGGCCGGCGGTGCAGGCCATGTACGACCTCTACCGCGATATGTGGAACGAGGTCAAAGCGCGGGAGCCCGAGCCCTTCCGCTATGACGATACGAAGATCTATAGCCACGCGTCCGCCACGCCCGCCGTGCCGGCGCGCGCCCTGCCGGCCACACCGGTGGGAAAGCATCACGTCCAGTCGCTGCGGACCGTGCCGCGTTTCAATTACACGACGTTCAACATCCTGCCGGAGAACAAGAAGATCTCCTTCGCTCCCGACGGCCTGTTCGAGGTGCGCTCCGCCTGGTTCAACGCCGTCCTCACCGCCGAGCGCTACGTCTACATCGAAGACCAGGGATTCTGGTCGCTGGACGTGATGATCTGGCTGAGGGCCGCCCTCAAGGCCCGCGACGATCTCAAGGTGATCCTGTTCACCGGGATCGCCGACCCGAACGACCCGCACTTCCCTCCGTACGCGAAGGTCGCGCTGTGGAAGGGCCTGCTCCACGACCTGAACGGCCAGCAGCGCGACCGGGTGCGCATGTTCAGCCGCGACGTGGTCGTCCACACCAAGAGCACGATCGTCGACGACCACTGGGTGATCATCGGCTCGGCCAATGCCTTCCAGCGCAGCCTCTACAGCGACATCGAGCACTCGGTGGGCCTCCTCGACGAGGACGACCTGCTGGCGCGGGAGTACCGGGTGCGGCTCTGGAGCGACCACCTCGGCCTGCAGGCTCCGGCCGACCAGCAGAGGATCGCCGATCTCGACAGGGCGCTCAACGTCTGGAACGGCGACTGGGGCACGCCGGGCAGCGGGGTCGGCCTGCCGCCCACCATCACCCCCGTCGTGCTCCCCACCGCGGAAACGGTGCTCAGCGACCGTGATCAGGAACGCTACAGCCGCTACGTCGACGTCGACTCGCGCCAGCCATGGGGTGGGTGCCTGCCATGAGCAGCATGTTCGTGACCGTCAACGACTTCCTCGGTGGTAAGTGGCCGGACTTCCTGCCCAGGCCGTCCGACCCCGCCGTGCTCGACCATGTGTGGCTCGAACCGCCACAGATCACCGCCAAGCCCGACGACGTCAGCCTGACCACCCGCCTGCTCTTCGAGCGCGAACTCGTCCTGGGACTGCCCGGCCTCGACGCGGTGAGCCTGGTCCTGGCCCCCGGCAGCCGCGACGGCGCGCCCGTCGGGCTCGGCCTCGGGATCGACATCCTGCCGCAGACCGTGCTGCGCGTGACCGACATGCCCGTCGGGCTGCGCTTCGGCCCGACGCTGCTGCGCGCCGTGCGCAATGTGACCAGCGGCGGGGACGCCCGCTATGAGCCGGACCCCGGACGTCCCTTCGTCCAGTTCGAGATGCCGAAGCTCGGTGGGAGCGCCGGTAAGGGCGGCATCACGTTCGACGCGCCGTTCACCGCCCAGCTGCCCCACCCCGTGATGATCGGGGACACCGGGCTGGTGGTCGACAGCGCCACGGTCGGCTTCCACCGCGCGGGCGGCAAGGCATGCCTGGTGCTGCGGTGGACGGAGGGCGGCCTGAACGGGCTGCTCGGGCGGCTCGTCCCCAACCTGGGCGACCGCAGCCCGGCGGGCGAGCAGCAGGTCACCCTTCGTCTGATCATCGGAGACGGCCTCGAAGAGCTGCGCCTGGACTGGCAGGCCGCCGCCCCGGGTGCCGCCTTCGCGCTCCCCGGGCTCAGCGTGAGCCTTCCGGCCTCCACCCGCTTCTCGTTGTTGCTGCTGCGCCAGGGCGAGGGCCTCGGACGGGCCGCCTTCGTCGCCACCCTGGCGGGAGGCGATCCGGTGACGGTGGGCAGTACCTTCGCCTGGGGCCGCGACGGAGACCGCGAGCTGCACAACGACGAGCCGCCCCAGCCGCCCGGCAAGCCTCTCTTCAGCGTCGCGCTCACGCCGGCGGACGGTCCGCGCAGTCTCGTGCTGCTCGACGTCCCGCTCGGCGTTGCGAAGCTGCCCGGCTTCTTCCGCCGGCTCACCACGCCGATCGCCCCGCTCGATCTCAGCGATCCGGTCGCACTCTGCACGCCCGTGGTCTTCGACCCGGCGGACCTCCAGGACGGCTGGAGCGCTCAGCTGAGCGTCAACATCGACGCGGCCGGTGGAGCGTTCACCCTGCCCTTCCTCAAACAGGGCCAGGGCGAGGACGCCCAGTTCCTGCAGCTCTATACCCACACGCCGCTCAACGGGCTGCCGATCAGCCTGCCCCAGGGTGAGGTCGGCTTCGACATCGGGGTGCGGCTGCGCGTCCTGAGCATCAGCTTCGACCTGCTGTGCCGCCTGACCTTCAACCTCGGCACCTTCGCCCTCAAGGTCGACCACGATCAGGGGATCGAGCTGCGGTCGGCGGAGGCCGAGCGCGAGTTCCCCGACCTGTTCGGGCTGCGCTGGAGGTTCAAGGGCAAGGACCTGGGCGACAAGACGTTCCATTACTTCACCATCGCCACGAAGGACTACCACTACCAGATCCAGCAGCCCGAAGGGGCGGTGCTGGAGCTCGACTTCACGCGGGCCAGCGAGGAGCCGATCACCTTCAGCGTGCGGGATTTCGCCCTCACGCCCAAGGGCGTCAACCTCGCCGCCACCGTCACCGACCGGCCGGCTCGGCTCAACGGCCTGCGCACGCGCTTCCGCTTCACCGACAGCGGCTTCGTGATCCGCGAGAACCGCGTCGCCGACTTCACCATCGCCGGCTCGGGCCCGCTGCCGCCCGACCTCGTGGGGGACGCCACGGCCGACATCGCCCTGCAGTTCGCCCAGCGCGAGGGCGGCAACCTGACCCTGGTGCAGGGCGCCGCGAACCTGCGCGGCGTCAAGCTGCTCGACTGCAAGGGCACGCGCTTCCAGTTCTCGGTCGACGCCCTGGGGCTGCGGTTCGTCGACGACGGCGCCTTCCATCTCTACTTCACCGTCACCGGCTCCGCCCGGTTCGTACCGGCCCCCGGCGATGACGCCGACGGGCCGCTGGCCCTGCTCGGCAAGATCCGCATCGACCTCGTCCAGTGCCCGCTCACCGGCGACGCCCGGGTGATCGCCAAGCATGTGAAGTTCCTGATCGAACTGCCCAAGCCCGTGTCGTTCGGCTTCCTCGGCTGCTTCGAGATGGAACTGCGCGCGATCGGCTTCGTCCCGCAGTGCGAGTTCTTCGGCGGCGACGGGGCCATGCAGGTCACCGGCCAGCTGAAGTTCGCCCAGGGCCCCGGCGACACCCCGGACTCACGTCCCGACTACCACGAGCTGTTCATCGGGCTGCCGCTGCCGGGCGAGTTCGTGCCGCGCATCCACTTCACGCGCCTGCCGGTGAACCTGGCCATCGGCGCCGCGTTCCGGCTCAACGGCGTGGTCGACTTCGTCGATCAGCCCGACCAGACCGGGCTGATCGGCGAGGGCCTGGTCCAGATCCAGGGCCTGCCCGCCATCGCGGCCAGCTTCGGCTTCCTGCGCGTGCGCCGCGGCGCCGGCTCTCCATGGCTGCGGGCCTGGTTCCTCTACCTGGAGATCCGCCAGGTCAGCTTCATGATCCCGGTCATCCAGATCTACCTCCGCGAGATCGGCATGGGCTTCGGCTACCGCTTCACCATCGCCTCCATCAAGGCCGCCGACGCCGAGAACGACGTCAAGAAGCTGCTCAAGACCCTGGAGGGTCTGTCGCGCACTCAGGGCGAGCTGTCCAAGCGCGACCGCTGGGCGGTGGACCTGGAGGAGGCCGGCCAGGACCCACGCTGGACGATCGTGCTGCGGGCGATGATCTCGCAGACCTCCGCCTCGGCCTCGCCCCTGCGCTACGAGGCCTTCGCCGAGGCCGACCTCGCCTGCGTCTTCCTGGTCGACGCGATCATCGCCTTCCGCAGCGACCTGACCTTCTTCATGTCGGTGCGCGGCTGGTTCAACACCAACTACGCCGACTACGTCACCAACAGGGACGGCGCCCGCGAGAACCCCATCCTGAGCGGTTTCGTGCTGCTCTCGCCGCGCCAGAAGCGGTTCCTGGCCCACATCTCCAAGCCCGAGGGCGGCAAGCCGGGCGTCCACCCGCCGCTGCCCGACTTCGTCCGGGACGCGATCGCCAACAGCCGTTTCTCGGCCACCCTGCTGATCGAGCCGGGCCTGTTCCACTACGAGCTGGGCTGGCCCAACATGCTGCGCTGGCACACCGAGCTCGGTCCGCTGGCCGTGGAGGTCGAAGGCGGGTTCATCTTCCGCGTCTCGACGACGGAGATGGTCCTCGGGACGAGCTTCCTGGCCCGCGGCAGGCTGGAGCTGAGCGCCGGCGTGGACCTCGGGCTGGTCGGCATGCGGATCAGCGCGACGGCACGGGTGGCGTTCGGAGCGCGCTACATCGGCGTGATCGACTTCCGCGATCCGACGGGCGACTCGGCCGTCTACGGCGCGATCGGGCTGGAGGTGCAGGTCGCCTTCGCCATCGAGTTCTGGATCAAGATCCCGCTGGTCTTCACCACCATCAGGCTCTCGTTCCGCTTCAGCCTCGAGATCTCGTTCAGCGCCGGCCTGGAGATCGGCGTCAAGGGGCTGAGCGTGCCCGGCGTCCGCGGTGTCGGCACCGTCGGCGTCTCGTGCTGCGGCCACAGCCTCCAGGCCACCGTCAAGGTGGCCTTCGAGGAGGACAACGTCCAGGCGGCCCTCGACCGGACCAAGGAGTTCCTGTCGCTGGGGCTGGAGGCCACCGAGGTCGAGCCGGTGCCGGGCACCGAGGGCGCGCCGGGCGCCGCGCCGGACCTCGCGCGCGCG
>NZ_CAACVB010000352.1 GCF_900659635.1 Actinomadura roseirufa | reverse complement strand
GAGCCCGCGCAGGCCGGGCCGCCGGACGCGGGGATCGTGAACGCCGGGGAGCCCGGAGAGCCCGCGGAGGAGGGCGAGCCGGACCTTCCGGCCGCGCCGCCGCCCGAGCCCACCGGCGACCCCCGGGTGGACGCCGCCCTCGCCCGCCTCGGCGACCTGGCCGGCCGGTCCGTCGCCGATCACGTGGAGGTCTTCGAGGACGTCCACCAGCGTCTCCAGGAGATCCTCGCCTCCGCCGGGCAGGACGACGCGGCCCCGCCACCGGCCGTCTCGCCGGCCCCTTCCGGAGGCCCCGCGCCGGGTCCGCGGCCTCCGGGCCAGGGTGCCAGGCCGGCGTTCCCCGCCGCGCTCCGTCCGGGCGGCGGCGCGTGACCCGCCCGGTGATCGGCGGCACGATCTCACGGGGCGTCCCGCCGGAGGGCCGCCGATGAGGCGGCGCCTGGACGCGGAGCTGGTGCGGCGCAAGCTCGCGCGGTCCCGCGAGCACGCCTCCCAGCTCATCGGCGACGGGCGGGTGCGGGTCGGCGGGCAGCGGGCGGGCAAGGCGGCCACGCAGGTCGACGCCGGCGCCGCGATCGTCGTCGACGAGGCCGGCGCGGGCCCCGAGTACGTCTCGCGCGGCGGCCACAAGCTCGCCGGCGCGCTCGCCGCGTTCGCCGGGCTGGACGTGCGGGGCCGCCGCTGCCTCGACGCGGGCGCCTCCACCGGCGGGTTCACCGACGTCCTGCTCCGCGCCGGCGCCGCGCACGTGCACGCGGTCGACGTCGGCTACGGGCAGATCGCCTGGTCGCTGCGCACTGACGAGCGCGTCACGGTGCTGGAGCGGGTCAACATC
This sequence comes from Actinomadura roseirufa, assembly GCF_900659635.1. Taxonomy (GTDB): domain Bacteria; phylum Actinomycetota; class Actinomycetes; order Streptosporangiales; family Streptosporangiaceae; genus Spirillospora; species Spirillospora roseirufa. Next base: position 5,698 of record NZ_CAACVB010000352.1, on the reverse strand, counting down.
CGCGACCTGGAGCCCGCCATGCTCGGGGCGCCGCCGCCGGACCTCGTCGTCGGTGACCTGTCGTTCATCTCGCTGAAGCTCGTCCTCGGGCCGGTGCGACGGTGCGTCGCGCCGGGCGCCGACTACGCCGTCATGGTGAAGCCGCAGTTCGAGGTCGGCAAGGACCGGGTCGGCGCGGGCGGCGTCGTCCGCGACCCGGAACTGCGCGCCGGCGCCGTGCGCGGCGTCGCCGACCACGCCGCCGCGCTCGGGCTCGGCGTGCTCGGCGTGACCGCGAGCCCGCTGCCGGGCCCCTCCGGCAACGTGGAGTACTTCCTGTGGCTGCGCGCCGGCGCCCCCGAGCTCGACGACGCCGACCTTGCCAAGGCCATCGAGGAGGGGCCCCGATGAGCGCCCGCCGAACGTTCGTCCAGTGCGCGGTGGTCCACCGCGGCGTGCCGGGAAGTGGAGCGAGACTATGAGCAAGAGGTCGGTGCTGGTCGTGGCGCACACCGGACGGCCCGAGGCGGTCCGCAGCGCGCAGCTGGTCACCGAGCGGCTCACCGCGGCCGGGATCGCCGTCCGTGTGCTGCCCGGGGAGGCCGACGACATCGGCTGCGCCGGCGTCCACGTCATGCCCGGCGCCGCCGCGGCCGCCGAGGACGCCGAGGTCGTCATGGTCCTCGGCGGCGACGGGACCCTGCTGCGCGCCGCCGATCTCACCCGCGGGTCCGGCACGCCGCTGCTCGGCGTCAACCTCGGGCACGTCGGGTTCCTCGCCGAGGCCGAGCGGGACGACCTGGCCGCCACCGTCGACCGGGTCGTCGAGCGCCGCTACGACGTGGAGGAGCGGATGACGGTCGACGTCACCGCCCGCCGCAACGGCGAGGTCCTCGGCACCACCTGGGCGCTGAACGAGGCCAGCATCGAGAAGGCCGAGCGGGAGCGGATGCTGGAGGTCGTCGCCGAGATCGACGGCCGCCCCCTGTCGAACTGGGGCTGCGACGGTGTGGTGTGCGCCACGCCGACCGGCTCCACCGCGTACGCGTTCTCCGCCGGCGGCCCGGTCGTGTGGCCGGAGGTCGAGGCGATGCTCGTCGTGCCGATCAGCGCGCACTCGCTGTTCGCCCGGCCGCTGGTCGTCTCGCCGCGGTCGCTGGTGGCGGTCGAGGTGCTGGCCGACGGGCCGCGCGCCGTCCTGTGGTGCGACGGGCGCCGCACCCTCGACCTGCCGCCGGGCGCCCGGGTCGAGGTCCGCCGCGGCGCCGAGCCCGTGCGGCTCGCGCGGCTGCACCTCACCCCGTTCACCGATCGTCTGGTCACCAAGTTCGGGCTGCCCGTGACGGGCTGGCGCGGGCGGGTCCGGCAGCCCGCGCACCCCTCACCGCCCGCGGACGGGGGAGCGCCGGACGGCCAGAGGGGATAATCTCCACAGGCGCTGATCGGGGATCTGTTTGCGGAGGGTTGTGACGCTGGTGCGTCCGATGGTCGATGAGGTGCGGATCCAGGGCCTCGGCGTGATCGACGAGGCCGTGCTCGATCTGTCGCCGGGGTTCAACGTCGTGACCGGCGAGACCGGGGCGGGCAAGACCATGGTGGTCACCAGCCTCGGGCTGATGTTCGGCGGGCGCGCCGACCCGCAGCGGGTCCGGCCGGGCGCCGGCCGCGCCACCGTGGAGGGCCGCATCGTCGTCGACGCGGGCGGCCGGGTCGTGGAGCGGGTCGAGGAGGCCGGCGGCGAACTGGACGACGGCGCGCTGATCGTCACCCGGTCGGTGTCGGCGGAGGGCCGCTCCCGCGCCTTCCTCGGCGGGCGGTCCGTCCCGGTGAGCCTGCTGATCAACCTGGCCGACGACCTGGTCGCCGTGCACGGGCAGTCCGACCAGCAGCGGCTTCTGCAGGCGGGCAGGCAGCGCGCGGCCCTCGACCGGTACGCGGGCGGCGCGCTGACCAAGCCGATGCGCGCCTACACCAAGGCGTACCAGCGGCACCGCCAGGTCACCGCGCTGCTGGAGGAGCTGACCACCCGTGCGCGCGAGCGCGCGCAGGAGGCCGAGGTGCTGCGCTTCGGCCTGGAGGAGATCGAGAAGGCCGACCCCAAGGAGGACGAGGACACCGCCCTCGCCGCCGAGGAGGAGCGGCTCGGGCACGCCGACGCGCTGCGCGGCGCCGCCGACGCCGCGCACGAGGCGCTGCTCGGCGACCCCGCCGCCGCGTTCGAGGCCGCGAACGTGGTGGGCCTGCTCGGCACGGCCCGCAACGCGCTGGAGGCCGTCCGCGACCACGACCCCGAGCTGGCCGGGCTCGCCGACCGGCTCGCCGAGGCCGGGTACCTCGTCTCCGACGTCGGCACCGACCTCGCCTCCTACGCCGAGTCCGTCGACGCCGACCCGGCGCGGCTGGCCGTGGTCCAGGAGCGGCGCGCCGAGCTGACCGCCCTCACCCGCAAGTACGGCGGGACGGAGGCGACGCTCGCCGAGGTGGGGGAGTGGTCGCGGCGCTCGGCCGCGCGGCTCACCGAGCTCGAGGGTGACGACGAACGCATCGAGGAGCTGCGCGCCGAGCACGCCGAGCTGACCGAGCGGCTCGCCGCCGAGGCCGCCGAGCTGACCGCGGTGCGCGGCCGGGCCGCCGAGCGCTTCTCGGCCGCCGTCACCGAGGAGTTGACCGCGCTGGCGATGCCGCACGCCCGGATCGAGGTGACCGTCGACCCGTCCGGCGACTACGGCCCGCACGGCGTCGACGAGGTGGAGGTGCGGCTGGCGCCGCACCCCGGCTCGCAGCCGCTGCCCCTGCACAAGGGCGCCTCGGGCGGCGAGCTGTCCCGGGTCATGCTGGCGATCGAGGTCGTGTTCGCCGGTGCCGACCCGGTGCCGACGTTCGTGTTCGACGAGGTGGACGCGGGCGTCGGCGGCAAGGCCGCGGTGGAGATCGGGCGGCGGCTCGCCCGGCTCGCGCGCAACGCCCAGGTGATCGTCGTCACACACCTGCCGCAGGTGGCCGCGTTCGCCGACCAGCACCTGCTGGTCGAGAAGTCCGACGACGGCACCGTCACGCGCAGCGGCGTCACCGCGCTGGACCGGGAGGGCCGGATCCGGGAGCTGTCGCGGATGCTCGCCGGCCTGGAGGACTCCGAGCTCGGCCGGGCGCACGCCGAGGAGCTGCTGGCGATGGCGGCCGAGGAACGCTGATCGGGCGAAGGGGGATCGGGGGGCGTGAAAACTACAGAGGGTGCGCGAACGGACACGCCTCACCGTCCGTCCCTGCCGATGTTGACGCGCGTGCTCTGGCAGGATGGCAGGCGATGAACGAGCCGTCTCCCACCACCGAGCGACGCGTCCGGCTGGCCCAGCGGCTGCCGCGGCGCGTGCTGGCGCTCGGCCGGGGCCGCGACGACGGCCGGCAGGGGATCAGCGCCGTCGCCCGGCTCGACCGCCGCACCAAGGACCTCACCAAGCGCCTGCAGCCCGGCGAGGTCGCCGTGATCGACCACGTCGACCTCGACCGCGTGTCGGCGGAGGCCCTGGTGTCCTGCGCGGTCGGCGCCGTGGTGAACGTGGCGCCGAGCATCTCGGGCCGCTACCCCAACCTCGGCCCGCAGATCCTCGTCGAGGCCGGGATCCCGCTCCTGGACGACGTCGGCCCGGAGATCTTCACCAGGCTGGCCGAGGGCGACCACGTCCGGGTGGAGGACTCCACCGTCTACCGGGGCGAGGAGGTCGTCGCCAAGGGCACCGCGCAGACCGCCGAGTCCGTCGAGACGGCGCTGACCGAGGCCAAGGCGGGCCTGGCCAGCCAGCTCGAGGCGTTCGTCGCCAACACGATGGAGTACGTCAAGCGCGAGCGCGACCTGCTCATCGACGGCGTCGGCGTTCCCGAGGTGACCACCAAGATCGCCGGGCGGCACGCCCTGATCGTGGTGCGCGGCTACCACTACCGCGAGGACATCGCCACCCTGCGGCCCTACATCCGCGAGTACCGCCCGGTACTGATCGGCGTGGACGGCGGAGCCGACGCCCTGCTGGAGGCCGGCTACCGCCCCGACATGATCGTCGGGGACATGGACTCGGTCTCCGACGACGCGCTGACCTGCGGCGCGGAGATCGTCGTGCACGCCTACCGGGACGGCCGGGCGCCCGGGCTCAAGCGGGTGCACGAGCTCGGCACCGAGGCGGTGGTGTTCCCCGCCACCGCCACCAGCGAGGACATCGCGATGCTGCTCGCCGACGACAAGGGCGCCACGCTCATCGTCGCGGTCGGCACGCACGCCAACATGGTGGAGTTCCTCGACAAGGGCCGGGCCGGCATGGCCAGCACGTTCCTGACCCGGCTGCGCGTCGGCAGCAAGCTCGTCGACGCCAAGGGCGTCAGCCGGCTCTACCGCAGCCGCATCTCCGCCTGGTCGCTGCTGTTCCTCGTCCTCGGCGCGTTCGTCGCCATCGTCACCGCCGTCGCCATGTCCCCGGCGGGGGACGTCATCAGTCCCCTGCTCGCCGACCGCTGGCACGCCTTCGTCTTCTGGCTGACCGGACTCTTCACGTGATCGATTTCCGCTACCACCTCGTCTCCATCGTCGCGATCTTCCTGGCGCTGGCGCTCGGCATCGTGCTGGGCTCCACCACGCTGTCGGACTCGGTGAGCGACACCCTGCGCCAGCAGGCCAACTCCGCCGCCAAGACCGCCCAGCAGGCGCGGATCGCCCAGCGGCAGATGCAGCACCAGCTCGGCGGCGACGAGCAGTTCGGCGCGGTGCTGTCGGAGCAGATCGTCGCGGACCGGCTCAAGGGCCAGTCCGTGGTGCTGTTCGAGACGCCCGGCGCCGGCAACGACGGCATCGAGCGGGTCAGCGAGCTGGCCAAGAACGCCGGGGCCACCGTCACCGGCCGCGTCACCCTCCAGAAGAAGCTCCTGGACGAGGACCAGCGCGCCACCGTGGAGGAGCTGGCCACCCAGCTGAAGACCGACGCCGTCCAGTTCCCCGGCGACGCGGGCCCCTACGCCAAGGCGGGCGCGGTGCTGGCCAGCGCCCTGGTCACCAAGGACCCCGCCAAGACCGGCCGCGAGGACGCCACCGGCGGCGCCGTGCTGAACGGCTTCAAGCAGGCCGGGTACATCACCGCCAGCGGCAAGCCCGGCCAGCACGCCACCCTCGCGATCATGGTGGCCCCGTCCAACCCGTACACCTACGACGGCGGGGCCGACGCCAACAAGGCGCTGATCTCGCTGGCCGCCGCCATGGACGCGGCGAATCGCGGTACGGTCGTCGGTGGTCCCGCGACCTCCGCTCAGGAGGGCGGGCTGATCGCGGCGCTGCGCGACTCCGACACCGGCGACTCGGTGTCCACGGTCGACACGGTGGACACCTCGCTCGGGCAGATCGTGACGATCCTGGCGCTGCAGAACGAGATGAGCGGCAAGTCCGGACGATACGGGACGGGCGCCGGCGTGAGCGGCTACCTGCCCTCGCCCGCGCCCACGGCGGGGAAGAACGGGTGACCTGATGAACCGACGCATCGCCTCGGGCCCGGCGCGGCCCGCGCGGCTGCTGGCGGGCACGGTGCTGGGCGCCGTGGCGGCGCGCGCCGCCTACACGGCGCTGACGCGGCGCCCCCCTGGACTGAACGGCCTGCCGGGCGACGAGGTGTGGGGCCGCACCAACCACAGGGGCGAGCCGGTCACGCTGCTGGAGGGCCCCGCCTTCGTGGCGGGGGCCGCCGCG
>NZ_CAACVB010000351.1 GCF_900659635.1 Actinomadura roseirufa | reverse complement strand
GGCCGAGCAGCTCGCCGCGCTCCAGCGCCCGTCCGGCGACCCGCACGCCGCCGCCGGGCGCGAGGCCCCCCGTCGCACCGAGCAGATCCATCGCGCGCCCCTTCCTGACCGTCGAGCCGGGCCGGCGGCCCGCCGGCGGCGGATCGGCCGCGACTCTGGAAGTATGCCGTCCGTGCCTCCGGCGAACCCGCCCGGCCCCGCACCCGGTTCCGCGCCGGGTCCCGTGCCCGATCCTCGTCCCGGTCGTGTCCACAGCTACCGCGTGCTGGCGGCGAGGCTGCTCGCGCTGCCCCCGTCCTGCGGCACGTCGCGGCTGGTGGCGATCGACGGGCCGAGCGGCGCGGGCAAGTCGACGTTCGCCGGACACCTGGCCGCCGTGCTCGCCGGCGCGCCGGTCGTGCGGTCGGACGACTTCCGCGTGCCCTGGGACGCCGACCCGCTGACCTGGTGGGAGCCGCTCGACGCGGCGGTGCTCGCGCCGCTCGCCGCCGGCCGCCCCGGCCGTCTGCGCCGCTACGACTGGCACCGCGACCGGTACGCGGAGGCGGAGGAGGTGCCGCCCTGCCCCGTCCTCGTCGTGGAGGGCGTCGGCGCCGCGTGGGCCGGGTCGCCCGCCGCGTACCGGATCTGGATCGACGCGCCGCGGGCGCTGCGCCGCGGCCGCGCCCTCGACCGGGACGGCGCGGAGTACGCCGCCGCCTGGGAGCGCTGGAGCGCCCGCGAGTCCGCCCTGTTCGAGGCGGACGGCACCGAGGCGCGCGCCGATCTGCGCGTGGACGGCACCGCCTTCACCCCGCACCGGTTCTGGACCCGCTCCCCCGGGCCGGGCCCGGCCGGGCCGGCGCCGGGCGCCCCCGGACGGCGCTGACCGGGTCTTCGTCGGCGCACGAGCGTGCCACTAGGCTGGGCTCTTCCTTTCGACAGTTCACCCGACGAGACCGCTGGAGCCCGTTCATGGCGCTTGAACGCCCCGAGATCGACTTCCCCGAGGGACAGCCGCCCACGTACCTCGACATCACCGACATCACCGAGGGCGACGGCGCGGAGGCCGCGAAGGGCTCCAACGTGTCGATGCACTACGTCGGCGTCTCCTGGTCCACCGGCGAGGAGTTCGACGCCTCCTGGAACCGCGGCGGCACGTTCGACTTCACGCTCGGCGCCGGCCGGGTCATCAAGGGCTGGGACATGGGCATCGCCGGCATGAAGGTCGGCGGGCGGCGCAAGCTCGTCATCCCGCCGCACCTGGCCTACGGCGACCGCAGCCCGAGCCCGGCCATCAAGCCCGGCGAGACGCTCATCTTCGTGGTCGACCTGGTGGCGGTCGGCTAGCCGACACCGGTCCCCTCGGGGGCCGCACCGCCTGCGGCGGGCATCGCGGGACGTGGTCCCGGGGTGCCCGCCGCCGCGTGTCCGGGTCAGCGGCGACGGCGGCCCAGGAGGTGACCGACGGCCACGCCCGCGAGGGCGACGGCGCCGCCGGCCGCGAACGCCGCGGTCATGGGCCAGGCGACCGATGCCCGTTCCGAGACCGCCGCGGCCGGGCCCTCGTGCACCCGTGGACGCACGGCACGCCCATCGGGCTCCCCCGCCGACGCCTCCGCGCCCGGTACGGCGACCTGAGCGGCGGGCTCGGGCGCGGTGAGGTCGCGCTCCACGGCGGCGAAGAACTCGCCCGCGGTGCGCCTGGCGACGCTGCCCAGCAGCCGGCCGCCGACACCGCCGATCGTCCCGCCGACGATCGCGTCCGCGTCGTAGTCGACGCGCGTGGCGCCGTCGCCCGCGGAGAGCCGCACGCGGACGGTCGCGTCCACCGTGCCGGGCGCGCCCCGCCCCCGCGCGCGCAGCGTGAACGCGTGCGGCGGATCGGGGTCGGTGAGCTCGACCGCGCCCTCGTAGGTGCCCTGGATCGAGGCGACGCCCGCCGTGACCGTCACGCGGTAGGCGTCCGGTCCCGTCTCCTCCAGGGAGCGGCATCCGGGGATCGTGCGCGCGAGGACCGCGGGGTCCCGCAGCGCGTCCCAGACGCGGGCGAGCGGCGCGGCGACGCTGGCGGTGCCGGTGACCTGCATTCTCCGACTCTAGATAACGAGGGCGCCGCCTTGAAGGCCGCGGGCGCCGCGTACACGCCGAACATCGGCGGGTCCACGGCCCGAGCGCCGGGCATGGCCAGAATGTCCGCTAAGTGCCATGCAGCCGGGCGAACCCGCGCCGGTTCGGGCGCGTCAACCGATGCGGGACGAAAGCACGGCTCCCCCCAACTGAACGGAGAACGCGGCTCATGCGAGGGAAGACGCCCGTATTCGCGATCGTGGCGGCCTGCGTGCTGGGCGTGGGCGCGGGCGGCTGGCCCGTCCTGCGCGACCAGGCGGGCGGCTCCGGTCCGAATGTGCGCGGACAGCTGGCCTCCGTGCTCGCCGACCAGCAATGGGAGACACCGAAACCCGGATCCTTCACACCGCCGTCCCCCTCCCCCGACGGGCTGCCGCCCGTGATCAATCACATCGGCACGCAGGAACGCGTCGTCTTCCTCACCATCGACGACGGCTACACCTACGACGCCGAGTTCGTGAACCTGGTCCGCAAAGAGAAAGTCCCCATTCTGACGTTCCTGACCTCGACCTACATCAAGGGCGAGGGCCAGTACTTCTGGGCGATGCGCAACGCTGGATCGCAGATGGAGAACCACACCGTCACCCACCCGAACATGGCGACGCTCGGCGCGGACGGGCAGAAGCGGGAGATCTGCAACTCCTCCGACGCCATCACCGCCCAGTACGGACGCCGTCCGCAGATCTTCCGTCCGCCGTTCGGGAGCTTCAACCAGACCACGCGCCAGGTCGCCAGGGACTGCGGCATCAAGTCGATCCTGCTGTGGTCGGCCGAGTTCTACAACGGCACCAGCGGCCCCGGCGTCGGCTTCAACGGCTTCGCGCGCGGCGACGGCGCCGGCAAGGGCTTCAAGCCCGGCGACATCATCCTCATGCACTACCGCAAGGGCCTGGCGCAGCAGTTCCAGATGATCCTCGGCTGGATCCGGACCCAGGGGTTCCGCCCGGCGGCCGTGCAGAACTACCTGCCGAAGTCCCTCGGCGGCAACGCCCCCGACGCCCCGTCCGCCGCCAAGAGCTAACACGCGCCGGGGTCCGTTGACCGGGATCGCCGTGAACGCAGTTGCCAGAGGGCGTCCGGGGAGAGCGGCATCGCGTCGATGCGGACGCCCTCGGCGTCCTCGACCGCCGACGCGATGACCGCCGACACCGGGATGACGCCCGCCTCGCCGGCCCCCTTGATGCCGAGGGGGTTGAGCGGGGACGGCGTCTCCAGGTGGCCGGTCTCGATGTGCGGGATCTCCGTCGCGTACGGCATCAGGAAGTCCATGAACGAGGCGTTCAGCAGCTGGCCCGACCCGTCGTAGACCAGCCGCTCGTACAGCGCGCCGCCGATGCCCTGCGCGACACCGCCGTGGATCTGGCCCTCCACCACCATCGGGTTGACGAGGCGGCCGCAGTCGTGGACGACCACGTACCGCAGGATCGCGATCTCGGCGGTGTCGGGGTCGACCTCCACGATCGCCGCGTGCGCGCCGGCCGCGAACGTCGAGCGGACCGGCGAGTAGTAGCCGCGTCCCTCCAGCCCCGGCTCCTCGCCCGGCGCGACCGGCGGTTCGGTGACCGGACGCGCGGTCGCGAACTGCGTCGCCGCCGCGGTCTCGGCGTCGAAGGCGTAGCGCAGCGGGTTGGACAGCACCGCGACCGTGCGCAGCGGGATCGACGCCGACGGGTCGCCGCGGACGTGGACCACGCCGCCGGTGATGTCGAGGTCGCGCGGGTCGGCCTCCAGCGCCTCGCCCGCGATGCGCAGCGCCTTCTCGCGCACCCGCCGGCAGGCCAGCGCGATCGCGTTGCCGCTCAGCACCGCGGCGCGGGAGGCGAACGTGCCGACCGCGTACCCGAACCGGCGGGTGTCGCCCGTCGTCACCCGGACGTCGTCGATCGGCACGCCCAGCTCCTCGGCGGCGATCTGCGCGAACACGGTCTCGTGGCTCTGCCCCTGCGAGGTCAGCCCGGTCGACACCAGCACCCGCCCGGCGGTGTCGATCTCCACGTGGCCGCCCTCGTACGGGCCGACGCCGGTCCCCTCGACGTACACGCCGAGGCCCACGCCGACGCGGCGGCCCCGCGCCGCGGCCGCCGCTTGCTCCGCCGCGAAGCCGTCCCAGCCGATCATCGCCCGGACCCGGCGGAGCAGCTCGGGGTAGTCGCCGGAGTCGTAGACGAGCGGACGGCCGTCCTGGAACGTCAGGCCCTGGTCGTAGGGGAACTCGTCGGGCTGGATGAGGTTGGCGGCGCGCACGTCCGCGCGGTCGAGGCCGAGGTGGCGGGCGATGCGGTCCATCGTCCGCTCCATGCAGAACACCGCCTGCGGACGTCCCGCCCCGCGGTAGGGGGTGACGATGAGGGTGTTGGTGTAGAGGCTCGTCACCTCCGCCCGGTAGGCGCCGAGCTTGTACGGGCCGGGCAGCTGGGTCGAGGTGATGATCGGGATGATGATCCCGTACGGGGTGTAGGCGCCGTGGTCGTGCAGGACGCGCACGTCCAGCCCGAGGACGCGGCCGTCGCCGTCGAAGCCGACCCGCACGTCCTGGACCTGGCCGCGCTCGTGCGCGGCGGACACGAAGTGCTCGCGGCGGTCCTCGGCCCAGGCGATCTCGCGGCCCAGCAGCCGCGCCGCCCAGGGCACGAGCACCTCCTCCGGCCACGGGTGGACGATCTTCACGCCGAACCCGCCGCCGACGTCCGGCGCGACGACCTCGACCTTGCCGTTGGGCAGCCCGAGCCGCGCGGCGATCGCGGCGCGCACGCCGGTGGACGCCTGCGTGGAGGAGTACACGCGCAGCGACTCGTCCGCGGCGTCCCAGCGCGCGCGGACGCCGCGCCCCTCCAGCGGCGTGGACGCGCTCCGCTCGATCTCCAGCCGGAACTCCAGCACGTGCGGCGCGGCGGCGACGGCCGCGGCGGCGTCCCCGACCTCCTGCACCAGCACGGCGCCGACGTTGCCCGGCACGTCGTCGTGGACGAGGTGCGCGGCGCGCGCGGCCGCCTCGACGCCGACGACGACGGGCCGCGGCTCGTACTCCACGCGGATCCGCTCGGCCGCGTCCTCGGCCAGGTAGCGGTCGCGGGCGACGACCATCGCGACGGGCTCGCCGACGTGCCGGACGACGTCGCGGGCCAGCGGGTACCCGGTGCGGCCGTGGGTCAGCGCCGGGTGCGGGATGAGCAGCGGCAGCGGCTCGCCGACCCGGCCGGGCAGGTCCTCCCACGTGTACACCGCGACCAGGCCGTCCACGTCCAGCGCGCCGGAGACGTCGATGTCGGCGATCCGGGCGTGCGCGTGCGGCGAGCGGACGAACGCGGCGGCGAGCGCGCCGGGGCCGAGGTCGTCGAGGAAGCGGCCCCGGCCGGTGAGGAGCCGGGCGTCCTCACGGCGCCGGACCGGCTCGCCGAACACGCGGGCGCCCATCACCGCCCCCCTTCCCCGTCTGGCCGGGCGAGCAGCTCGGCGGCGCGGTGCACAGACCTCACGATGTTCTGGTACCCGGTGCAGCGGCACAGGTTCCCGGAGATGCCCTCCAGGACCTGTTCCCGCGTCGGGTCCGGCGTCTCGCGCAGCAGCGCGGTGACCGTGCAGAGGAATCCGGGGGTACAGAACCCGCACTGGAGCCCGTGGCACTCGCGGAACGCCCGCTGCACCGGGGAGAGCGTGCCGTCGGGCGCGGCGAGGCCCTCCACGGTGGTGACCTCGTGCCCCGCGGCGGTGACGCCGAGCATCAGGCACGAGCGGACCGGGTCCCCGTCCAGCAGCACGGTGCAGCAGCCGCACACGCCGTGCTCGCAGCCGACGTGCGTCCCGGTGAGGCCGAGGTCGTGCCTGAGCAGGTCCGACAGCAGCCGCCGCGCGGGCACGCGGGCGGTGCGGTGCACGCCGTTGACGGTCAGCGCGATCTCGTGGGTCTCCTCCATCAGCGGACCTCTCCGCCCGGCGCGTCGGCCGCGGCCTCGCGCAGGGCGCGTTCGGTGAGCACCCCGGCGAGGTGCCGCCGGTACCCGGCGCTCGCGTGCGGGTCGGCCTCGGGATCGAGCCGCTCGCGGACGTGCGCGGCCGCCGCCGCCCAGTCGCCGCGCGGCCCGGCGGGCCCGGTCAGGTCCAGCACCAGCGGGGTCTCGGCGACGCCGATGTAGGCGGCGCGCGCGGCGGCCACCCGCCGGTCCTCGTCCAGGGTGACGGCGGCGGCGACGCCGGCGAGCGCGTAGTCGCCGTGCCGCCTGGAGGTCTCGGCGAAGGCGGTGCCGGTGCGCGGCGGCCCGGCCGGGAAGAACGCCGCGACGGCGATCTCGCCGGGCTCCAGCGCCGACTCCAGCGGCCCGCGGAAGAACGCCGCCGCCGGGATGGTGCGGCGCCCGGCCGCCGAGGCCGCCTCGACGGCGCCGCCGAGGACGGCCAGCACGGCGGGCAGCTCGGCGGCCGGGTCGGCGTGCG
>NZ_CAACVB010000350.1 GCF_900659635.1 Actinomadura roseirufa | reverse complement strand
GGCTCGCCGCCGCGGCGGGCGTCGCGCGGCTGTACTGCGGTCCCTGGCACGGCTGGCCGGCCGCCGTCCTCGCGCACCCCGCGATGCCGGTCGCGCCCGCCTCGTTCGCCGTGATGGTCGCGGTCTCGCTGCTCACCCGCCGGCACGTGCCCCGCCGCGCTGACCGCGCCCTGGCCCGGCTGCATCTCCCCGAGGACGTCTTCGCCCGCTGACCGGCCACGGGACGCCCTCGGGGCCCCGCGCCGCCTCGCAAGGCCGCTCCCGATCTCGCCCTCCGCACGCCGGCCGGCCGCCGCCTCCCGATGTGGACCGTTCCCGCCCGTCGCGGGGAGACCGCTCGTCGCGCCCCGCCGACCGTTCGCCGCGCGACTACGCTACGCACGGCTCCGACTACGTACCGCTCACCGAGGGCGGCGTTTTCCGGCTCCCGATCGATGGCACCAGACCTCTAGTGTTCTCAGTGGCACCAGGCATCACACCGCCACCGGAGGGGCGGGCGGCACGGCGGACGGCACCACCGTCCACCGCCGCGGACCTCCCACAACAGCAAATCCGGAGATCCGGCGGACGCCACGCGCACGCCGGATCGTGAGTCGCTGGATCCCGTACCGGGGGGGTGGGATCCGGTGACCTGTGGCTCGGGCGTCGTTGAACAGTCGGGGGGTTGTTCAGCGGCGCCCGAGCTCTTTACGCCTCAGGGGCGAAGGTTCTTGAGGGTGGCGATGTCCTTGCCGTGGGGCCCGGGAGCGCGCCCCGGCGTCTCGATGACGAACGGGACGCCGGCCACGGCGGGGTGCCGGAAGAGGTCGGCGAACGGCCGCTCGCCGATCAGGCCGGCGCCGATGTTCTCGTGGCGGTCCCTGGCCGAGCCGCATGCGTCCTTGGAGTCGTTGGCGTGGACGAGCCCGAGACGCCCCTCGCCGACCGTGGCGACGAGGGCGTCCATGGTGGCCGCGACGCCGCCGGGGGCGGCCAGGTCGTGACCGGCGGCGAAGGCGTGGCAGGTGTCGAAGCACACGCCCAGCCTGGGGTGGTGCTCCAGGCGCTCGAAGAAGGGCCCGAGGTCCTGCACCTTGGCGCACAGCATCCGGCCCTGCCCGGCCATGGGCTCCAGGAGCAGGTCGGGGCCGTCGTCGGGGATCTCCTCCAGCAGCGGCAGGACGTGCTCGTGGATCTGGGCCATCGCCTCGTCGTAGGTCTGGGTGACGGCGGAGCCGGTGTGGACGACGACGCCGCGGGCGCCGATGGCCCGGCCCCGCACGAGGCAGTGCCGGACGGTCGCGACCGACCGGGCCAGCGTCTCCGCGCTGGGCGACCCGAAGTTGACCAGGTAGGGCGCGTGCACGTACACGGGCATGCCGGCGTGCTCGCGGAGCTTCTCGTCCTCGGCGGGGCGGCCCTCGGGCAGCGCCCAGCCGCGCGGGTTGGCGACGAACACCTGGACGGTCTCGGCGCCGATCTCCGCGGCGTACTTCAGCCCGCCGGTGGCCAGGCCGCCGGCGACGGGGACGTGGGCCCCGACGGGGCTGCGCGTGGAGGTCATAGGCGGCTCAGCCTAGCCGCCCGCCGCCGCGCGGCGGACGGGCCGGTCAGGGGCCGCGGACGAGGGTGATCGTGGAGCCGCGGGGGGCCTGGCCGCCGCTCGGGCTCTGGAAGCGGACGGTGTCGCCGCCGAACCCGGTGACGTTCACGTTGAAGCCGGAGTCCTTCAGGGCGGCCTTGGCGTCGTCCACGTCGCGGCCCGTCATGTTCGGGACGGGGACCTCCTGCTTCCCGCCGCCGTCGTCGCAGCCGAACTGGAAAGGCCCGGCGTCGACGAGGCACTCCCGCTTGCTGACCACCAGCGTGACCTTGTCGCCGCGGGACACGCCCGTGCCCTGGGCCGGGTCCTGGCTGATGACGGTGTTGGGCGGCTTCCCCTCCGCCTTGCGCCGGTCGACCTTGACGTCCAGTCCCAGGGAACGCAGCTGGTTGGCGGCGGACTCGCCGTTGGCGCCGACGAGGTCGGGCATGGACATGCCGCTGCTGAGGACGACGGAGACCGGCTCGTCCGGGGAGACCTTGTCACCGGCGGCGGGATCGGTGCTGATGACCCGGTCCTTGGCGACGGTCTGGGAGACGGACGTGCTCGTGCGGCCGATGGTGAAGCCCTTGTCCCGCAGGATGCCGCGCGCCTCGTCGAGGGACTTGCCCTGGACGTCGGGCACGTCGCGCGGCGTCCGCCCGCGCGACGGGGTCAGCGTGACGGTCCGGCCCTTGGCGACCCGCGCGCCGGGGGGCGGGTCGGACCGGGCGACCTCGCCCTTGCGAACGCGGTCGTCGAAGACGGGTTCGGCGACCTGGACGTCCAGCCCGCCGTGCTTCAGCTTGCTCCGGGCCGCCTCGACCTTCATCCCGATGATCTTCTCGGGGACGTGGTCGTACTGGCCGGAGGTCTGGTACCAGAGGGCCCAGCCGAGGATCACCGCCGCGACGGCGCCGAGGGCGACCAGGACGTAACGCCCGGTGAGCACGCCGATGGCCCGGTCGGTCCGGGTGCGCGGCTGCCCGTACCCGCCGTCGCCGAGGGCGCCGGGCGGGGGTCCCGCGGCCGAGGGGTCGAGGACGGCGGTGCGCCCCGCGCCGAACTCGGCGGTGCGCCCGGCGGCCTGCCCGGCGGCGGGCGGCGCCGGGGTCTCCAGCACCGAGGTCTCCCGGTGGGCGGCCTCCTCGACGCGCCGGTCGAGGTCGCGGGGCAGCCCCGCGGCGACGTCGGCGACCTCCGCGAGGTACTGGCCGGCGTCCTGCGGGCGTCGCCCGGGGTCGTGGCTCGTCGCGTCGGTGACCAGCTCGTCGACCCGCCGGGGGAGCCCGGGGACCTCGCCGGACGGGGCCGGGACGACCTCGTTGACGTGCTTGTAGGCGACGGCGAGCGCGGTGTCGGCGCGGTGCGGCAGATGGCCGGTGAGCAGTTCGTAGAGCATGACGCCCGCGGCGTAGACGTCCGAGCGGACGTCGGCCTTGCCGGACAGGACCTGCTCGGGCGCCAGGTAGCCGACCGTCCCGATGATCAGGCCGGTCTTGGTCAGCTTGCTCGCCGACTCGGCCCGCGCCAGCCCGAAGTCGGCCACCTTGACCGTGCCGTCCTCGGCGATCAGCACGTTCTCGGGCTTGACGTCGCGGTGGACGAGCGCGGCCCGGTGGGCCGCGCCGAGCGCCGCCAGCACCGGCTGCATGATCTCCAGCGCGGCGCGCGGGCCGAGCCGGCCGCGCTCGTTCAGCAGCTCGCGCAGGGTCCGGCCGGGGACGTACTCCATCACCAGGAAGGCGTGCTCGCCGTCGGTGCGCTGGTCGTAGACGGCGACGACGTTCGGGTGCGACAGCGCCGCGGCGGTCTTGGCCTCGTCGATGAAGCGGGCGACGAAGTCCTCGTCCGCCGCGAGCGCGGGGTGCATCACCTTGATCGCGATGACCCGGTCGAGCCGGACGTCGCGCGCCACGTACACGGTGGCCATGCCGCCCCGCGCGACCCGTGACTCGATGCGGTAGCGCCCGTCGAGCACCCGCCCGACGAGGGGATCGGCACCCGTCATGTCCACCCGACGGAGTCTACGGGCGCTTCCGCGTGGATCTCATCACTCGGGAGGATGAGCCCTCCTGGGCCCGGGGAGGGAGGCCGGGCATGCCGCCGGTCACGATCCCGTCGCGACGCTCTCGGCGGGGAGGGTGTCGGCGAGCGGGTCGCCGGAGGCGTGGGCCTCGCGCGGCGCGGCGGCCCGGCGGCGGCCCCCGGTGCTGCGGGAGACCGCGACGCCCGCGAGGCACAGCAGGCCGCCGGCGAGGGTGATCAGGCCGGGGACCTCGCCGAGGAACAGCCACGACATCAGCACGACCAGCGCGGGCGCGGCGTAGGTGGTGGCGCCCATCTTCTGGGCGGACGTGCGCGCCAGCGCGTACCCCCAGGTCGTGAAGGCGAGCGCGGTCGGGAACACGCCGAGGTAGATCATGTTGAGGGTGGCGCCCGCGGGGGCGTCCTGGGCCTGGGAGACGAGCCGCCCGGCGAAGGGCAGGCACGCGGCGGTGCCGATGGCGCAGGCGAACGTGGTGAACTGCAGGGAGGAGGCGTATCGGAGCGCGGGCTTCTGGCTGACGACCCCGGCCGCGTACACGATGGCGGCCAGCAGGCACAGCAGCACGCCGCCGATGGAGGACCCGCCGCCGCCCGACATGGACAGCCCCACGACGACGGCGCCGGCGAAGGAGACGGCCATGCCCGCGAGCAGGCGCGGTGCGAAGCCCTCCTTCAGCAGCCAGCCGCCGAGCACCGCGATGAGGATCGGCCCGAGGTTGACGACCAGCGCCGCCGTGCCCGCGTCCACGAGCCGCTCGCCCCAGTTGAGGACGACCATGTACGCGCCGAACCACAGCAGCCCGGCGGTGATGATGCCGGGCCAGGCGCCCCTGGGCGGCAGGCCCTCGCGGCGGGCGAGCCAGAGCGCGCCGAGCACCACGGTGCCGGACAGGAGCCGGCCGAGGGCGAGGGGCCCCGGGTCGTAGTCGCCGCCCGCGCTGCGGATCGCGACGAAGGCCGACGCCCAGAGCACCACCGTGACCGTCGCGGCCGCGACCGCGAGCTTGTCGATCCCCCGTCCAGCGGGCGCGGACGTTGCAGACTGATTCATGTCAGGCACCTTAGGTAGGGGTCGCTTCCATGAACACCGCAGGGGCACGTGCGGTTGCACTTGCACGGCCTCGGCGGCGTGCTCCAGTCTGGGACGTTCCTATATTCAGGTCCAGTGAATACTTCTACGAGAGATCGTGAAGTGGAGCTTCATCGCCCGGTCGTCAGCCGCCGGTGGCGAGGCCCTCGAAGGGGGAGGACGCCTGGGCGTGGTGGCGTTTGGGGATGCGGCCCGCGAGCCGTGCGAGCCGCCCCGCCTCGACGGCGTACCGCATCGCGGCGGCCATCCGCGCGGGCGACTGCGCCCGGGTGACGGCGGTCGCGAGCAGCACCGCGTCGCAGCCGAGCTCCATCGCGAGGGCCGCGTCGCTGGCGGTGCCGAGCCCCGCGTCCAGGATGACCGGGACGCCCGCCCGTTCGACGATCAGCTCGATGTTGTGCGGGTTGCGGATGCCGAGCCCGGAGCCGATCGGCGAGCCGAGCGGCATCACGGCGGCGCAGCCGGCCTGCTCCAGCCGGCGGGCCAGCACCGGGTCGTCGTTGGTGTAGGGCAGCACGGTGAACCCGTCCGCGACGAGCTGCTCGGCGGCCTCGACCAGCTCGATCGGGTCGGGCAGCAGCGTCTGCTCGTCCGCGATCACCTCGAGCTTCACCCAGGACGTGCCGAGCGCCTCGCGGGCCAGCTTGGCGGTGAGGACGGCCTCGCCCGCGGTGAAGCACCCGGCGGTGTTCGGCAGCACCCGGATGCCGCAGCCCGCCAGCACGTCCAGCACCGAGCCGCGCGCCGCGGGGTCGACCCGGCGCATCGCGACGGTGGTCAGCTCCGTCCCGGACGCGACCAGGGCCTCGCGCAGCACGTGCATGCTGGGCGCGCCTCCGGTGCCCATGATCAGCCGTGATCCGAGCTCGTCGCCCGCGATGACCAGCCTGTCGGCGTCCGCGGCGTTCTGGACGTTCGCGCCGTTCCCGGTGCCGTTCGCGTGCACGCCCGTCCTCTTCCCGTCCTCCATGTCCCCGTCCTTCACGTTCTGGTTCGCCTTCGCCGTCAGTCCCGTGTCCCGCCCGGTGTTCCGCCCCGGGGCCATCGTCAGCCTCCCTGGACGGCGGTCAGCACCTCGAGGCGGTCCGCCTCGCGGAGCGTCGTCGCGTCCCAGGCCGACCGGCGGACGACCTCGTCGTTCAGCGCGGCCGCCACGCCGGCGCCCGAGGCGGTCACGGCCGCGACCGCCTCGGTCACGCTGGAACCCTCGGGCAGCTCGCGCGGCTCGCCGTTGACGATGACGTTCATCAGTGCACCTCGGGGGAGAAGCGGTCGGGGGTGAAGGGCGCGGCCTCCGGCGGGACCGGGCGGTCCAGCAGCATCGCCGCCAGGATGTCGGCGCTCACCGGGGTGAGCAGGACACCGTTGCGGAAGTGGCCGGTGCCGAGGAAGAACCCGGGGAGCGCGGTCGGGCCCATCATCGGGGCGTTGTCGGGGGAGCCGGGCCGCAGCCCGGCCGAGACCTCGGCGAACTCCAGCTCGGTGATGCCCGGCAGCAGCTCGCGGGCGTCGCGCAGCAGCTCCCAGAGCCCCCCGGCGGTCACCCGGGTGTCGAAGCCCATCTCCTCCTGGGTGGCGCCGATGACGACCTCGCCGTCGGTGCGCGGCACCAGGTAGACCGAGGAGCCGCGGACCAGCCCGCGGGTGGAGCGGCGCAGGAACGGCGTGCGGGTGCGCAGCCGCAGGACCTGGCCCTTCACCGGGCGGACGGGCGGAACGATCCCCTCCGGCAGCCCCGCCAGGTCTCCCGACCAGGACCCGGCGGCCAGCAGCACCCGGTCGGCGGGCAGCGTCGAGCCGTCGTCGAGCCGGACCCCGGTCGCGGCGCCGCCCGCGACGGCGACGCCCTCGGCGCGCCGCCGGACGAGCCGGACGCCGAGCCGCTCGGCGGCCGCCAGCAGGGCC
>NZ_CAACVB010000349.1 GCF_900659635.1 Actinomadura roseirufa | reverse complement strand
GGATCTCCGCCCAGTCCTCCACCCTGATCACCCTCCACACAGTGAGAGGGGTCAGATTCCAGCCGTCGCCTGGGGGTCAGTTTTCACCCGTCGTCGACAGGGCCCTCTGTTCGCTGGCAGGCAGGTACGGGCCAGTGAGGGTGTTCGGGGGCGGTCACCGATCACCGTGGGGGGCGAGGTTGAGCGGCTCAAAGGTGATGTGCGCGTTCGCGTCGAGGGCGTTGGCGATGGCGGCAGGGGCGCCACAGGATGGTCGCGGTCGCCGTGCGTCCACGCTGGGGTCAAAGGCGAGGGGGAGGCCGTCCTATGCCTCTGGCAGCTGGCGGTTGGCGTTGTGTGTCCGTCACGGGCTCGCTGTGGCTGGGCGGTATGGATGGCTGCTGTGATCGTCGCGGCACGGTGATGGGGCGGTTAGGCATTGGCGGCAGGTGGGACGCCCGCCGGAGCCAGGGCAGTCGGAGGACGAGGCGAAGGCCGTCCGTGGCGGCAGAGATGCGATGACCGGGAGGGCAGGAGCGTGACGGCTGGGGTCATGGCGGGCGGGGTGGGGCGACCGAGGGATGGGCGACCGGTGGCGACGAGGTAGGGGTGCGGCGGCCGGAGGTGCGGCGGGCGCTGTTGGGGTGGCGCGGATGTGATGACCGGGAGCGTGGCGGTCCCGGTGTGGTGATCGGGGGGTGCGGCGGACAGGGTTTTGGTTATCGGCGGTGGGTGTGACGGCCGGGAAGGTGGTGGATGGGGATACGGCGGTCGGGAGTAGGGCCGGGGCGCGGTTGCTGTGGGCGGTGATGCCATGTCCCGCGGTGTGAGGGCCGGGGCTACGGCGCGCGAGCGCGGCGGCCGGGGTGTCGTGGCCGGGAGCGTGCCGGTCGGGGTGTCGCAGGAGGAGCGTGGCGGCCGCGAGTGAGACGGGTGGATGTGACGCCGGGCCGTGTGACAACCGGGTGTGAGGAACGGGGTGTGGTGATCGGGTGCGGCGGTCGCAAATGGGGCGGGTTGGATGTGGCGAAGCGGTGCGTGACGACTGGGGGCGGGGAGACGGGGGTTTGACGACCGGGGTGTGGTGATCGGGTGTGGTGGTCGCAAGTGGGACGGGTGGGGTGTGGCGGACCGGTGTGTGACGACCGGGAATTGCAGACGGGGTTTGACGACCGGGGCTTGATGATCAGGGCTGTGGGGGGCGGGGCGATGACGGGGTGCGATGACCGGGCGCGGCGCGTGGGGTGCGGCCGGGAATGTGACGACGGCTGCGGCGCCCGGGGTTGGACGACCGGGGGTTGGACGACCGGGATGGCGGGTGGGGCATCTGGGGTGTGGCGGTTGGGGGTGCGAAGACCGGGGCGTGGCAGGCAGGGGTGTGGTGTGGGAGTGATGGTTGGGGTTGGAGAGCGTGGCGTCCGGCATGGGGATGTGGGCGTCGGGGGTCTCGTGAGGGTGCTCGGGAGATCGCTTGCGGCGACAGCGGTGGCTGCTGACCTGGCGCATTCGTTCTGTGGTGCTCTGGGTGGGACGAGCAAGATGATGAGGACGGCTTGCGAGGCACAGGCGGACGGGTGGCCGATGCGTGTGGTCCCGGTGTGGGCTCTGCACGGGAGCCGGAGGCGTGTCCAAAGGGTGGTGTTGTGGTAACCGCTCGCCATGCGAGAAGCACCGATGACGCCGATGGGGTATTGAGGACGGCGTCCGGTGATTCGAGGGTTGGGCGCGGAGAATTTCACGGTGCCGTGCTCGGTTGAATGATGGCCGGTGGGTGCGGCGGCCGTCCGAAGGTGGTCGGACGATCCGTGTGCAGGAGGGGGCAGGAGGGGGACGGGGTGGGGACGGAGCGGTCGGCGGAGGACGTGCGGCAACCGTGACGAGAACGTGTTTCCGCGACCGGATGAGCACGCGCTAGAGCGAAGTTTACTTTTGGCACAATTAACGGATGGGGCGTCAAGTCATACCGTAGGCTCCGCCACAGTGCCGGTCCGTGAGGGCCGGTACGACCACGTGCGTTTCGTTGATCACTTCGTCGCAGCCATCCACCGAGTCCGGCCCGCCGCGCGCCCCGGCGGACCGGTTTTGGACCGGTCCCAGTTCGTCTCGGGGCCACCCCGGAGGAGGTTGCGGCGGTGTCGCGGAGCGTGTCCCGGTTCGGTCAAGACAAAGACGCCCAGCGCATTGCCCGATCACTCACCGCAGGTGAATGATTGCGATGCGCTTCCGACCCTTGTGTGGTGATGTAGTGACTCTCGGCACGACGGATCCCGTCTCCCGTACACGCGGCGGCTCGTGCCCGACCGCCGCAATGGGCGCCCTGCGGGGCCGCACCCCGGACGCCGAGTCGTGACCGCGGGGATGGAGCGGCTCGGTGAGCCGCTCGCCTTCCCCGCCGAGGCGGCCGAGGGGCGCCGGGCCCGTCGGACGGTTCGGGAGCGCGCCGTGAAGGTCCTCGGAGAAGGGGCGCTTCTGGACGACGTCGAGTTGATGAGCGCCGAGGCCATCGCGAACGCGATCCTGCACGGGACCGGCTTCATCCGCGTGACGCTGTGCACCGACGGCCGCCGCCTGCGGGTGGAGGTGGCCGACGGTGGGCCGGCGCGCGGTGACGTGTACGGCGATCCGTACGGCGACGCGCACGGGCGCAGCCGTCTCGACCACGGCCGCGGCCTCACCGTCATCGACGCCCTGGCCGACGAGTGGGGTCTCGACCAGACCCCCCGTCGCACCCAGCTCTGGTTCGAGGTCGATGCCGCGCCTGCCCCGTCCCACGCCTGACCGCCCAGGTCCGTGGCGGAGAGCAAACCCGGCCTCCAAGGCAGGGCCGTCGCGGAAGCCTAGGATCCTGCCGGGACGACCCGAGCGGCTGGAGGGGCTCGCCGAACCTGATGATCGGCCCCTCCGCCGACCGCTTTAGTCCGACCGCCTCAGTTCGACTTGCTTCTAGGCGACCGCTTTCGAGCGCGTCACTTTGTGGGGACGCGGTCAGGCCAGATGATCTCGCCAACGGCGCCACGGGGTTGAGGGCCGCCTGCGATGTACGACGCAGGCGGCGAGCGGTGTGGCGCTGAGCCTGACGAGGCGAGAGACGGATGATGCGTCCGCACCGGGATAAACAGCGCGCGAAGGCAGCTAAGGGGCAGGCGACAGGGGCAGAGGCCGGCAGGGCGGTGGGTGGCTGCAGGCCGGTGGGTGCTGCTAGCCGGTGGGTGGTGCGGGGCGGTGGGTGGTGCGGGGCGGTGCATAGGCACTGCGGAGACCACACGGAGACCACAGCGGGCCACAGAGAGGTCCCAGGGAGGCCCCAGCGCATGGATGGCGCGGTGTAGCGGATGGCGTGGCAGGCGGTGCGGGGAGATGGGAGCACCCTGCAGCGTGGCGGAGGCCACGGCGGGCCACGGCGGGCCACGGCGGGCCACGGCGGGCCACGGCGGGGCGCGGCGGATCACGGCGGGGCGAGGTGTGGCCGGGCGCGGGGTGCGGCCTGGGGCGAGGCGTATGGATGGTGTGGTGTGGGGGGACGGCGGGCAGGGCGCCGCTGTGGAGGCCGCGGCTGGGTGCGGGGCGGGGTGTGGATAGGTAGGTAGCAGCATCCTGCGGTGCAGTGGAGGTCGCCGTGGGGTGTGGCAGGGCGGGGTGTGGCCGGGGGCGCGGCGTATGGAGGGTGTGGTGGCGGTTGTGTGGGGGACGGCGATGTAGTGCGGCGTTGGAGGTCGCCGGGGGGCGGTGCGCCACGGGTTGTCCGGCGAGGCTTGGCGGGGGCGGTGCGTGGGGTGTGGGGAGTTATGTAGGGCAGGGGTGCGGTGGGTATGTGGCGGCTGGGTGAGGTGGGGTTTGGGGTGGTGGGGCGGGGGCGTGGCGGGGTGAGTAGAGGTGGGGCGGGTGGGGGTGTGGTCTGAGGGGGGCGGGGTGGGTTAGGGGCGGGGGATGTTGCGTAGGTTGCTGCGGGCTAGGTCCAGCATTTTGCCTACGCCGCCGGTCAGGACGGTTTTTCCGGCGGCCAGTGCGAAGCCCTTCACCTGCTGGGGGGTGATGTGTGGCGGGATGGACAGGGCGTTCGGGTCGGTGATGACGTCCAGGAGGTAGGGGCCGGGTGCGGCGAGGGCACGGGACAGGGCCGTGCGCACGTCGGACGGGCGTTCCACGCGGGCGGACTCGATGCCTGCGGCCTCGGCTATGGCGGCGTAGTCGACGGGTTCGTGGTCGGTCTCGAACGCGGGCAGGCCGTCCACCAGCATTTCCAGGCGGACCATGCCGAGCGAGGCGTTGTTGAACACGATGATCTTTACGGGGATGCGGTGCAGCCGGACGGTGAGCAGTTCGCCTAGGAGCATGCCGAGCCCGCCGTCGCCCGAGACGGAGATGACCTGGCGGCCCGGTGCGCCGAACTGCGCGCCGATCGCGTGCGGGAGGGCGTTCGCCATGGAACCGTGCACGAACGAGCCCATCACGCGACGGCGTCCGTTCGGGGTGATGTAGCGGGCGACCCAGACGTTGCACATGCCGGTGTCGACGGTGAAGATCGCGTCGTCGGAGGCGAGGTCGTCCAGGACGCTCGCGACGTACTCCGGGTGGATGGGGATGTGCCGTTCGATGTCGCGCGTGTAGGCGGACACGACGTTCTCCAGAGCGCGCGCGTGCCGCCGCAGCATGTCGTCCAGGTATGACCGGTCTTGTTTTTGTTCGACCTGGTCGAGGACGAGGCGGAGCGTCTCCCTGATGTCGCCGTGGACGGCCAAGTCGAGCGGGGTCCGGCGGCCCAGTCTGGAAGGGTCCGCGTCCACCTGGATGGTGTTCCTGCCGGGCAGGAACGGGTCATAGGGGAAGTCGGTTCCGAGCAGGAGCACGAGGTCGGCTTCCTGCATCGCGGTGTGGCAGGCGCCGTAGCCGAGCAGCCCGCTCATTCCGACGTCGAACGGGTTGTCGTACTGGATCCACTCCTTGCCGCGCAGCGCGTGCCCGACGGGCGAGAGGACTTTGTGCGCCAGCCGCATGACCTCGGCGTGGGCGCCCCTGACTCCGGAGCCACAGAACAGCATGACCTTCCGGGCGCGGTTCAGTGCCCCGGCGAGCCGGGCGACCTGGTCGGCGGGCGGCAGGACCACGCCCCGGCGGACGAGGAGGTCGTGCTCGCCGGCCGGGCCCGCCGTGTCCCTGCTGGCGGTGTCGCCGGGCAGCACGAGCACGGCGACGCCGCCGAGCCCGACGGCGTGCTGGATCGCGGTGCGCAGGATCCGCGGCATCTGCCCCGGCCCGTTGATCATCTCGCGGTAGTGGCTGCAGTCGGCGAACAGGGACTCCGGGTGGGTCTCCTGGAAGTAGCCGCTGCCGATCTGCGTGCTCGGGATCTGTGAGGCCAGCGCCAGGACGGGCGCGCCGGACCGGTGCGCGTCGTACAGGCCCTGGACGAGGTGCGCGTTGCCCGGTCCGCAGCTGCCCGCGCACACGGCGAGCCGTCCGGTGGCCTGGGCCTCGGCGGACGCGGCGAACGCGCCCGCCTCCTCGTTGCGCACGTGCACCCAGTCCATGCCGCCGGAGCGGCGGACGGCGTCCACGATCGGGTTGAGGCTGTCGCCCACCACCCCGTAGATCCGCCGCACACCGGCCTGCCGTAGCACCTCGACGAACTGGTCGGCGACCGTCGCCATCGTCCCCCCAGGTCAGAGTCCCCCTCCAGGGCCTGCCCCAAGATCGTGGGCTGACACTCCGGCCGATGGTGCGGGCCGGAGGCCGGTGCGGGGCCGGGTGAGCTTCCCCCCGTTGCGCGGACACCGGCGGTGAGGTCACTCGTGGGTGTCTGAGGGCAGGTTGAGCCCTTCGAACGTGGCGGGGCTGCGCATTCCGATACTGGAATGGCGTCTATGAGGATTGTACCAGCATTCGATCCATTCAAAGACCGCGCCGGCCAACTCGTCTCTGGTTTTCCAAATCCGGGTATCGAGCAACTCCAGTTGCATCGTTCCCCAGAACGATTCCATCATCGAATTGTCGTAGCAGTCTCCGACCGTGCCCATCGAGCCGAGCAGCCCGGCGTCCCGCAGGCGCTTCCCGAAAGCCCAGGACGTGTATTGCGTGCCGTGATCGGAATGCAGGATGGTGGACCGCGGCGGCGGGTTGCGCCGCGCGACGGCCATGGCGAGCGCATTGATGACCAGGTCGGTGTCCTGGCGGACGTCGATCGACCAGCCGATGATCCGCCTGGAATAGGCGTCCATCACGGCCGCGCAGTATACTTTCCCTTCCGTCGTGGGATGTTCAGTTATGTCGGTGAGCCACAGCCGGTCGGGGCCGGCGACGTTGAAGCGGCGCTGGACCAGGTCGTCCTCGGTGGCGGTGTTCAGCAGGCTGCGGCGGCCTCGGCGCCGGTAGACGCCCTGCAGGCCGGCCTGGCGCATCAGCCGTTCCACGCGCTTGTGGTTCACCCGCTCGCTCAGCCCGAGCGTCAGTTCGGCGTGCACCCGCGGCGAGCCATAACTCCCGCGGGACTCGGCGTGGATTTGGTGGATCATCTTGGTCAGTTCCTTGTTGCGCAGCGCACGCGGCGGTTCGGGGCGTCCCAGCCAGTCGTAGTATCCCGAGGTGGAGACGTTCAATACTCGGCAGGCCACCGCGACCGGGATCTGGTCGGCGGCGAGTTCACGGACCAGCGAGTAGATTACTTTGGGAGTACGTTTTCGCGGGCGAAG
>NZ_CAACVB010000348.1 GCF_900659635.1 Actinomadura roseirufa | reverse complement strand
CTGCGCTGCAGCCCGAGCAAGACCGGCCACATCGTCAAAGCCATCGCCGTCCTACAAAACCACCGCGTCACCCACAGCACCCGAGGATGAAAAGGGTTCACTGACGGTTCTGGAGGACGTGGATGGCCTTGGCCAGGTGACCGGCCCGGTACGGGCACCAACGTAGCTTGGCCAGGATCTTCCAGCTTTTCAGCTGGGCGTTGGCTCGTTCGCCGGGCCCGCGGAGCCGGGCGTGGGAGCGGTTGGCGTCTTTGCAGGACTCGGGCTTGTCCTTACCCTTGCAGGGGGTCTTGACGTGCGGTCCGGCACCGTCGTAGCCCTTGTCGGCCAGTACGAGCATCCCGGAGGCGGCCAGCGCACGGACCAGGCCCCAGATCCGGGCGGCCTTCAGGTCGTGGACGGAGCCGGACAGTGGTCCCGACACCCACACGATGGTCCCGTCCGGGAAGGCGATGACCCGCAGATTCATGCCGTGCGTCTTGTGCTTGCCCGAGTAAAAGGGCCGGTCGGCCCGCACCCGGTCGATCGCGACGTACTGCAGGGTCTGACGCGACAACGGCAGCGAAGAACGATAGAAAAGCATGTGAAGCCTCTGGTGGGGGCGGTGGGTTGTGAGAGATCACCCGTCCTACCAGGGCTTCTTCACGTTTCAGGGCCGCCACACCGTCCGCGATCATGCTGTGATCGCCCGCACCACGGATGCTGTTTGAAAACGTTCATGGGGTCCTGGGGCGGCGGCCTGTAGGGCTCGTCGCGCGTCGTGTGGCGGGCTTGGTGAGGACTGTTTTGTGGGGCGAGAGGTTGCGGGTGAGGCGTTTCTGCGGATGGTCACGGAGAGATGCGCCCTACAAGTTGCCGCTCGGGTCAGAGAAGCAGCGCTGCCTAGCGGGGTGGATTTGTGGGGGCTGGAAAATGGGGGTTGGGTGTTTTTGGGGGGGTCAGGGGAGATTAGCTCGTACAGGTTGCCGCTCGGGTCAGAGAAATAGAGGCCTCGGGAGCCGAGGGGGTGAGCGGTGTCGATCTTTCCGTTGTCGGGGTGGGCGGGGTGGTCGCCGTAGGGAGTCTCCCTGGCGTCCAGACGGTCCACGATCGAGTCGAAGGTGACGGCGTCCACGTCGAAGGCCAAGTGGTGACCCTGGGGGTGGGCGACCGACATGAAGTCGAGGGTGAGCGCGTCGTTCACCCTGATCGGGATGAAGTGCCGGGCGTGCGGATGCGGGCCGGTGTGCTCCAGGCCCATGACGGCGGCGAAGAAGCGGGCGGCCTCGTCGTTGTCGGCGGCGGTCACGATGGCGTGGTTCAAGGTGATCATGCGGATTCCTCGTCGAGCGCGCCGTGCAGGAAGACGTCTAGGTACTCCTCAAGGGACGGGACGTCGGCGTCCGGGCCGCTCGCCGGGCGGGAACGGCTGAACAGCAGCCCCATGAACAAGGTCGCCACCTGCTCGACGGGCAGGCGCAACCGATCGCGTTCGGGTTCGAAGAGCTCCGCGAGGGCGTCGCGGGTGCGGTTCATCGCCGTCTCACGGTCGAGGCCCCCGTCGGCGTGGTCGCCGCCGCCATGGCGCCCACGCCCACCGCGCCCGGTGGCGTGCAGCGCGCCGATGACCATGCCCATGCGGGCGAGGTAGGCCTCGAACGCCGCCGCGGCCTCCGCGAGCCGGGCCGTCAGCGGCTGATCCAGCGGAATCGCGGCGATCTCCGCGAGCACGTGGTCGGTGCGCAGCGCCTCGGCGACACAGGCGTCCAGCAGCTCGTCCTTGTCGGCGAACACCCGGAAGATCGTCGCCTCGCCGATCCCGGCGGCGCGGGCGATGCGGCCGGTGGTCACGGCGGCGCCGTCCTCGGCGACCAGCGGCAACGCGGTACGGATGATCATTTCTCGGCGCTGCTGCGGGCTCATCCCCGGAGCGCGCCGGCGGTTCGGTGGGGCGTCCATGCCGACAGCGTACGGAGTGAGTGCTCACTCCGTCAAGAAGGGAGTGAGTACTCACTCCGCAACTGGAGACGGACCGGGATTCATCGGCTGATAAGTTGCAGTTCAGCGCGCCCTGGAGCGAAGTCCGGTGTGAACCCGGCGCTGTCCCGCAACTGTGGTGCCCCTCTCCGAGTGGCCGAGCCAGGTCGCCTCCGCGCGCGCATGACGACACTCGACCTCGTGGAAGGGCGATCCGTCCTTCGGCGGGCCGCGGCTTCCCGGCAGCCCAGGAGGTTCCCGTGAGACCCGTACGTGCCCTCGGCGCGGCCATCGCCCTCGGAGCCGTGACGCTCGCCGCCGCCTGCGGCGGAGACGACGGCGGGAAGGGCGACAAGGGGTCCGGTGGCGCGGCCGTCACGGTCCAGGCCGCCAACGGCGCGGTGAGCGTGCCGGAGCGGCCGAAGCGGATCGTGTCGCTCTCCCCCACGCACACCGAGACGCTCTTCGCCATCGGCGCGGGTCCGCAGGTCGTCGCCGTGGACGACTACTCCACCTTCCCCGCGAACGCGCCGCGGACCAAGCTGTCCGGATTCAAGCCGAACGCCGAGGCGATCATCGATTACAAGCCGGACCTCGTCGTGCTGTCCGATGACATGAACGGCATCGTCAAGGCGCTGCAGAAGGTGAAGGTCCCCGTCCTGCTGGAGCCGGCGGCGGCCAGGCTGGACGACGCCTATGACGAGATCGGCGACCTCGGCCTGGCCACCGGGCACGCCACCGAGGCCAAGAAGGTCACCGACGACATGCGCACGCGCATCCAGCAGACGGTCGCCGCGTCCGCCAAGGGCAAGGGACGCAGCTACTACCACGAGCTCGACAACCAGTTCCACACCGTGACGTCCAAGACGTTCGTGGGTCAGGTGTACGGGCTGTTCGGCCTGCGCAACGTCGCGGACCAGGCGGAGAAGGCCGCCGGCGGATACCCGCAACTCTCCCGCGAGTACCTCGTCAAGCAGGACCCCGACCTGGTCTTCCTGGCCGACACCAAGTGCTGCGCCCAGAACGCGGGCGCGGTCGCCAAGAGGCCCGGCTGGCAGGACATGAAGGCGCTCAAGAACCAGGGCGTGATCTCGCTCGACGACGACATCGCCTCCCGCTGGGGCCCGCGCCTGCCCGAGTTCGTCAAGGTGATCGGCGAGGCGGTGCAGAAGTCGTGAACCGGTCTCTGAGAGACCCCCGCTTGTGAGCGCTCCTTCCCGCCCGGATTCGGAAGGCCCCAGGAACGGGCCATCGTCGTCCGCGGAGGACGACGCCCGCCCGGTGCCGGACGGCCCGGAAACGGCCGGAGCGGGCCGACAGGGATCCGCGGACCGCGCGGACGCCACCGCCGCGAGCGGGAAGGCCGCTGACTCCTCGCAAGACCCACGAGGGGCCGGGCACAACTCGCAGGAGGACGCCTCGGGGAACTCCCGGAGCACGGAGAGCGCTCGCGACGCGAAAGAACCCCACCGGCAGGGCGTCCCCTCGAAGCCCGCCGTACTCGGGGGACGATCGAGGGACTTCCCGGAAGTGACCGGCGCGACTGGGAACGTTCCGAGGGACGAGCGCGGGCGGGGCCTCGCGGAGCGGGGCGCGCACGGACGGTTGCGAGTGCTGCCGCTCGGCGTGGCGCTCGGGTTGCTCGCCGCGAGCCTGCTCGCCGGAGTACTGGTGGGGGCGGCGGATCTCCCGGTGGCCGGGGTCGTCAAGGCGCTGGTCGATCGGGTTCCGTTCGTGCACGTGGACTCCGGTCTCAGCACGGTCGAGACGAACGTCCTGTTCGAACTGCGGGTGCCCAGGGTGCTGATGGCGGCTCTGGTGGGCGGTCTGCTCGCCCTCGCGGGGGCCGGGTACCAGGGGGTGTTCCGCAATCCGCTGGCCGATCCGTACCTGCTGGGCGCCGCGGCGGGGGCCGGGGTCGGCGCCACGCTGGTGATCGTGGTGATGCCCGGCAATCCCGAGTACGGGGTGCCGCTGGCGGCGTTCGCCGGGGCGGTCCTCGGGGTCGTGATGGCCTACGTCCTCGGCCATACGGCGGCACAGGGGAACGGCGCGGCGACACTGGTCCTGGCCGGGGTGGCGGTGTCGTCGTTCCTCGCGGCGGTACAGACGTTCCTCCAGCAGATGAAGGCGGAGGAACTGCAGCGGATCTTCTCGTGGATCCTCGGCGGGGTCGGGTCGGCGGACTGGCATCAGCTCGCGCTGGTGGGACCGTACGCGCTGGTGTCGACGGTGGTCCTCCTGGTGCACGGGCGGCTGCTGGACGTGCTCAGCGTCGGCGACGAGGAGGCGGCCTCGCTGGGGCTGTCGGCGCCGCGGGTACGGCTGACGGTGCTGGTGGCGGCGTCGCTGGCGACGGCGTGCGCGGTGGCGGTGAGCGGGCTCATCGGGTTCGTCGGGATCGTGGTGCCGCACGCGGTGCGGCGGCTGGCGGGCGGGTCCTACCGGGTGGTGCTGCCGCTGTCGCTGCTCGGCGGGGCGGCGTTCCTGGAGGTCACGGACCTGGTGGCGCGGACGGTGATCGCGCCCGGAGAGCTGCCGCTCGGGGTCGTGACGGCGTTCGTGGGCGGGCCGTTCTTCGTCGCGGTGCTGAGGGCGAGCCGCCGGCAGGTGGAGGCGTGACGGTCAGGGTGCGGGGGCTGCACGTCCGGCTGGGTGGACGGCCCGTCCTCCGGGACGTGTCGCTGGAGGTCCCGGCGGGGTCGTGGACGGCGGTGATCGGTCCGAACGGGGCCGGGAAGTCGACGCTGCTGCGCGCCGTCCTCGGGGTGCTTCCCTCGGACGGCGAGATCACGGTGGCGGGCGCGGACCTCGCGGCGCTGAAGCCGCGGCAGCGGGCACGGCTGGTCGCCTACGCGCCGCAGAGCCCGAACCTCCCCGTGGGGATGACGGTGTTCGACTACACGCTGCTGGGGCGTTCCCCCTACATCCCCCATCTGGGACGGGAGAGTGTGCACGATCGGGCCGTGGTGGCGGAGGTCCTGGACAGGTTGGATCTGACCGGTCTCGCAGGACGTCCCTTGGACCACCTGTCGGGTGGTGAAAAGCAGCGTGTGGTGCTGGCGCGCGCGCTGGCGCAGCAGACGTCCGTCTTGTTGTTGGACGAGCCCACCACCGCGCTGGACATCGGCCACCAGCAGCAGGTGATGGAGCTGGTCGACCAGCTGCGGCTGTCCGACGAGCTGACCGTGGTGACGACGATCCATGACCTGACGTTGGCGGGGCAGTACGCCGACGACCTCGTGCTCATCTCGGGCGGGCGCGTCGCGGCGGCGGGAACGCCCGGCGAGGTCCTGTCCCGCGAGGCGATCGAGGAGCACTTCGGTGCGCGCGTGCGGGTCACGCCCGGCCCGGACGGCCGTCCCCTTCTGTCCTTGGAGCGCCCGTGAACGTGGAGCTGGTCTGGCGCGAGGAGGACGGCGCGCGGCTCGCGTCGACCGTGTGGCGGGTGGACGGGCCGCATCGGGCGGTGTCGTCCGCGATGCTCGGCGGCGGGATCGGCCCGGCGGGCTGGGTACTGAACGCGCAGGTCGCGGGAGCCTACTCGCGGACCGACCCGGTCGCGCACCTCGGCGAGCTGGCCGCCTCGCTCGGGCTGGAGGGGCCCGGAGTCGGCATGCTGACCGCCGCGTCCGTCGAGCGGACCGTGCGGCGCGACGACGAGGGCGTGCGCGTGTCGGCGACGGTCGGGCTGCGCGTGCCGACGTGGGCGGCGTCCCCCGCGGGGGTACCGGATCCCGAGCTGGCACCGATCCGCCTCGACGGGACGGGCGGCGTCCCGTCCCGAAGCCCGCTGCGCACCCCACCGCGCCGCTCGTCCCAAGGCCCGCCCCAGGCCCGTCCGGGAACCGTCAACATCGTCGTGGCGGTGCCCGTGCCGCTGACCGACGGAGCGCTGGTCAACGCGGTCGTCACGGCGACCGAGGCGAAGACGCAGGCGCTCCTGGAGGCGGGATACCCCTGCACGGGTACGGCGTCGGACGCCATCTGCGTCGCGGCTCCGGTGACCTCCGGCGAGGCGGAGCCGTTCGCGGGGCCGAGGTCGGTGTGGGGCGCGCGGATCGCGCGGGCCGTCCACGCGGCGGTGCACGCGGGCGCGCTCGACTACACCGCCCAGCTCCGCGCGCGTGTCGGACCGGCCGCGGCACCGCCCGGACACGGCGCGGCGACCGGGCCGGGCCACTCGCGTTGACGGCGCCGTCACCTCCCCGTGTGGGGTTCTGCCCGCGCCGGCGGGTGATGGCCGTCGAGTGAGTGCACGCCGGTCGGCGGCTCCAGGTCGGCGAGGCGCCGGGCCGGGTGCTCCGGCGGGCGAGTGAGCGCGTCGACCCGGCGGCGGGCGCGGTCGGCCTCCGCGCGGGCGGCGTCCCGTTCGGCGGCGAGCGCCCGGAGGGCGGCGTGCATCTCGCCGGTGGAGCGCGTGAGCCGTGCGTTGCGCTCCTCGACCTCGCGGACGCGGGCCTGGATCCGGTCGCGGTCGGCGACGGCCTGCCCGCGTCCGGTCTCGGCGTGGTGGACGGCGGCGCGCAGCTCCTCGGCGGCACACCGCGCCGCGTCCGCCTCGACGCGCCGGCCCTCTCCGAGGGTCTCCGCCTCCACCAGGCGCGCGCGCAGGCCGGCGAGCTCCGATCGCGCGGCCTCCAGCGCGGCGAGGAGTTCCGCCTCGCGAGCGCCGTCGCGGTCGCGCTCGGCGGCGAGGCGGGCAGATCG
>NZ_CAACVB010000347.1 GCF_900659635.1 Actinomadura roseirufa | reverse complement strand
GGTGGCGCTGGCCGGCGCCGCGGCGCTGAGCACGCTGGGCGGCCGGACCGCCGCGACGGCGGCGGGCGAGGTGATGCGGCTCGCCGCGATGGCCGTGATGCTGCTGGTCGTCGAGCGCCTGGTCGCCGACGACCCGAACCGCCGGGGGCCGCTGCTCGGCGCCGCCTTCGCCTCGGCCGTCGCGCCGGTGGTCATGACCGCCGTGCAGCTCGGCACCGGCCACGGGATGATCAACGTGCACGGGCTGCTGCGGCCGCACGGCACCTTCTGGCACCCGAACGTGCTCGGCGTCTACTGCGCGCTGATGCTGACGATGGCCGCCGGGCTGCTCCCCCACCTGGAGACCCGGCACCGCGGCGCGCTCGGCGTCCTGGCCACCGGGCTCGGCGTCGGGCTCGTCGCCGGCTACGCGCGCGGGGCCTGGCTCGCCGCGCTGGCCGGGCTGGTGGTCGTCGCGCTGCTGACCGACCGGCGGATCCTGGCCGTCCTCGGCGTCGCGGTCCTCGTCCCGATCATCGCCGTGCCGTCGGTCCGGGACCGGATCACCGACCTCGGCGACGCCTCGCCGGGTGCCTCCGAAAGCTCGCTGACCTGGCGTTTCGAGCACTGGTCCGAGGTACTCCACCTGATCGGCGGCAATCCGGTGACCGGGATCGGGCCGGGGACGGCGCGGGCGGCCCTCGGCAAGGAGGTCCACAACGACTACCTGCGGGCGCTCGCCGAGACCGGCGTCGTCGGGCTGCTGGCCTATCTGGCGCTGCTGGCCGCGCTCGTGCTCACCGCGCGGGCGGCGCTCCTGGCGACCACCGACCCGCGGCGCGCGGGCCCCGCACCGGCCCGGTCGATCGAACGCGGCGTCGCGGTGGGCTTCGCGGGGACCGTGGCAGTCGTGGCCGTCTTCGCCCTGGCCGACAACGTGATGACCACGGTCGCCGTCCAGTGGTACCTGGCGGCGTTCGCCGGGATCGCGCTGGCCACCGTCCGCACCGACCCGGCCGGCGGCATGCGCCCCATCGGCGGGGCACGACGACTCGGCGGGACACGACCGTCCGGCGGGGCACGATGAGGATCCTGCACATCAACAAGTTCCTCTACCGGCGCGGCGGCGCCGAGGCGTACATGCTCGACCTCGCCGCGCTGCAACGCGCTCAGGGCGACGAGACCGCGTTCTACGCGATGGAGCATCCCGACAACATCAGCACGCCGTACGCCCCGCATTTCCCCGGCCATCTGGAGATGAACCCGCTGCCGCCCGGCCTCGCGGGCAAGGTCAGGGGCGCCGGGCGCATGATGTGGTCCACCGGCGCGCGCCGCGGGCTGGCGCGCGTGATCGCCGGCTTCCGGCCGGACGTCGCGCACCTGCACAACATCTACCACCAGCTCTCCCCCTCGGTGCTCGCCGCGCTCCGCGACGCCGGGGTCCCCGCGGTGATGACGCTGCACGACTACAAGCTGGTCTGCCCGTCGTACAACATGCTCGCCGGAGGCCGTCCGTGCACCGCGTGCGTGGACGGCGGGCTCCGGCAGGCGGTGGCCCGGCGCTGCAAGGGCGGTTCGCTCGCGGCGAGCGCGGCGGTGGCGGCCGAGACATGGCTGCACCGCCGCTTCGGGGCCTACGACCACGTCGCCGCGTTCATCTGCCCGAGCCGCTTCCTGGCCGGGCAGCTCACCGAGGCGGGCGTCTACGGTGACCGGCTGCACGTCGTCGACCACTTCGTGGCCCCCGCGCCCGACACCCTCACGGATGAGGCGGCCGGTCCGGTGGAACCGGGCGGCGGGGCCGGTGGGCGCCTGCTGGTGGCGGGCAGGCTCAGTGCGGAGAAGGGGGTGGACGTCGCGATCCAGGCGGCCGCCCTGCTCCCGGGCGTCGGGCTCGACGTCGCCGGGGACGGCCCAGAGCGCCCCGCCCTGGAACGGCTCGCCGAACGGGTCGCGCCGGGACAGGTGAGGTTCCACGGCAGGCTCCCCCGGCACGAGGTCGAGGCGCTGCTGCGGACGGCGGACGCGCTGCTCGTCCCGTCCCGCTGGTTCGAGAACCAGCCGATGATCATCCTGGAGGGCTACGGCGGCGGGGTACCGGTGGTCGCCGCCCGGCTCGGCGGGATCCCCGAGCTCGTCGAGGACGGGGTCACCGGCCGGCTGGTCCCGCCCGACGACCCGGCCGCGCTCGCCGAG
Source organism: Actinomadura roseirufa (assembly GCF_900659635.1). Lineage (GTDB taxonomy): Bacteria > Actinomycetota > Actinomycetes > Streptosporangiales > Streptosporangiaceae > Spirillospora > Spirillospora roseirufa. The sequence goes on along the minus strand of NZ_CAACVB010000347.1, from coordinate 4,545 downwards.
GCGGCGAACGTGTTCGTCACCAGCTCGTCCCGGCGGCACGAGGCGGGCGCGGCGGCCCGCCGGATCGCGGCCGAGCGCTTTTCTCCCGAAAGACACCTTCTCCGTTTGGAAGAGGTGTACGCGAAGGCCGCTTCACCCGTGTCCGGCTGACTTTTCAGGGGCGCGGCTGTACGGCCGGGAGATTGATCTCGACCACCCCGTCCGGAAGGGCCTGGGTCGGCTTCTCCACGGGCGTTTTCGGTGGGGTCGAAGCGCCGCCCTTGGCCGCGCCTCCGGAATCGGCACCGAGCCGGTAAGCGAACGTTCCGGAAGTGCTGAAGGTGTGCGCGTAGGTGCCTCCGGGCGCGATCGCCTGCGAGGGCACACTGCCGTCCATCAACCGCACCACGCGCGGAACGGACGACTCGTTGCGCCATGTGATCCGGTCGCCGGGCCCGGCGACGAGCCGCTTCGGGACGGGCCCGGCATCGGTCAGCCGGACCGTCTTTCCCGCCGCGACCTCGGTGGAGACGATGCGCGGCAGCACCTTGTCCTGCGGTGGATCGTCCGAGCCGCAGCCGGACAGGACCGGCAGCGCCGCCAGCACGCCGGCGATCACGATCGACGCCTTCCTCATGGACCGGACCCTGCCGGGCGGCGGAGATCGCCGGATGTCCGAAGGATTATGGCCCGATGAACCCGGGAAATCGCGCCGACATTCTTCGGCCTCCGGCCGATACCCCGCCGCAACATTAACTAGACGTCCCGGAACCGCTTTAATCGTTCGTCCACCGTCCCCTGTCCGTTGGTTGGTTAAAAGCCAAGGACAGATGAATATCACGGTGGTGTCGCGATGCGGCTCAATTCCTGGACACCCCCAGCAGAAGAGCCCTCGACCAGGAGGCAGGCTTCATGTCCACCACGACCGACGAACGCAGACGATTCCGCGCGCCCCGGGTCCCCCGGCGCGCTCTTGCCTTGCTCGCCGCGCTGGCCGGCGCCGTCGCCCTGGCCGCGCCGGCCTCGGCGGCGCTTCCGCCGTTCACCGACGGCAAGGTCAGCCCCTTCATCCGCGGGGCCGGGTCGGACACGACCTATGACCTGATGCAGAACCTCGACAAGATCTACAACCTCTCCCCCGGCTGTAACCTGCGGGTTCCGCCGGACGCGCCCCAGATGGAGTGCGACCCGCTCGACCAGGGCGCCGCGGTCCGGACCGAGAACTACGACCACGAGGTCGCGGCGAGCCTGTACCCGCAGGGCTCCGGAGCCGGTCTGCGGATGCTGTGCCAGAAGAACGACAACAAGCCCGGCGTGTACGACATCAACTACGCCCGCTCGTCGTCCGGTCCGGGCAGCGTCCCGACGCAGTGCCAGAACGCCAACGACCCGCTGCGCTACGTCGGGTACGCCAAGGACGCCATCGCCATCCCGAAGTGGCTCGGTGGCGCTTCGGCCCCGGTGGCCAACCTGACCCACGCCCAGCTCCAGGAGATCTTCCGCGACATCTCCGGTGACGGGTGCAAGGAGGACTGGGGCGACTTCGGCGGCACCCCGGGTACCCAGATCATGGTGAACGGCGTGCAGACCAGCTCCGGTACCTACGCCGCGTTCCAGGCGTTCCTCGGCGGCGACCCCAACCGCTGTGTCGAAGAGACCGGTGGCAAGGTCCTGTTCGAGAACGCCTGCACCCCGATCAACAACCTGCCGGCCGCCGACCGCGGCCGCTCGATCTGGTTCCTGTCCTACGGCAAGTACGCCTCCGGCAGCGCCGAGTGCACGGACGCCGGCACCGACCTGATCTCGGTCGGTGGCGTCGCCCCGACGGCCACGACGGTCCAGAACGGCACCTACCAGTACAACCGCACCCTCTACAACGTGTACCGCCGCAACCTGCCCGCCGCGACCCCGTGGGCGCTCGGCTACATCGGTGAGAACGGCTGGATCTGCAAGCCCAACGCGCTGCACAGCAAGCCCGTGGGCTCGACCGGTCCCGGCCAGGAGCACCAGCTCGCCGACCGCAACTACGGCCAGGCCATCGACAAGGCCATCACCGAGGCCGGCTTCGTGCCCGTGAACTCCAACCCGGGCGCCAACAAGTGCGCGACGACGGACGTCAACTGACCTGACCCGTCCGGCCCGCTTCATCCACCACTGATCCGCAGTCAGCGACACCGAGGGGCCCGGCTCATCTGAGCCGGGCCCCGCCCTCACTTGGAGGCCCCGTGTTTAGAGGTCCTGTGTTCGGAGGTCCTGTGTTCGGCTTCGTCATCGGCAGCGGCCGCTGCGGCTCCACCCTCGTGCACGAGGTCCTCGCGCGCCATCCCGAGGTCGGGTTCCTCACCAACCTCGACGACCGCTGGAACCGCTGCCCCGGGCCGGTCCGGCGGCGCGGCGGCGCCGTCTATCGTCGGGTGCCGCCCGGTCTCACCCGCAAGGGACGGCTCCGGTTCGCCCCGTCCGAGGGGTACCGTGCCCTGTCCCGGGAGGTCTCGCCCCTGCTCACCGACCCGTTCCGCGATCTCACCGCCGCAGACGCCACCCCGTGGTTGTCCGGACGGCTGCGGACCTTCTTCGAGACGCGCGCCGCCGCCGGAGGCGCGCCCGTCTTCTCACACAAGTTCACCGGCTGGCCCCGAGCCGCGCTGCTCCACGAGGTCTTCCCGGACGCGCGGTTCGTGCACGTCGTCCGGGACGGGCGCGCGGTCGCCAACTCATGGCTGCAGATGCCATGGTGGCGCGGGCACCTGGGCCCCGCCGGATGGCACTTCGGCCCGCTGCCCGAGCCGTACGCCGCCGAGTGGGACGCGGCGGACCGCTCGTTCGTGCTGCTGGCGGGGATCGCCTGGAAGCTGCTGATGGACTCCTACGAGACGGCCCGCGCCGCGCTGCCCGCCGACGCCTGGCTGGAGGTCCGCTACGAGGACGTGCTGACCGACCCGCGAGGGCAGCTGAAGACCATCCTGGAGTTCCTCGGCCTGACCTGGACCCCCGGCTTCGAACGCGGCTTCGCCCGGCACACGTTCTCCCCCGCCCGCGCCGCCGCGTTCCGCCGCGACCTGTCGGCGGCCCAGCAGGCGGAGCTGGACCGCTCTCTGGAACCCCACCTCACCCGTTTCGCCTACCCTCTCTGACCCCGTCCCGGGTCCCACTGGACAGGGGCGGCGCCGCGCGTGCGCGGGCGCGGCCTTCAGGAGAGTTCGACCGGGTGCACGTGACGGCCGCTGGGCGCCGGCGGCAGCTCGCGGCGCGTCCGCCGGGTCTGGACGAGCGCGAGGAGGCCGAGGGAGACGAGCACGCCGATCCCGGCGCACATCGCGCTCGTCCGAAGCACGGCCATGGTGCGGGCCACGGGACGGGCGGTCGCGGAGACCGGCATGAAGGACGCCTTGGCCGCACTCAGCCGGGACTGCCCGCTGCGGACGTCCAGCCCCGCCTCGGCGACCTTGCGGTCGGCCTGCGCGACCCGGTCCTGAAGCTCGGAGACCTCCATCGCGTGCGGGGCGAGCGCGGCCAGCCGCTTCTTGCGGACGGCGATGGCCCGCGCGACCTCCGACGGCGACCGGTTGCCGGCCGGCGCCTCCCGCTCGACCTCGAGCTGGGCGATCTGGTTCTGCAGCGCGCGGTACTCCTCCAGCGGCAGCCCGCCGTACCGCGCCGAGGCGCGCGCCAGCGCCCGCCGGGCGGACGCGGCGGCGGCCGACGCGGCGGCCGAGGACGCCCGGGACGACTCCAGCGCGGGCCGCATCAGCTCGGTGACGGCCGCGGACGCGGCGGCCCGGCTGATCGCCGGGGCGGCGGTGCGGCTGGTGCCCGTCCAGGTCACCCGGACGATCGTGCCGCCGCGGCCGGCCTGCTGGGGCCGGCCGGTGCCGAGGCCGTCGTGGACCCGTCCCGCCCGCACGGACGTCTCGGCGGCGACGGCCCGCGCCACCGTCGCCGAGGTCACCAGGCTGCGGAACGTCGAGACGTTCTGCTCCAGCATCGCGGCGCTCGCGCTCGCGGCCGGGGCCGGGACCTGGAGGTCGACGCTGTGCCGGTACTCGGCGGGCCGCACGGCCGCCCAGCCGGCGCCGATCGCGCCGGCCAGGATCGGGACGGCGGTCAGCGGGACGACGATCGCCCGGTGCCGGCGTCCGTACTCGGAGAGTTCCATCGTGCTCCTCAGGCAGGTCGGAGGGCGGAGGCCGGCGCCTCGCCCAGGGGAGAGGAAGGGCGGTCGGCGAGCGCTCGCGCGAACTGCCGCCGCCACAGGACGAGGCCCACGACGTTGGCGAGCGCCAGCCCGTACAGGGCGCCGGAGGCCCCGGCGAGCCAGGCGCCGCCTGCGCCGCACGTCACCGACAGCGGGACGACCAGCAGCCGGACGGTCGCGCCGCGGCGGGCGTCGCCGATCGCGCGCAGCCCGAGCGCCGGTCCGGTGATCGCGGCGATGCTCGCGAACAGGGCGCACTCGGCGGGCAGCACCGGTCCCGCCAGCGCCCACGAGGCGCCGGCGACCGCGTGGCCGGCCCCGGCGGGCACCAGCAGGGTGAGCGTCCCGTATCCGAGGCTGAGGGCGACCAG
>NZ_CAACVB010000346.1 GCF_900659635.1 Actinomadura roseirufa | reverse complement strand
GGGCGCCGGCGGCGGCTCAGCGCGCGGTGCCCAGCCAGCGCGCCATCGCCGCGCCGCGGGAGCGGACCCCGAGCTTGGCGAAGATCCGGTTCACGTGGTTCTTCACCGTGTACTCCGACACGACCAGGAGCCGGGCGATCTCGCCGTTGGCGCGGCCCTGGGCGATCAGCTCCATGACCTCGGCCTCGCGGGGCGACAGGCCGAGGTCCTCCCGCCCGCCGAGGGCCGGCGGATCGGGGCGCGGGGGCCCGTGATGCGATACCGGGGACGCTCCGGCGGGCGATGCGCCGCCACCGGCCGGGGACGCTCCTGCGGGCGGGGCCCCGCCGCCGCGCAGCGCCTCGACGAGGGCGCGGCTCGCCGGCGGGGACAGCGGGCTGGCCCGCCCGTCGACGGTGTCGTGGACGGCCGCGATCAGCTCCTCCACGCCGAACGCGCCGTGCACGAGGTAGCCGGCGGCGCCGTTGCGGATGGCCTGGCCGATGACGTCCGAGCCGGTGTCGTAGGAGAGCATGAGGACCTTCGCCAGGGCGCTCAGCGGCCCGGCGGCGGAGACCCCGTCGACGCCGGGCATCCGCACGTCCAGCAGGACGATGTCGGGGCGGAGCCGCTCGGCCAGCTCGACCGCGTGGCCGCCGTCGACGGCCTCGCCGACCACCTCGACGCCCCCGGCCTCCAGCAGGCTCACCAGGCCGGCGCGGACGATCGGGTTGTCGTCCACCACGAGGGCGCGCACGGCGCGCGCACGCGCCCGTTCCGGCGGGCTCACGAGGCGAACCCGGCGTGCTCGGGGGTGCCCTCGACGCGGTCCCGGACGTGCGGGACGGTGATCGTGAGGGTCGTGCCGCCGCCGGGCGCCGAGCGCAGCGCGAGCCGGCCGCCGACCCGGCGGGCCCGCTCGGCCATCCCGACGAGGCCGTAGTGCCCGTCGCGGGCGAGCAGGTCGAACCGCCCGCGGACCGGCGGGACGAACCCGGCGCCGTCGTCCCGGACGGTCAGCATCACGGCGTGGACGGACCAGATCAGCCTGATTTCGACCCTCCCCGCGTCGGCGTGGCGTTCCACGTTGGTCAGCGCCTCCTTCAACACCGAGACGAGCTCGTACCGTACGGCGACGGGCACGTCCATCGCGAACCTGCCCGAGACCTCAACGTGAACGTTGACGCCGCGGTTCCGGCCCCACTCCGCGGCGACCCGGCGGACCGCCGTGGGCAGCGCCATCACGTACGCCTCGTCGCGCAGGTCGGCGATGAGGCCGCGGGCCTCCCGCGCGGCGACCTCCAGCGCGGAGAGGATGTCGCGGGCGTCCTGTTCGGCCCGCTCGGGGCACTTGCGGATCCAGATCGGGAGGGTCGCCACGGACATCGTGATGCCCTGGAGGGTCTTGGCCAGCGAGTCGTGCATCTCGCGGGCGAGCCGGGTGCGCTCCTCGGCGGTCGCCGCGGCGGTCTCGGCGCTGCGCCGCGCCTCCTCGGACTCGGCGTACTGGTCGAACAGCGCCCGCAGCATGACCCCGGCGCAGGCGGCGAGCGGGTAGAACACGGGCAGCGCGACGAGCAGGCCCGGCGCGTGCCGCTCGACGGGCGTGCCGGTGGTCATCGCGACGTAGCACAGGCAGATCTGCGCGACGCAGACCAGCAGCACCGGCCCCCACCTGTACAGGACGCCGGCGATCGCGGCCGTCATGACGGAGAAGAGGAAGAACGGGCCGAAGACGCCGCCCTCGGCGAGCACGGCGAACACCATCAGCGCGTCGGCGCAGCACAGCAGCGGCATCCGCTGGACGACGGGCAGCACGGACCGCCAGGCCGCGCACGCGAGCGCGGTCTCCAGGGCGAACACGGCGAGCGGGATGCCGAGGCCGGGGTCGGGTCCCTTGGTCGACAGCAGGACGACCGCCATCGCGAGCAGGAGCCCGCGCAGCAGCAGGAGCAGCCTGAAGGTGACCGCGAGCCGGGTCTGCACCGCGGCGTGGTCCCGGCCGGGCGTAGTGGTCAGTTGTGGCATCTCGGTGCATCGCAGATGCGTAGTTGGTCGGACCGCTGGAAGAGCCGCATCACCATGTCCGGATTATCGATCCTGTACGTGCCGCCGTCGGTGACGGCGGCGAGCCTGCGCAGTGTCGGGGCGGCCTCGGCCCCGACGCCGTACGCGACGACGCTGACGGGCCTCCTCGGGTCGAACGCCGCCTTCAGCTTCTCCACCGTCCGGTCGAACTCCCCTCCTTCATGATCTCTCGGTCCCCCCGGGGTCAGAACGAGCACGATGTTGAGTTTGTTGCCGCCGTAATTGCGGGCGACCTCGTCGTACGCCGCGCGGATCGTCGTGTACAGCCCGGTGCCCCGCCCCGGCATCGACCGCACCCCGCCAAGGGCCCGCTGGAGCACGAGCCGGTGGTTGCCCCCGTACGACGTGCGCGTGCCGAGGTCGCGGATCGGCTGGATGGGGCGGTAGGGGCGTCCCTCCGCGCCGGTGAGGGTCCACAGGCCGATCGCGGAGTCGTCCGGGAGCGTGAACCCCGTCGCCAGGGCGAACAGCATCGCCTGCAGGCGGCTGCCCGGCTTGCCGCTTCCGGCGGGCATCGGCGCCCCGGCGCCGAACGGGTCGACGACCACGAGGATGTTCAGTCCCTGCCTGTACCTGCGCCACGTCTCCAGGATCTCGGCGGCCGCTCCCGGCCGCACGATCGGGAGAAGACCGGGCTCGGCCCGCCCCGCCCCGTGGGCACCGGGCGGTTCCACCCCGGCCACGGACCCGGCGGCCGTTCCGTTGGCCCCGGGCTCGCGCAACCCCGCCCGCCGCAGATCGGCGGCCGCCGGAGCGGAGCGCAGCTCCTCCAGGAAGCGCCGCGCCACCCGTTTGCGCTCGCCGTCGGCCGTGGCGACCACGAACGGGAAGTCCAGGTAGGGCGCCCCGGCCGACGGGTATACGGCGGTCAGAGGCGAGACACCGCCGGTGATGGACCGGTTGTGCTGCCACACCGCCTGCTCCGAGATGGTCAGGACGGCCGCGCCCTCTCCGTCGGACCCGCCGTTCCCCTGGCCGTTCCCTCCCCCGCCGTCCACGTCGCCGAACGCCGCGTCCGCCCCCTTCCCGTACGGGAGCGTCTGGGCCATCCGCAGCCTGGCCGTGAACCTGTTCAGGGCGTCCTGCCCCTTTCCGGACGATGCCTTGAGCGCGAGCAGCGTGGCCATGCCCGTCCCGGACCTCGCGGGGTCGGGCAGCCGGAGCCGGAACGACGCGCCGTCCGCGTCCCGCTCGGGTCCGCGGGGTTGGAACGCCCCCCACGACCTGCGCGCCAGCTCCGCCCGGTGCCGCCCGGCGGCGGCCCGCGGCAGCGCGAACACGATCGGGGACGAGGCGACCGACGGCGCCTTCCCCGGCTCGGCCCGGTGCGCGAGGTCCGACCACAGCGAGGAGTCGGGGATCCACACGTCCGGGGTCCCGCGCCGGCCGTGGAACGCGTCCGCCACGTCGCCGGAGTCCCCCGAGACGACCTTCACCGCCGAGCACTCCCCCGCCGCCCTCCGGGCCTGGTTGAAGCGGTCGGCCGCCGCGAGCGCCGCGGGGGCGATCGCCGGGTCGGCGGTGACCGAGATCCATTCGTCCGGCCCGTCGCACGCGGCGCCGCGCATCGTCAGCGCCCAGCCTCCGCCGCCGAGCACGAGGCCCACGCTCAGCGCGACGACCACGGCCACGACGTTGCGGTCGCAGTTCTGCCAGGCGGAGCGGCCGTGCCGAGTGCGGTGGGAGTCCTCTGTTGGCGGGGGGCCGCCGGGGGGCGGGGGAGGCGAGCCGGAACGCGGGGGATTCACGGGAAATCGACCCTTCATGCACCATCAGCCATGCGGGCCCAGGGACCACGCCTTGTAACTGTAACCATTCTTTTCGCAACACAGCCACATAAAGGCTCTCTTACTCACATGGTTCCGGACCGCATCTTTCCCCGACCGGCACCGATCGGACGCGCCTCGGCGAGAAAGGTCACACCTCACGGTCAGGTCCGGGGCGGTGGCGGGACTCCAGGTCACGCGGCCGGCCCGCGCGGACGGGCCGGGCGCGCGCGGCGGGAGGGGTACTCTGGGAGGCGTGCGATCCCGTGTGGCAGGCGTACGGCGCCGCGATCGGCACGGTCGCGGCCTCCGAGGCCCTCTGACACCCCCGCAGGCGCCGGTCTCGCGGACCCGCGCGGAGCGGTTCGACGACCTCGTGGGCGACGAGGTCCGCCGGCTCGGCAGGCGCTGGGGCCGGGAGCTCGCCCGGGTCGAGTTCACCGTGGCCGAGGTACCCGAGGTCGAGCCCTGGTTCGAGGGTCCCGTTCCGCTCGGCGAGACCGTCCCCGGCGAGGGCGGCGGTCCCGTCCGCATCGTCGTCTACCGGCGTCCGGTCGAGGCCCGCGCCAGCGGCGACCAGGAGCTCGGCCGCCTGGTCCGCGACCTGCTCGTCGAGGAGATCGCCGACCTGCTCGGCCTGTCCCCCGAGTCCGTCGACCCGAGCTACGACTCCCCGGACGACTGACCGCGCCCGCGGCGTCCTCGGCTCAGTCGTTGAGGGTCGTCTGGGAGTCGCCGACCTTGGGCAGCCATTGGGCGGTGACGGCCGGGTTCATGGGCAGCACGGTGAAGAGGTAGTCGTCGTCCTCGCCGGTGGAAAGGGTGCGGGCGGCGTAGACGGGCGACGAGCCCGGCTTGGGCGTGACGACGGCGCCGTAGCCCTCGCCCGAACCGGGTGGAGCGGTGAGCCTGGTCTCGACGGTCCGCCCGGCGGGGACACTGACGGTCTGCGGCGTGCCGGGGCCCCACGGCGCCATGGGCGTGACCTGGACGGTCGCGGGACCGGACGGCGCGGTGAGGGTCAGCGTCGAGTCGAGGCGGACGTCGGCGACGACGCCGGAGGACGGACGTCCGGAGCCGTCCGGTGGGCCGAGGGGGGCGGTCGCGGTGCCGTAGGCGACGTCGGCGCCGCGCTCGGCGACGAGGCCCGCGACGATGGGCCGGTCGGCGACCAGCCGCACCGCGGCGGGCTTGCCCGACAGGGCCTTCGCCAGGTCGAGGGAGGCCACGGAGCGCGCCGGGGCGTCGAGGACGTCCTGACCCTGCGGGGCGTAGCCGCCGTCCGGCGTGATCACCTGTACCCGCACCCGCGCGGCCGTGTCGCCGGGCACGGCGACCAGCAGCCACCGGCCGCCCGGCCCGCTCGGGACGCCCGGCACGACCAGGGCGGGGGCGGGCGCGGCGGAGAGCGGCACCCACTCGATGCCCTTGCCCTCCCCGAGGCGCGCCCGCAGTGACGCGGCGACGCGGCCGCCCGTGGTGCGCACGTGCAAGGCGAGGTCGCGGGCCGAGCGGAGGACGTCGCCGAGGCCCTCGGGCGACCGGCCGAGCCGCACGACGCGGGTGGTGGCGGGGGCGACCGGGGTCGCGAGACCGTCGGTCGTGTCGAGCGGGCCCGCGTCGGAGATCGCGGTCAGGTCCACCGACGCGGGCTGCGCGTCGACGTTGGTGAGGTAGAGGTCGAGGGAGTCGGCGATGACCGGGCCCGGCCCGGTGAACCACAGGTCGGTGCCGGGAACGGCGCAGCGGACGCCGGCCAGGCCGCGGTCGGGGCCGCCGGGCCAGTGGGTCGTCTGCTCGGCCGACAGCCCGGCGGCGAGGGGACCGCGCGCCCGGACGGTGACCGAGTCCGCCATGGCAGCGAGGTCCCTGTGCCAGCCCCGGCCCGGGGCGTCGAACGCGGCGAGCGGGCGGCCGCCGCGGGTCGCGGTCACCTCGGCGTGCCCGCCGGGCGCGGTCCCGGCGGGCGACTGGACGCTCACCCGGCCGTCCTCGTGACCGGGGCAGACCGCGACGGCGGAGGTCACCGGCGTGTGGGCGCCCTTCTCGCGCGCGGTCGCCGAGGGCCGCGACAGTGACGCGGCGCCGTACAGGGCGGCCAGTGCCACAAGGACGAGCGCCGCGGTGGCGTAGCGGAGGCCGAGCAGGCGGAGCAGCCCGTCCATCAGCGACTCTCCTCGGTGACGGGTTCCTTCGAGCCGGCCGGTTCGCGCGGCGGCGGGGTCCGGTCCGGGGACCGTTCCGTGGTCTGGTCGGTGGCCTGGTCGGTGGTCTGTTCCGGCGCCGCGCGGTCGCCGCCCGCACGGCGGCGTCCCCGACGGGTTCCGCCGGACGCGCGAACGCGGACCCGGCGGCGAATCCCGCGCCGCTCGCCGGCGGGCGCCGGGTCGCGCCGGGCGCCCGGCAGCGCGAGGACGGCGACCAGCAGCACGGCGGCGCCCTGCGCGGCCAGCCACACGTGCCGCGCCGTCATGTCGCGGGTCAGCTCGAACGTCCCCCCGGCGGCGGGGACGTCGTAGCCCTGCGCCCAGCCGTCGACGGTGCGGGACCGGAGGCGGGACCCGTCGAGGGAGGCGCTCCAGCCGCCGGCCGGTTCGGTCAGCAGCAGGGTGCGCGGGCCCGTGCCGGCCGGGACGCGGACCCGGGCACCGATCCTCCCGGCCGGGAGCGGGATCACGCGGGCGCCGTCGAGCAGGAGCAGCCGCGCGGACGGCGACTGGAGCCGCCAGACCGCGAACGTGTCCGTCCGGCTGAGGCGGGTCAGCTCCGGGGCGGCGTCCATGACGCGGGTGAGCGGGTCGGACGCGGGACGGCGCACCAGGACGTACTGGACGCCCATCCTTGTGAGCGCGGGCCCGTCGTCGCCCTCGCGGCCCGCGACGAGCCCGGCGACGAGCCCGTCCATGCGCCGCCGGGCCGCCGCGCCGGCGGGCGTCTCGGCCTCGCCGAGCGTGGGCCGCGCGTCGCGCAGGACGGTGTAGGCGACCCGGCCCGTCCCGTCCC
>NZ_CAACVB010000345.1 GCF_900659635.1 Actinomadura roseirufa | reverse complement strand
CGGCCGGCCCGTGCACACGTCCAGCCCCGTCCCGGCCAGCCCGTCGCGCGCCGCCAGCCAGTACGCCGCGCGCAGCAGCTCCTGGGACGGGTCGGGCGCCCGCTCGCCCGCCTCCACCGCGGTGACCGCGACCTGCACCAGCGCGCGGACCAGGGCGGCGAACACGGCCGCGTCCGCCGCCGTCGGCGCGACGTCGCCGAGCCGGATCTCCAGGGTGGGCAGCCGCGCCGACGGCCGCACGTCCCAGAAGATCGTCCCGGTGTCCATGAGGGCGCCGCAGCCCAGCAGGGTCTCCACCAGCTCCAGGTAGTGGGCGTGGGACTCGAAGAAGGGCGGCGGCCCGGCCACCGGCCAGCGCGCCCACGACAGGGCCCGCCAGCAGGCGTGGCCGGTGTCGCGGCCCGCCCAGTACGGCGAGTTCGCCGCGAGCGCCAGCAGTGTCGGCAGCCACGGGCGCAGATGGTTGCTGACCTGGACGGCGCGCTCGCGGTCGGGCATCTCGACGTGCACGTGGCAGGAGCAGATGCACTGCTCGTCGTCCAGGCCGCGGTAGGTGGCCAGGCTCTCGGCGTAGCGGGCGCCCGCGGTGATCGGCGCGGGGACGAGGTCGCCGAGCACCGGCGTCCCGGACGCGGCGAGCCGCACGCCCTCCGCGGCCGCGGCGTCGGCCATCGCCGCCCGCATCGCGTGGACCTGCTCCTCCAGCTTGCCGAGGTCGTCGCACGGCGGTGTCTTCGCCTCGACGAGGAAGCCGACGAGCTCCGTGGAGGCCCGCTCACCCAGCGCGAGGGCGGCGCGGCGCACGACGGCCGCCGCGCGGGGCACGACCTCGCGGGAGCCGGGGTCGACGACGAAGTACTCTTCCTCGATACCGAACCTGGGGGCCATCCCACCACCTCGGGTCGGGAGCGGCGCGGACGGCAACGCCGCTTCGACCGTACGTGCCCGGCGGCGTGTTCGCACCTGCGAGCGTCTCGCAGGCGGACCGGAACTGCGGCCGCCGGCCCGTCACGGCGGGGGAGGCGGGCGTCACTCCATGAAGAAGTACATGGACAGGGCGATGAGGTGGGTGACCACGACCACGCCTATGCCGAAGAAGAAGAGCATTTTGGCGGGCCCGTGGGGAAAGACGGTGCCCGGCTTCAGCGGCCCCCGCTCGCGCTGACGGGCGGCGATGCGCTCCTCGATCGGGGGCCGGTTGAACATCGCTACGCCCGGGGCTCGTCGACGACGACGTCGGTCATGATGTCGACGGCCCAGCCGATCACGCAGCCGAGCGCGATGACCGCCGCGCCCGCGCCGAACACGATCCAGTTCGGGCCCATGACGAGCGCCGCGCCGCCGATGGCGAACCCGATGAAGATGATGGCCACGGCGACCCAGGACTTGGGGCGCCCGGCGTGGCTGCCACTCGACATTCTTGGTCTTCTCTTTTCGGCCTCGGTTGGGGGGATACGACGCTGAACTCTAGCAACGCCAGGGGCTCGGGGTCCTTCTGGGGTGGGCGCCGGGGGCGCGGCCTCCGGTTCACCGGGACCCGGCCGCGATCGGCATGTAGGCGCTCGCTTACCATCCAGGGCATGACGGTGCCGCCTGAAAAAATCGATTTGGCCGCCGCCTTCCCCCCGGCCGAGCGCGACCGGTGGCGGGAGATGGTGAAGAGGGTGCTGCGCAAGTCAGGCGCGGCGACCGACGACACCCCCCTCGCAGAGATCGAGGGCCTGCTCACCCGCGAGTCCTACGACGGGGTGCCGATCGCGGCGCTCTACACCCGCGAGGACGCCCCGCCGGGGCGGCCGGGGCCGGCGCCCGGTCCGCGCGAGGTGCGGCCCGAGGGCGAGGGCCTGGCGGGCTGGGACGTGCGGCAGCGGCACGCCGACCCCGACCCGGCGGTCACCCGGGAGGCGATCCTCGCCGACCTGGAGAACGGGGCGACCTCGGTCTGGCTGGCGCTCGGCGCCGCGGGCCCGCCCGTCGCCGCCCTCCCCGAGCTGCTGCGGGACGTCCTGCTCGGTCTCGCGCCCGTCGTGCTGGAGGCGGGGGAGGAGACCGGCGCGGCGGCGGAGGCGTTCCTCACCCTGGTCGCCGGCCGCGGCGAGGAGGCCGCCGCCGCGGGCAACCTCGGCGCCGACCCGCTCGGCCTGCTGGCGCGCACCGGCACGGCGGGCTCCCTGGACGAGGCCGCCGCGCTCGCCGTCCGCTGCGCCCGCGAGTTCCCGCGGCTGCGCGCGGTCGTCGCCGACGGCACCCCCTACCACGACGCGGGCGGCGCCGACGCCGACGAGCTCGGTGCCGTGGTCGCGGCCGGGACGGCCTATCTGCGCGCCCTCACCGCCGCCGGGCTGAGCGTCGAGGAGGCGTTCGGGCAGATCGAGTTCCGGGTCGCCGTCACCGCCGACCAGTTCTCCTCGATCGCCAAGCTCCGCGCGCTGCGCCGGCTGTGGACGCGCGTGGCGGAGGTCAGCGGCGCGCCCGACGGCACCGCCGCGCGGATCCACGCGGTGACGTCCTCGGCGATGATGACCCGGCGCGACCCGTGGGTGAACATGCTGCGCACCACCGTCGCGACGTTCGCGGCCGGGGTGGGCGGCGCCGACGCGGTCACCGTCCAGCCGTTCGACGCCCGCCTCGGCCTGCCGGACGGCTTCACCCGCCGCATCGCCCGCAACACCCAGACGCTCCTGCTGGAGGAGTCGAGCCTGGCCCGGGTCGCCGACCCCGCCGGGGGCTCCTGGTACGCCGAGAGCCTCACCGAGGGCCTGGCGCGGGCGGCCTGGGAACGCTTCACCGAGATCGAGCGCGCGGGCGGCCTCGCCGCCGCCCTGGAGTCGGGGACGCTCGCCGGGCGGCTCGCCGCGACGTGGGAGCGGCGGCGCGCCGACATCGCCCGGCGCGAGGCGCCCCTGACCGGTGTCAGCGAGTTCCCGAACCTGGCCGAGACGCCGCCCGCGCGGCGTCCCGCGCCGCCGCGCCCCGGCGGCGGCCTCCCGGTCGTCACCTACGCGCAGGACTTCGAGGCGCTCCGCGACCGCTCGGACGCCCACGCCGAGGCCACCGGCGCCCGGCCCAGGATCTTCCTGGCCGCCCTCGGCCCCGTCGCCGCGCACACCGCGCGCGCGTCGTTCGCGGCGAACCTGTTCCAGGCGGGCGGAGTCGAGACCGTGAGCGGCCCCCCGGCCGAGTTCGGGGCGTCCGGCGCCTCCGTCGCCTGCCTGTGCTCCAGCGACCGGATCTACGGCGAGGAGGCCGAGGACGCCGCCCGCGCCCTGCGCGACGCGGGGGCGGTGAAGGTCTGGCTCGCGGGTAGGGGAACCTACACGGGGGTGGACGCGACCGTGGCCGCCGGTTGTGACGCGGTCGCCGTGCTGGAGACGACCCTCCACGACCTGGGAGTGAAGTGATGATCCCCGACTTCAGCGACATCGAGCTCGGGGCGGCGCCGGCCGCCGACGAGGCCGCCGAGAGGTGGCGGAGCGCCGTCACCGAGGCCACGGGGAGCGACCCCGACGCCCAGACGTGGGACACCCCCGAGGGCATCGGGGTGCGGCCCCTCTACACCGCCGACGACCTGGTGGGCCTCGACTTCCTCGACACCTACCCCGGCATCGCGCCGTACCTGCGCGGCCCCTACCCGGCCATGTACGCGACCCAGCCGTGGACGATCCGGCAGTACGCCGGCTTCTCCACCGCCGAGGAGTCCAACGCCTTCTACCGGCGCAACCTGGCGGCCGGGCAGAAGGGCCTGTCGGTCGCGTTCGACCTGGCCACCCACCGCGGCTACGACTCCGACCACCCGCGCGTCGCGGGCGACGTCGGCATGGCGGGGGTGGCCATCGACTCGATCTACGACATGCGGCAGCTCTTCGACGGCATCCCGCTGGACCGGATGAGCGTGTCGATGACCATGAACGGCGCGGTGCTGCCCGTCCTGGCGCTGTACATCGCCGCGGCCGAGGAGCAGGGGGTGCCGCCCGAGGCGCTGGCGGGGACCATCCAGAACGACATCCTCAAGGAGTTCATGGTCCGCAACACCTACATCTACCCGCCCGGGCCGTCGATGCGGATCATCTCCGACATCTTCGCCTACACCTCGCGGCGGATGCCGAAGTACAACTCCATCTCCATCTCCGGCTACCACATCCAGGAGGCCGGGGCCACCGCCGACCTGGAGCTGGCCTACACCCTCGCCGACGGCGTCGAGTACCTCCGCGCGGGCCGCGAGGCCGGACTGGACATTGACGCGTTCGCGCCCCGCCTGTCCTTCTTCTGGGCGATCGGGATGAACTTCTTCATGGAGGTCGCCAAGCTGCGCGCCGCCCGGCTGCTGTGGGCGCGGCTGGTGAAGGGCTTCGACCCGGCCGACCCGAAGTCGCTGTCGCTGCGGACCCACTGCCAGACGTCCGGCTGGTCCCTGACGGCCCAGGACGTCTTCAACAACGTGGCGCGCACCTGCGTCGAGGCGATGGCCGCCACCCAGGGCCACACCCAGTCGCTGCACACCAACGCGCTGGACGAGGCCCTCGCGCTGCCCACCGACTTCTCGGCGCGCATCGCCCGTAACACGCAGCTCCTCCTGCAACAGGAGTCGGGCACGACCCGCACCATCGACCCGTGGGGCGGGAGCGCCTACGTCGAGCGGCTCACCTACGACCTCGCCCGCCGCGCCTGGGGCCACATCAGCGAGGTCGAGCAGGCGGGGGGAATGGCGAAGGCCATCGACGAGGGCCTGCCGAAGCTGCGCATCGAGGAGGCCGCCGCGCGCACGCAGGCCCGCATCGACTCCGGCCGCCAGCCCGTCATCGGGGTCAACAAGTACCGCCCGGACGTCGAGGAGGACATCGAGGTCCTCAAGGTCGACAACGCCTCCGTCCGCGAACGGCAGATCGCCAAGCTGCGCCGGCTGCGCGCCGAGCGCGACGAGGACGCGGTCCGCGCCTCGCTGGCCGCGCTCACCGGCGCCGCCCGCGCCGCCGAGGACGGCACCCGCCCGTCCGACCTGGAGCACAACCTGCTCGCCCTCGCCATCGGCGCCGCCCGCGCCAAGGCGACCGTCGGGGAGATCTCCGACGCCCTGGAGCAGGCGTACGGGCGGCACGCCGCGCAGATCCGTACCATCTCGGGTGTGTACCGGGAGGAGGCCGGCGACGTGACGGCGATCGAGAGCGCGCGCGCGGCGACCGCCGCGTTCGAGGAGGCCGAAGGGCGCCGCCCCCGCATCCTCGTCGCCAAGATGGGACAGGACGGCCACGACCGCGGCCAGAAGGTCATCGCGACCGGCTTCGCCGACCTCGGCTTCGACGTCGACGTGGGCCCGCTGTTCCAGACGCCGGCCGAGGTCGCCCGGCAGGCGGTCGAGGCGGACGTGCACATCGTCGGGGTCAACTCGCTGGCCGCCGGTCACCTCACCCTGGTCCCCGCGCTGCGCGCGGAGCTGGCCGGGCTCGGCCGCGACGACATCATGATCGTCGTCGGCGGGGTCATCCCGCCGCAGGACTTCGACGAGCTGCGCGCCGCCGGCGCCGCGGCGATCTTCCCGCCCGGCACCGTCCTGGCGGACGCGGCGGCGGGCCTGCTCGCCGACCTGACCGCCAGGCTCGGGCACGCGGCCTCGTGAGGCACGGGCTCGCGGACTACGTCGAGGGCGTGCGGGACGGGTCGCGGGCGTGGGTCGCGCGGGCGATCACGCTCGTGGAGTCGACCCGTCCCGACCACCGGGAGCTGGCGCAGCGGCTGCTGGCCGAGCTGAGCCCGCACGCCGGCGGCGCCCGCCGCGTCGGCGTGACCGGTGTTCCGGGCGTCGGCAAGTCGACGTTCGTGGACGCGCTCGGGACCCGGCTGACCGGCGCCGGGCACCGGGTCGCGGTGCTGGCCGTCGACCCGTCCTCCACCCGCTCGGGCGGCAGCATCCTCGGCGACAAGACCCGCATGGCGCGCCTCGCCGTCGACCCGGCCGCCTTCATCAGGCCCTCGCCCACGGCGGGGACGCTCGGGGGCGTCGCCAAGGCGACCCGCGAGGCCATGGTCGTCATGGAGGCCGCCGGGTACGACGTCGTCATGGTCGAGACGGTCGGCGTGGGCCAGTCCGAGACGACCGTCGCCGAGATGGTCGACTCGTTCCTGTTCCTCACCCTCGCCCGCACCGGCGACCAGCTCCAGGGCATCAAGAAGGGCGTCCTGGAACTGGCCGACGTCATCGCGGTGAACAAGGCCGACGGCGACCACGCCCTGGAGGCCCGGCGCGCGGCCCGGGAGCTGTCCGGGGCGCTGCGGCTGCTGCGCGGCGGCGAGCGCACGCGCGACGTCCCGGTGCTGACCTGCAGCGCCCGGGAGGAGACCGGCCTGGACGAGGTCTGGCAGAAGATCGTCGAGCACCAGGACGGGCTGCGCGCCTCCGGCGAGCTGGAGGCGCGCAGGCGCCGCCAGCAGGTCGGCTGGACGTGGGCGATGGTGCGCGACCGGCTGCTCGCCGAACTGCGCGCGCACCCCGCCGTGCGCGAGCTGGCACCGGACCTGGAGCAGCGCGTCGCCGACGGCAGCCTGCCCCCGGCGCTCGCCGCCGACCGCATCCTGGCGGCGTTCTCCCGGGGCGGCTGACCGGGCCGTCCCGGTCACGGCGGGTCACGGGTTGGCCAGGGCCCGGCCGCGACGGGCCGGTATCCGGTACAAAAGTCCAATGGACGTCATCGCGCTCGATGATCCGACGGACGAGCAGATCCGGGAGTGGCACGACGTGCTCATCGCGGTGCACGCCGCCGACCCCGGCGGCGAGCCGGCGCCCGAGCGCGAGCGGACGGCGCTGCGGCTGCTCGGCGCCGAGCCCGGGTCGCGGCAGCGGCTGTGGGCCGTCCCCGAGG